>CAJQTA010000023.1 GCA_905618895.1 uncultured Candidatus Pelagibacter sp.
ACCATGAAGATTTTGACGAACTTCAAAATATTATTAGTTCTTGGGACAGCCATTTTAAAAACAATTCAGACTTAATTTTTTTAGGTAAAGATTTTAAAGATATTGAAAAAGCAAAAAAAAACAACAAAACAGCAATTTTTTTTGGTTTCCAAAATTGCTCACCTATCGAAGATGATATTGGCTTGATTGAAAAGGTTCATGATCAAGGATGCAGGTTTATGCAACTTACATATAACAATCAATCGTTACTCGCCACAGGTTGTTATGAAAAAAATGACAGCGGTGTTACCAATTTTGGAAGAGAAGCAATTAAAGAAATGAATAGAGTTGGCATAGTAATTGATATGTCTCATTCAGCAGAACAAAGCACGCTAGATGCAATTGATATTAGTGAAAAACCGATTGCAATTACACATGCTAATCCAAGTTTTTGGCACATAGCAAAAAGAAATAAATCAAATGACTTGTTAAAAACTTTGGCTGACAGTGGAGGAATGCTAGGATTATCTTTATATGCTCATCACTTAAAAGATGGCAGTGATTGTAGTTTAGAAAGTTTTTGCGAAATGACAGCAAAAACAGCAGAAGTTATGGGTGTAAAAAATATTGGTATTGGAACAGATTTATGTCTAAATCAGCCAGATAGCATAGTTGAGTGGATGAGGAATGGAACTTGGACTAAAGCAAAAAATTATGGAGAAGGATCTAAGAATAAGCCTGGCTTTCCAAAACAACCTGATTGGTTTTTAGACGCAAGAGGATTTAAAAATTTAGAATCAGGGTTAAAAAAAATTGGATTTGATGAAGATGAAGTAAATGGAATTCTAGGTAATAATTGGTACAATTTTTATAAGGGCATAAATTAATGAAAGTAGAGTTAAGAGATCCAAATATTATAATGAAATTATCTAGATTGGGATCCTTTCATCAATCAAAATTGTCTTTTTTAAGAAGTTTTTTAAAAGAATTTAAAGACTGGGAATATAAGAAGGATTTATTTAATTTAGATGAATTTGGTTACGGTGAAGCTATTTATTCATTTAAAAAAAATAATAGAGTCTACTCTTTAATTTGTTTTGCAAATAAACTGAATGAAAATGAAAGATCAGACAGAGTTATAGCAACAAAGTGGGATGCTGCTTTTACACTTCATGATGGCGTTCCAACAAAAAAAGATATTGAAAGATTAAAAAATGAAGTTCCAAAACAAGAAATAGGTAGACTTTCATATAAAGAATTAACTTTATCTAGGGCAAATAAGTCAGTACGCGTATTTAATCATGTCGTTGAGAGTTTAAGCAAAGGAATTCAGCCAGATATTAATTTGCTATCTAAGGTTGGATACTTGTACAGAACCACAGCAGTTTATGGTTCTGGTAAATTTGGTTTAGCTGATAGATTTAGAATCAAGAATAGAAAAGAAATTTATGGACCATTTCGTCTTGAAATGATGTTAGTTTATCTGGTTAGACAATTTACTTTTGACCAAGTTAATCATGTAGCAAAAAACAAAAATCCACAAAAAGCAGTTAATTTGGATCCAGAAATATGTAAAAACTTAGGAATAGGTAACTCCACAGGATTGGGTATGGCACCATTTATAGTTAACCACCCAACACTTTTAAATAACTGGGTATATGCAAGGGAGATGGCTTTAAAAAATATAAGAGAAATTAAAAATATAAAAGCTGCACACTACGATTTATTTAAGAGTTGTTTGAAAAAATCTATTAAAAATATAACTTCATGGAATACAGAAAGTGAGTATCAGCAAAAAAAAATAAAATCATTATTGAAAGACTTAAATATTTTTATTGGTTTTCTTGAAAAAGAATTTGATTTTTCAAAAAAATATGCATTTAATGAAATTTATTTATGGTTAGAAAAAAACTCTGAAGTTGAATGCATAGAATATGTTGTTTCAATGATGATGGAGCCATATGATGATATTATTGCTCCACTAATTAACAAAATGAGCTCAGAGGAAGAAAAATATTTTAATATACCAACCGATAGAACCGTTTCTCAATTAAGAATTATATTAGAAGATAGGTACTCCAAGATACTAAATATAGATTTTTCAAAAAAAGAAAATAATCAAAACTTTTGGTTTATTTCTAAAAACAAAGAAGAACCAAGATTGGCAGATAGATTTGAGGAAAATGGGTCAGATTTAGAGCAGCCACTTGCTATAGCAAGAGATATAAAAAAACTTTATGAAACATTGTCATTATATAAGAATAGCTCAACAATTGATAAATTTTTAGCAAAGAATTCTGATTTAAGACACGTTGTTAGAAGAGCTTTTATAATTGAAAAATTTCCCTATTCAGAAATACAGGATAATACAATAGGCAAGTCTATTATGCCAATCGATATGTTAAGATTAAAATTATCTTTTTTTGGAGCATTAAAATTTGACCCAAGATCAGATAAATGGTTAAGAATATGTATGTTTCAAGGAGCACCACTACCAGAACAGCTAAAAAATTATGACGATCATTGGGTTTATAACTCACTTAATTAAATGAAATCTTTAAGTGAAATTGAAACGGTATCAAAAAGGTCAACTAAGGCTGCTGGTTTTTCTTGGGGTATTGCTGAAGAAGTTGGAAAAAATACCAGGATGCTAGAAACTTTTGGATTAAGTGGAATAAAAAACTTAAATTATTATTTTCAAATTAGAAATAATAAAAAATTTGAAAAATTAAATCTTGTTAGTAATGAAAATAAAAAAACAAAACTTGAATTTTGCCCGATTATTGCTGGATTAAGTTTTTTAGACCAAGTTAGATCTCTAGAAAGTTTCAAGGAAATTAGTTTTGAAAATATTGGTTACCCAATACTTTTTTTACCATTTATAAGTAGGGCCTCAGAAGTTATTGGAAAGAAACTAGAATTAAAAATAGATAATAGAATTTTTTTATTAAATTATAATAACAGCATATACTCAAATTCTTTGAATAATGGTATTGTATCAATTGGAAATACCGTTAAAATTACATTTCAAGAAAATAAAGATTCCTTTGACGAAAATGAATGGAATGACCTTTATAAATTATCAGAAAATACATTTGTTGAAGAAACTGATAGTTTAAAACAAGCTGGAGCAGGAGCGGGCCTAACTGATAATGACTAAAGATTCAGATAATTTAAACCCTAAAAAAAAAGATTTAGAAGAATTTAATGATTATTGTGAAGAATGTAAAAGGGAAGACAAAAGTGTTTCACAAAATTTGATACTGACAGGTCTTAAAATTTGTGAATCTTGTAGAGTTTCAAAGACTATTTTTCCAATTTAGCTAATTGTGCCGGAGCTCAATTTAAGAAACTGACTTACTGTAAATAATATTAAAATAATAATTGGTGCCAATACAATCGCAGCTGACTTAAATATATTCTTGTAATTTAAAATTTGATTTATACCCACTATTAATGTTGCGTTATACCAGATATAAGTCACAAATATTAAATAAAAAAAACTTGTATCAAAAACAAATGCATTGAATATTAATGGTGAATGAGCGTAGCCAACTGTAATAAAAATTTTTCTAAAATTACATTTTGTTAATTTACTTGGAAAAAGAACTGTTCCAATAAAATATAGATACACTGTTTTTATGGTCCAAATAATTGCTGCCCCAATAATAATGCTCCTTAAGTTTGGACCTTTGATTGAACCAATATTAAAACCTGCACTAAAAAATTCTAAAAAAACACTATTTGGAATTATGCTTATGATTGATACAATGAGCATTATGATCAAAGCAAAATAAATTGCTGCTTCGTTAAAATTATTATCATCTTTATAAAAAGTTTTATCAGCTTTTAGTGATTTGATTATGATATTGAAAAATACAGAAATCATTTTTTATTTTTTTTACTATTTTTTTGAGCTTTATAAGAAATAAACAGTGGAAAGAATATTAAAGCAATTACAATAGTTATGCAAACCACGATTATGAAATTTTTTGTCATTATTTATGGGGGAGTTTTACCTCCCCCAAAAAATTAATTTAACCTTTTACGACTTCTCTAGTATTTGCGTTAAAAGATTCTTTAAATGGAATATCCACTACTACTGCATCAACAGGTGTTCCTGGAGTATCAGAGTACTTTGCTGGTAAATGAACTTTATATTTAGTTCCAGCTTTACCTTTAGGAAAACCATTAGCATTTAATGTTCCATCAAATGGCACATACCCCATAGCAATATTTTGCTTTTTCTCTGGGTGATACCAAGGAGATGTAATGAATCCAACTGGATCTCCACCATCTTCATTTGATACTAACCAAAAATCAGGAGCATACTCTTCAATAGGCTTTCCACCCATTTCAAGTCCAACTAACTGAAGCTTATAAGGTTTTTTACCACCCTTAATTTCAGCACCCATTTTTTCTAGAGCAGCTTTACCTACATAGTCAGCTTTCTTATCCCATTCGCCTTTACCCGATAATGAAACTTGATAACCAAGGTTACACTGAAAAGGGTTGTGTTGATGGTCCATATCTTGTCCCCAAGAAAGAATTCCAGCTTGAATTCTTCTATGGTGAGCAGGAGCAATAACCATTAGTTGATGTTTTTTTCCTGCATCAAGAACTGCATTCCACATATCATCTGCATATTTAGTTGCTTCTCTCAAGTAGATTTCATAGCCAGCTTCTCCAGAGAAGCCAGATTGTGAAATTACACAACTTCTTCCACCAACTTTAACTTCAGCTAAACCGTAGAAAGGCATGTTGTCTAAATCAACTTGATCACCAAGTAAATCTTTCATTAGTGCTTTAGATTTAGGTCCTTGGATTTGTACTGGACACACATCAATTTCTTCAATTGTGCAATCAAATCTACCATCAGCATTAACACCCTGAAGGTACATACCAATGTCAGAGTCTGAAAGAGAAAACCAAAATTCATCTTTTGAAATTCTAAGAAGAATTGGATCATTTAAAACACCACCATAAGTATTACATAAAATTACATATCTTGCTCTCATTGGTGATATTTTAGTGGCATCTCTAGTTATTACGTAGTCTGTAAACTTTTCTGCATCCGGACCCTTAACTCTAATTTGTCTTTCAACAGCAACGTTCCACATTGTAACGTGATTAACAATTGCATCGTACTCTACCATTGCACCACCATCCTCTGGTTTTACATATCCTCTTGGATGATAAATACGATTGTAAACAGTTGCTCTCCAACAACCAGCTTCCATTGATAGATGCCAGTATGGAGATTTTCTTACTCTTGTTGAAATTAACAATTCAACTTTTGTAGGTCCACTTTGTCTTAAATTGTATGGTACTTCACGATCTGATTGATCAACTGAAGTAGCATGTTTTAGTTTAGTATAGTCAAATTCATTAGACATAACCGTTCTCCTTCAACCACTTGTTAGTTTCCTTCAAGCCGCCGAATGTATAAATGTGGAAGTTATTTGTAAACTTTTTCACTTTCCCAATTAAATCATTAGGGTCTTTAGGTTTCAACAAATCTAACGCCTTAGTAAAATTAGACTTAAGAAAATTAATGGAATTTTTTGCCCCTACGATATTAGCAAATTTTATTAAGCTAGATATTTTCATTGGCCCAGTAATTCCTACATGCACTGGCACTGACTGCTTAGAAACGTAATCTACAATAGGTTGACTATCAAGTAACCACTGGGTTACAATATAGTCAGCATAAGGCTTTTTATCTATCATAGCTTTTTCTAATTCTGTATCGGAAATATCTGGACTTCCTTCTGGGTGTCCTGCTATTCCTATTTTAATTCCTTCAAAAAATCCTGTTTCAAGTATTTGAATTGAGCTATCAAATTTACCAACTGGATCTCTACTTCCTCCAATTACTAAAGCTTGCTTAACACCAACATCTTTGCATTTTGAAACATAGTCTTTTAATTGATCTTCATCAGCAATTGATCTTGCTGGAAAATGTGGAACTGGGTTAAATCCTTTTTTTACTAAATCACCAGATTTTTCAGCAGTCTCTTTATAGTCTCCACCTGGAAGCATAGTAACATAAACATCCTTCACAGGAGGTAAAGTTTCTATTTCTGTATGTGGTCCAATCTCAATTGAAAAGTTCATTTTTCGGATAATTATCTATTTTAAAAAGCCTGTCAAAGAAATTCATCTCATAACTAGAAAAATTTGTTGCCAAAATTTTTGCTCATGATAATTTTTTTAAATGTCTAAAAAGGTCAAAAATCAAGTCTTATCTGATATTCTAGAAATTGAGAAAATTAAGAGTGTCAACCAACCAATCGACAAGGCGCATGGCTTGCCAAACGAGTGTTATACAAGCACTGAATATTTAGAATATGAGAAAGAGAAAATTTTTAAGGATAAATGGCCTGTAATAGGGGTAGGAAGCTCAGTTCCAAACCCAGGAGACGCTAAGCCATACAACCTGTTAGGGATCCCTTTAATTATAATAAGAGGTAGGGACAACAAAATAAGAATATTTCACAACGTTTGTAGCCATAGAGGGTTTAAGCTTTTAGAAGAGCCTTGTTCTCTAAAAAACATTTTAAGATGTCCTTATCATTCTTGGGCATATAATTTTGAGGGAAAATTAGTAGCTACACCACATATTGGAGGTCTAAATATTCACGAATCAGAAAAATTTGATAAAACAAAAAGTAATTTAAAAGAAGTTAGAGCCAAAGTTTGGATGGATATGATTTTTGTTAATATTAACAATAATGAAGTAGAGTTCAAAAAATATATCAAACCATTAGAAGATAGATGGTTAAAATTTATATCTAAAGAAGATCAAAATTTATTAGTTCATTCAAATAATAATGGATATTTTAATTTAGAAGTTAAAAGTAATTGGAAATTTGCAATTGAAAATTATTGTGAAAGTTATCATTTACCAACAATTCATCCAGAATTAAATAAAGTGTCAAATATTAGTGACCATTATCACATTCAAGGATTACCAAACAGGTTTGCAGGACAAGGAAGTAATAAATATATTCAACCAATTAAAGGAAATAAAATCTTTAATAATTTTCCAAATTGGCCAAAAAACTTAAGCAAGAAAGCAGAATATATTGCTCTTTTCCCAAATGTAATGATTGGTTTACATATAGATCATGTCTATATATTTTGGCTAGAACCTATTGCGGCAAACAAAACTAAAGAACACTTAGAAATGTATTATATAGGAAAAGAAAGTGCTAATGGTAAAGAATTAGAAAGCATGAGAAAAGAAAATACAAAATTTTGGAAAGAAGTAATGTCGGAGGATATAAAGGCTGTTGAAGGTATGCAAAAAGGTAGAAGTTCGCCAGTTTATAATGGTGGAAATTTTTCTCCAGTAATGGACAATCCAACTCATCAATTTCACAAATGGATTGCTAATAATTTAACTGAATGAAAAAATAAATGTCAAAAAAAGATGTTGGAAATAAAATCCCTATTTATAAACTAAAAACTACTGAAGAGGTAATGGGTTTTTATGATGATTGGGGAGATAAAGACAAATATAATAAAGATATGGTTAATTGGAATTACACTGGTCCAAAGGAGACAGTTAATACCTTTAAAAAATATGCTGAAAACAAAAGTATATTAATATTTGATGCGGGATGTGGAACTGGGCTTGTTGGAAAAGAATTAAAAAAATTTGGATATAATAATTTTCATGGAGCAGACTTATCTAAAACTTTATTAGAAACAATTCCTAAAGATTTATATAAAAAATTAGATAAAGTAGACTTAAATCTACCCATTAAAACTAATGATGATTATTATGATGCAGTTATGTGTGTTGGAACCTTTACATATGCTCATGTAAAACCTAATGCTTTAGACGAATTTATACGAATTACAAAAAACAAAGGTTTAATTTGTTTCACTATTAATGAAGGAATTTACAAAGAATATGGTTTTGATAAAAAGATTGAAGAATTGGAGAAAAATAATAGATGGAAAAAAATTGAATTTTTTAAATCAGAATATATTGCTAGTAAAAATGTAAATGCTTGGTTAGGTCTCTATGAGGTTAAAAAATAAAATGAAAATAATATTAATAATGGGTCTACCCGGATCAGGAAAAACAACTTTAGCAAACGAACTTGCTCCCTTATTGAATGCAAAAAGACTTAATGCAGATGAGGTAAGAAAAGAAGCAAATGATTGGGATTTTTCAGAGGATGGGCGAACAAGACAAGCTAAAAGAATGGCAAACTTTGCAAAAAAAATAAAAGAAGAAGGAAGCCATGTAGTTGCAGATTTTATCTGTCCAACACCAGAAGCAAGAAGTCTTTTTCCAGCAGATTTTGTTATTTGGCTGGATACAATTAAAGAAGGAAGATTTGACGATACAAATAAAATGTTTGTAAAGCCTGAAAAATTTGATTGTCAGGTTACAACGCAAAATGCTAAACATTGGGCACCAAGAATTGCTGAAAAAATAAAATAAAAAAGAGGGTAAAATGACATACCAATGGGACAATAGAAAACCAACAGCACAAATGCTTGGAAGATGGCAACCATTTCATGATGGTCACTATGCATTATTTAAAGAAATTGTAAAAATTACAGGGCAAGTTTGTATTCAAATAAGAGATGTTCAAGGAGTAGATGATAATCCTTTTGATTTTGAAACAGTTAAAAAAAATATTGAAGATAGATTAAATCCAGAATTTAAAGAACAATTTAAAGTTATGCTGGTTCCAAATATTACTAATATCAGTTACGGAAGAGGTGTGGGATACAAGATCGAAGAAGTTGTTCTCTCTGAAGAAATACAAAAAATTTCAGCTACAAAAATAAGAGCCAAGATGAGAGAAGACGGTAAATTAGAGTAAAGAGCAACGAATGCTAGACTTAAAAATATGACTAGTAATATTAAAATAAAAAAAATTAATAAAGATATAGCATCAATAATTATTAATGAGCCCAAGACTTACAATGCTCTTTCTTTTAAAAATTTAAGTGATTTAATCAAATCTTTTAAAAAACTTGATGATGATACAAATATTAAAGTAATAATTATTGAAGGATTAGGAAAAGGTTTTAGTGCAGGTCATAATTTAAAAGAAGTAAGTGGACTTAAAAAAAAAAATAAATATCAAAAACTTTTTAGCCTTTGCTCTAAATTAATGCTTCAGATAGTTGAAGGTAAAAAACCAGTTATCGCAAAGGTGCATGGAGCAGCTTTTGCTGCCGGATGTCAATTAGTTGCTAGTTGTGACTTAGCTTACAGCACTCATAGTGCAATTTTTGCAACACCAGGTGTTAATATTGGACTGTTTTGCAGCACTCCTATGGTTGCAGTTAGTAGAAAAGTGAACAGAAAAAGAATGATGAAGATGCTTTTAACTGGCGAACCAATAAAAGCTAATTATGCAAAAGAAATTGGCCTAATTAATGATTGTTTCTCTAAAGTACAACTGAATAAGGAAGTTTTAAAAGTTGCAAAAACAATTGCTTCCAAATCTAATCTTACAATCAAAATTGGCAAACAAGCATTTTACAAACAATTAGAAATGCCTTTACGAAAAGCTTATGCTTATACAAGCAAAATGATGACATTAAACATGATGGCTATGGATGCTAAAGAGGGAATATCAGCATTTTTAGAAAAAAGAACTCCAAAGTGGAAACATAAGTAGTGAACGATAAAATAAAAGAAATTCTTTCTAAATATAAAACAATTGCCATGGTTGGCGTTAGTAAAGATCCAACTAAAGCATCAACAATTGTAATGAAATACATGCAAAAATATGGCTTTAAAGTTATTCCAGTTAATCCAAAAGCTAAAGGTGAGAAGATTTTAGGAGAAGAAGTTTTTGAAAAACTTGAAGATATCAAAACTCCAGTAGATATAGTTGATGTTTTTAGACCTTCAGTTGAAGCCTATAAGTATGCTGAAGATACCGTTAAAATCGGTGCAAAAGTTCTCTGGTTACAATTAGGAATAAGAAGTTCTAAGGCAAAAGAAATGTTAGAGTCTAAGAATATCAAATATATTGATAATAGATGCACTAAAATGGAATATCAAAAGATATTTTTAAAAGTGAATCCAGCATTTCCTGTATTAGAGGATTAATTTTTTTAACTAACAACCTAAAGTTAAGTTTAATTTTTTAAATTTAGACTTAAACTAAAAAAATTAATGAGAAGAGAGTCCAGTGTTGGCTATGCTTAAAATCATCTCATCATAACTCATATCTAGATTTAATAAACAAGATCTATAGAAATATCCCCTTCGAAGACCTGGCATAAGATTTGCTTCAATGAAATGAGGAATACCAAATTGATTCATCTTAATGTCAATTCTACCTAGAGATTTACCACCAAGAGCTTTAAATGAATCTTTTGCTAATTTAGAAAGTCCATTAAAGATTTTAACATCAGTTACTGGAATTACCTTTTCTTCGTCATTTTTTTTTACATCAAAGTCAAGAATACGATGACCATTTATATTCTTCTTTACAATAATTTCTATAGGCATAGCTCTTAAGGTTTTATTTGCACTATCTTCAAAAATACCAACACTATATTCTTTACCAGATAAATATGTTTCAACTAAAGAAGGTGAGTTTTGTTTTATTTTAATGTCTAAAACTTTTGCTTCAAAACTTGCAAAATCATATACAATTGAATTTGTATCTATACCTCTACTATCACCTCCTGTTACAGGTTTTATAAAAACAGGAAATTTGATTGGTATTGAAAATTCATTTAAGTGTTTACCTGGTGTAGTTATGAAAAAATCTGCTGTCTTAATTTTAGCTTTTTGCATAATTTTTTTTGCTTTATTTTTATCACTTTCGTTATCTAGCGCAGGTTTACTTGAGGCTATATACGGAATATCATACATCTCTAAATAATCATTAAGCCATATACATTTCTCGTTAAAACAAAAATATTTAACACCTGAGAAAACTAAATCTGGCTTTCTTATTACCAATTTTTCTAAATCTTTTTCTGAATTGATCTCTGTAATTAAAACATCTTTATAGCGTTTAGATAAAATCTTTAAGATAATTTTTTCATCAAGTACAATTCCTACATTTTTTTGATTTTCTGTTGTGTCGGCAAGTTTAGGAATGGTAACTATTTCGATTGTTTTTTTGATTTTAATGGGAAAAACATTGTCTTTTTTTAAATGTATAATGCTAGGTAATGGTGAAATTTTTATACCTGTTAAGTCTTTTATAATCATAATAAATTTAATGCATTATTCACGTATTAAATATGTGAATATTACATGCTCTTTAGATGGGTACTTTCCGAAAAATACTAGCCTAGTAATGAAGTTTAAATGCTTTTTTGGCAGTATCTAAAAATTGATTAGTATCATTTATTATGATCGATTGATAGAAAATAAATCTCTTTTACATAGGTTGTCAGACTTAAGAACCCAAGCACGATGATAGAAATCATCAATATTTTTTTGAATTAGTGATTTAGCAAATTGATTTGCTTCTATTTCCTCAAAAGGTCCATATTTTTTTTCAGTTTTTTTTAATAATGTTTCAATTTGATTGGGATCTGTATGCTCACCTTCAATTACATAAAAATTTTTCATAGCTTTCTTCTACAACTAGTTTAGAGATAGTCAACAGTGACAAAAAAATTCATCAACATAAAAATCTTATTAATTTCTACATTTTTAATATGCTCTAATGTAGGGCAGGCCCAAACTATCAAGTCAGCATATTTTGCAGGGGGTTGTTTTTGGTGTATGGAAGAGTCTTTCGAAAAAGTTGAAGGTGTTTTAGAGGTAATTTCTGGTTATTCAGGTGGAAAAACTAAAAACCCAACATATAAAGAGGTTACTTATGGAAAAACAGGCCACTTTGAAACTATAGAAATCAAATATGATGTTAAAAAAGTTAGCTACAAAGAGCTACTTGATATTTTTTGGGTCAATATTGACCCATTCGATATTCAAGGTCAATTCTGTGACAAAGGTTATAGCTATAGGTCTGTTGCATTTTATTTATCAAGCATTGAAAAAAATTTAATTGATAAATCAATCATTAATATTGAAAAAAAATTCGATAAAAAAATAGTTACGTATATTAAAAAATTTGATAAATTTTATAAAGCAGAAGACTATCATCAAGACTATTATAAAGAGAATTTTATAAATTATTTGATGTATAAAAATGGCTGCGGTAGAGTTAAAATCTTAGAAAAAATTTGGAATTAAAATGAAAAAAATATTTCTCATATATGGTCATTACAATGATAAATCTTTTAATGCTGCAATAAGAGATGAATTTATAAAAACTGTAGAAGAAAATGGCAATAGTGTTGATGCTGTAGATCTTTATAAAGAAAAATTTGACCCTGTTTTTGCAGGCGAACAACCGGGTGAAGATGTTTTGGATCATCGCAAGAGAATAGAAGAATGTGATATAATTGTTTTAATTGCACCTATTTGGAATTTTAGAATGCCTGCAATTGTAGAAGGCTGGATAGATAAAGTATTAGCTCCACCGTGGGCTTTTAAATTTAAACAATTAGTTGGTAATTATGGCTACCCAATTGGAAATTTAAAAAACAAGAAAGCAATAATTTTTTGTACTTATGGGTCTCCAAGACTAGCTATTACCACCTTTTTTTTAAACCTTCCTATAAGAAGACTTAAGAGAGGCGTATTTCATATGTGTGGAATATATAATATAGTTTATAGAAGATATTTTGCTGTGCCATTTGTGAGTGACAAAAAAAGAAAACAATTTTTAGAAGACGTTAAAGAAACAGCAAATAATTTATAAAATTTTATTTTTTACACTCTATATATTTTTTAAGATTTTATTTAATAATGACCATATGTTAATTGTGGGAATGTAACTTTTTTTATCTATTAGGAGTATCGGTAGCAATCATCTGATCTTTACTTTTTTCTCTCATATAAATATACAATCCTGCACCTATAATTGTAATCACACCAATAAATGTTCTTAATGTTGGAATATTATCAAATAAAATAAAGCCTGTGATTATCGACCAAATAATTAATGAATATTCATAAATAGAAATAACAGATGGTGATGCAATGCTGTAAGCATTAAAAACAAAATAAAAAGAAAAGGTAGCAACAGTTCCCATTGCAATAATAAAAGGAACTGTAAAAGATGAGTTAGTTCCCCATTCTCTGAAAATAAACTGAAATGTAGGATCACTAAAATTATTGAACTGACCTTTTCCAGTAAATATAAAAAATAAAATACTAATTATTGTTGCCCCAATATATAAATGGATCATTTGAGTATAGACATTATCTTTATCAGATGTAATTTTAGTTATTGTCATTGATATTGAATAACATAAAGCACATAAGACTGGTGCTAGTTTCATATAATTAAAATTATTAAAGTCTGGATTTAAAACAATAAATACACCAATGAATCCAACAAGAATTGCTGACCATCTTCTGATGCCAACTTTTTCTTTTAAAAATATCGTTGCTAAAATTGAAACAAAAAAGGGACTAGAAAAAAATAAAGCATTAGCCTCAGCAAGTGACATGAAAGTAAGAGATATATAAAAAAAACTAAATCCAAAAAAGAAACAAATAACTCTAAAGATAGTTAAAAATGGATAGTGTGTTTTTAAAATTATCTTTTGTTTTGAAAATTTTAAGTAGCAAGTTAATAGAATTAATGCTGTTAAAGTTCTTCCAAAATATAATTCATATAAAGCAACTTCTTCATAAACAAATTTTATTAATGCATCCTGTATAGAAAATAAAGCCATTCCTAATAAAATAAAAAGAATTCCTTTGGAATTATTTTGAGTTTGTGTCATGAATTAAGTATAAATTCTGAAGCTCTTTCAGCAATCATAAGGGTGGGCGCATTTAAGTTGCCACTTGTAATTTCAGGCATAACTGAAGCATCAACTACTCTTAAGTTCTCAATACCATGTACTTTGAGTTTTTCATCAACTACTGCCATATCATCAATTCCCATCTTAAGAGTACAAGAGGGGTGATATGCAGTTTCTGCTTTAGATCTTATATAATCTTCATATAATTCATATGTTTGTATATCAGATCCAGGACCGATTTCTTTTCCAGCAAAAGGTTTCATTGAGTTCTGTCCAAGAATATTTCTTGCAATACTAATAGCTTCTATTGTTTGTTTTAGATCATCTTCATGCTCAAGATAATTAAATAAAATTTTTGGATAGTCATAGGGATCTGAAGTATTCAATGTAATTGAACCTCTACTCTTCGGATGATTTGGACTAGCATGTAACTGAAATCCATGTCTGTCAGGCTCTACCAATCCATGATCAATCACAAAAGCTGGGAAAAAATGAAACTGAATATTTGGATATTCTCTTTTAGGAGAAGATTTAGCAAAACCACCTGCTTCTAAAAAAGAAGAAGAACAGGGACCACTTTTATTTAAAAACCATTGAACTCCTATTCTAAGCATATTGAATTTATTTACATATGAATACAAAGTGTCTGAGGTTTTACATTCTTGTTGAATATAAGTTTCTAGATGATCTTGGAGGTTTCTTCCAACACCTTGGAGATTATGTGTAACTTCAATTCCCTTTTCTTTTAAATGGTTAGATGGCCCCACACCAGATAGTAAAAGTAATTGAGGAGAATTAATTGATCCTCCACTTAATATTACTTCTTTGTTTACAAAAACTTTCTGAATATTGTCTTTAATCTTAACTTCAATACCAATTGCTTTTTTTCCATCAAAAATAATTTTTTCTACAAATGAATCTGTAAAAATTGTTAAATTTTTTCTACTCTTTGCTGGATTTAAATAATGTTTAGAAACACTTGCTCTTTCACCCTTATCAATAGTTACGTCATACATGCCAAAACCCTCTTGTTTTTTTCCGTTCATATCTGAGTTAGCTTCGTATCCAGCTTCAGTTGCAGAATCTATGAATGCTTTAAATAACGGGTTTTTATTTTTAGACTGATTAACAGGCAATAAACCCTTGTTACCTCTATATTCATTTTCTCCTTCAGACCAAGTTTCAATTTTTCTAAAGTAGGGTAGAACTTTTTCATATGACCAATCTTTAAGTCCATATGAGGCCCATCTTTCAAAATCGTTAGGGTTACCTCTTACATAAACCATTCCATTATGAGCAGAACATCCACCAATCATTTTTCCCCTTGGACAAAATAGTTTTCTATTATTTAGGAATGGTTCAGGCTCAGTATAATATTTCCAATTATATTTTGGATCATGCATTGTATAAAGAATTGCAAGTGGCATTTTTACTTTCCAAATATCACTTGGTTTTCCAGCTTCAAATAAAGCTACATTAAACTGTCCATTTTCAGTTAAACGATTAGCAAGAACACATCCGGCAGATCCTCCACCAATAATAATATAATCGTATTTCATATAATTTTCGAAATTAGTAATTCTTTATAATCTTTAATATCTTTTATCTTAATATTTTGCTTTTTAGCACCTTCATCGAATCTACGCAATTTAATAGCATTTTTATAATTTTTATTTTGTTCAAATTGTTTTGCTTCATTGTCATTCATTATACCGCCCTGAAGTTTTAAGCTAGTTTTTGAAGCCTCAGATAAATCATTAAAATATTTTTTATTTCGTGCCAAATATTTTTTTGCATCAACATGCAATAAAATAGGTTCAGTAATTACATTTGAAAAATATTTTTTTAGATAATTTGCACCAATCATTTCGTGATTTCCATCAATATTATCACTCACTAATTGATTTGGATCCTCAAGAACAAAGTGTCCATAATCATGAAGTAAACTTGAACACACCAAATCATTGGAACATTTATTTTTTTCTGCAAGCATTGCTGTCTGAATCATATGCTCAGACATCGTTAATTCTTCTCCAATGTATAAAGATTTATTATTAGAAAAATTGAATATAATTTCTTTTACTATACGCAACATAAATTTAAATTAATGAGGTTGGTCACCTTCTATAGCAATTCTATCCATTATTCTCTCATGACCCAAACCTCTACCAGGATAAAAATCAGCTATAGCATAATGAAGAACGCTTCTGTTGTCCCACATTGCTACTGCATTTTCTGTCCAATTAAATCTACATGTTAAATCTAGACGTGCTTGATGTTCAAAAATTTTTTTTAATATTTCATCACTTTCTTTTTTTTCTAAACCAATTATTTGTTTCGTGTAAGTCCAATTTACATACAGTATTTTTTTCCCAGTCTCAGGGTGCGTTCTAACTATTGGATGTTCATTTGAATATTCATCATAATTTCTTTCTTCATGACCAGTCATACCTTTGTAATTGTCTATAAAGAATTCTGCACCAAGAGAACTATGAATTGCTTTTTTGTCTTTTATCTTTTCCTTAATATCCTCATCAAGAGTTTCCCACGCAAGCTCCATATTTGAAAAACAAGTATCTCCTCCTACTGGTGGTATTTTTATAGATTTTAAAATTACAGCTTTAGTTGGTTTAACATTATAACTAACATCTGTATGCCAATTCTCTCCCCATTGATTTTTTTCTTCTTTAGTCTTTACGATTCTTACTATTTCAGGATGCTTATCTAATCCCTTAACATAAGCGTGACTTTCTAATGGACCCCAGTTTTGAGCTAATGCAATTTGCTCTGTGTGTGAGATATTTTGATTTCTAAAAAAAATTACTTTATGTTCTAAAAGTAAATTATTAATTCTTTCATAGTTCTTTTTTGACGAATCTTTAAGATCTATACCAGATATTTCAGCCCCAAGAGCTCCTGATAAAAGTTTAACTTCCATAAATTGAATATATTTCTGGAAATTTATTTTGTCAAAATATATAAAGTGTTTATGAGTTTAACACAGGCATATATATTGTTAGCAATTTCAATAATTCTAGAAATTACTGCTACCGGGTACTTAAAAGCAACCGAAGGTTTTACAAGATGGATACCTTCTTTAATTTCTGTTGTTGCTATAAGTGGTTGTATGTTTTTTATGTCTCATGTGATGAAAATTTTACCAGTTGGTGTTACTTATGCAACTTGGTCGGGTGTTGGTATAGTAGCATTAACTTTAATTGGAATTATTAAATATAAACAAATTCCAAATTTGGCTACGCTTTTTGGATTATCATTAATAGTTATAGGTGTTATTATTGTCAACTTAATGAATGATATAAAAAATTAATAATTAATCTATTTTTTTAACTTTGTTGAAAATTTTAAATCTTTACTATTGAAAATTGATTTATTTTTTTCAATAAAATTATTCATTATTTCAATTTTTTCATCTTCAAATTGGATAACTTTTCTATCATTTAAATCAACATATAAAGATAAAAATTCCATTGTTGATGCTAAGAATTTTTTTTCTTTATGAATCATTTCAAATTTATACTGCAATCTTTTTTTATCGTGATCAAAATAGATTAAATTTACATTCACCTCGTCTTCTTCATTAACTTCTTGGTTGTAAGTGATGTGTGACTCAACAACCATGGTACTTTTTTTGGTTGTCTTGGCTGAATGTTCACCCATTTTAAATTTAGTCATTAATACTTCAGCACCATAAAGATCAAAAATTAAGACATAATACGCAACATTCATATGATGATTATAATCTGTCCATTCTTTAATTATTTTTTGTGTACTTAACAATATAGACATATTTAGTTTTTATATTCTGGTTCTTCTTTATCTAAAATTAATTTTATCTGATCGAGATGCATTTTTGCGAGATCAATTGGATAGTTGGCAGTTTCTTCTGCAGTTTTTTCAGCAACTTCATGACTAACTATATTTAATTCTTTATTAGTTGATAATGCTGTTAGATAAGTTTCTGCAGCTTTTTCAAAATAATATAAAGCATTAAAACCATCAGCAACACTTTCACCAGTTGTTATAATTCCATGGTTTGCTAAAAGCATATGTTGTTTGTTTCCAAGAGCTTTGGCCATTTTAATGGACTCTTCCTCAAAACCCAAACCACCAAATTCAGTAAAAACAGATACTCTATTATAAAATATCATGGTATTTTGATCTATAGGTTTCAAAACT
Organism: uncultured Candidatus Pelagibacter sp.; assembly: GCA_905618895.1. GTDB lineage: Bacteria > Pseudomonadota > Alphaproteobacteria > Pelagibacterales > Pelagibacteraceae > Pelagibacter. Next base: position 18,007 of record CAJQTA010000023.1, read on the forward strand.
GGATCTTTAAGAGTAGATAGTGCAGTTGCATATTTGGAGTGTGCATGGAAAATACATTTTGCATGAGGAACTTTTTCATGAATTGTGCCATGTATGTGTATTGCTGTAGGATCTACTATTTCTGGTTTGTTTTTTAAATCTTTTATATTTTTTTTAGTAACTAATATCAAATCACTAGCTTTAATCTGGCTAAAGTGTATTCCAGCTTTATTTACATAGAAATCAGTAGAAGATCCTGGTACGCAAGCGCTAAAATGGTTTGCAACACCTTCGTGCATATTTAATCTAGCTGTCCACCTAAAAGTAGCTGCTAAATCTTTCTGTAATTCTGTTATTTCCATTTTTATTAATTTAAACTATATTTTAATTATAAATTATGAACAATAAAGTTTTTATATCTTGTGCTGTAACAGGCTCTGGTGATACTGCTAGTAAACACCCAGATTTACCAAAGACACCACAACAAATTGCAACAGCAGCAATTGAAGCTGCCAAAGCTGGAGCTGCAATTGCACATATTCATGTTAGAGAAGAAGATGGCACGCCTAGTAGAAGGTTAGAGCTATATAAAGAAGTTGTCGATACAGTTCGGTCGAGTGATACTGATGTAATTTTAAATCTAACAACTGGTATGGGGGGTGATCTAGATATAGGACAAGGTGATAATCCTTTAGACTTTGGCCCGATGACAGATATGGCAAATGTAATGGAACGAATTGCTAATGCGGAACAATTTCTTCCTGAAATATGTACACTGGACGCCGGCACTTTGAATTTTGGTGATAGCTCAACAATTACTGTAAACACACCTAATGATTTGAGGAAGGCAGCAAAGAGATTAAAAGAAATTGGTGTTAAACCAGAAATCGAAGCATTTGATTTAGGAAACATGTGGTTTGGTGCTCAACTTTACAAAGAAGGATTATTAAGTGATCCACCAATGTTTCAAATGTGCTTAGGAATACCGTGGGGTGCACCAGCAACTACTTTAGCAATGCAAGCTATGTTAGATATAATGCCCAAAGAAGGTATTTGGTCTGGATTTGCAATTTCACGAAATGAAATGCCTTTTGTTGCACAAACAATATTAATGGGTGGAAACCCAAGAGTTGGACTTGAAGATAATTTATATTTATCCAGAGGCAAACTAGCAACCAATGCACAATTAGTTGAAAAAGCTAGAAGAATTATTGATGACTTAGGGTCATCTATAATGACACCAGCAGAAACAAGAGAAAAACTAAAACTTACCAAACACAAATAAAACCCATGCCTAGCAAAATAAATAAAATTGCTGTGATTGGTACTGGAGTTATTGGCACAGGTTGGATAATCAGAATGTTAGCATACAACAAAAAAGTTACAGCATTTGATTTAGATATTAAAAAAAAAATTATATTAATTAAAGAAGTTAAAAGATCACTTCCATTTGTAAAAAAACTTTTTAAAAAAAAAAAAATTAATTTAAAAAATTTAAGCTTTAAAACTTCGTTATTAGAAACATTAAAAAACGCTGATTTTATTCAAGAATGTGCCACAGAAAATTATAAATTAAAAACAAAATTAATATCAGATATAGGAAAATATTCTAAACCAAGTGCCATTATAGCCTCCAGCTCATCAGGACTATTACCTTCCATTATTTTTTCAAAGTGTAAAAACCCTAATAGAGGAATTATTGGCCATCCATTTAACCCAGTTTATATGTTGCCAGCAGTTGAAATTGTACCTGGAAAAAAGACCTCTAAAATAATTTTAAAAAAAGCTAATGATTTTTATAAATCTATTTCAATGAATCCCATTGCTGTGAAAAAAGAATTACCAGGATACTTAGCAGATAGGTTGCAAGAAGCTTTATGGAGAGAAGGGCTGCATATTATTAATGAAGGTTATGCAACAACAAAAGATTTAGACAGGGCAATTGAGGATGGACCTGGTTTAAGATGGTCATTAATGGGAACTTTTTTAACTTTTCATTTGGCAGGTGGAAAATCTGGAATGAAACATATGCTAGAACAATTTGGACCAGCCTTAAAACTTCCATGGACAAAACTGAAAGCTCCAAATTTATCTAATAAGTTGATTAAAAGATTAGTTGAAGGCACTAAAAAACAATCTAAAGGAAAATCAGTTGAAAAAATTTCAAATATTAGAGATGAATATTTATTAGATTTACTTTTAATGAGAAAAAAATATGAAAAAAAGTTAAGATAATTTGATGGATAAAAAGATGATTAACCACACAGGAGGATGTTTTTGTGGTCAAGTTAAATTCACAGTTAAACTGGATGAAGTTCCTAGAGTTTTTAACTGTCATTGTAATGATTGTATGAAAAAAATGGGTGGAATGATTACAATAATAGATCTTAGAGAGGGTGCTATTGATATTGATAAAAGTAAGCTTGGTATTTACGAACACTTAGGTGGAAGTGGTAAAAAGATCCAAAAGCATTATTGTAAAAATTGTACAGCACCAGTTTTGACATATGTAGCTAAGTGGAATAAATTTTATCTATACGCTGGGTTGTTAAATGACATAAGTATTCTTAAAAATGTAAATAATATTCATTATAAAGATTCTCATTTTCCTTTTATGGAAAATTTTGATAGTACAATTAAATCTTAGTCGTTTCTTTCGGTATGACCATCAACAGAAATTACTTGCCCAGAAACTTTACTTGAGTCGTCAGAGATTAGAAAAGAACACATCTTTCCAATATCCTCCTCTAAAATCCATTGTTTCATCGAACTCATTGAAACAAAATCTTTTTCAATTATTTTTGTAGAAACTTTAGTAAATTTTGACTTATCTTTTATTACTCTTTTCATTCTATCACCTTTAATAGTACCAGGACAGACAGCATTTACTCTTATATTAAATTTTCCAAGCTCCATAGCCAATGTTTTTGTGACACCAATTATTGCCCATTTACTAGCAGCATACGGAGAACGTAGTGGAAAGCCAAGTATTCCTGCAGTTGACGAAATATTAACTATTGAACCATTTTTAGATTTTTTTATTAAAGGTATTGCTTTCTTCGTAAAGTAAAAATGGCTATTAACATCGACATGCAAAGTATTCTCCCAGTCTTTTGATTTTAATTTTTCAAGAGACCCTGTAGGTCCAGCAATACCAACGTTATTAATTAAAGCATCAATTTTTTTCGTTTTTTTTTTAACTTTTTCAAAAAAATCTGAGACCTGATATTCATTTGAAGCATCACAAAGATAAGCAAATAACTTTTTATTATTTAAAGGATGTTTATTTAATTTATGTAGAGATTTGCTGTTTATATCACAAAGATACACATAAGCTCCTCTAGAAAGACATACTTTTGCTGTCGCCAAACCTATTCCAGAAGCTCCTGCAGAAATAATAATTCTTTTATTTTTTAATGATTGGTTAATCATTAATTACGATTTTGTTAAAGTCTCTTGAAGTTCTTTATTTGTTATATATCCCTTAACATTTCCACTTTTATCAACAACTTCACAGTTAGCACTTGAGCAAACTATTTGTGGCAAAAATTCTTCAATGAATTGATCTTCTTGGACTTTGACTAAATTTGACTTATCAATCCCATTTACTTCATTTGAATTTTTCATGATAATTTTCGCTTTTATTACTCTTGCTCTATTTACATCTTTAACAAAAGCTTTTACATAATCGTCTGCAGGTTTCATTATAATATCTATAGGTGTTCCAACCTGTACTAATTTTCCAGCATTTAATATTCCAATATGATCTCCCAATCTCAAAGACTCATCTAAATCATGGGTAATAAAGATTATTGTTTTTTTTAACTCAGATTGAAGGTCTATTAATTGTTTTTGCATATCACTTCTTATTAAAGGGTCTAATGCGCTAAATGCTTCATCCATTAACATAATATCTGAGTTTGTTGCTAAAGCTCTTGCTAAACCAACACGTTGTTGCATTCCACCAGACAATTGGTTTGGAAACTGATTTTCAAAACCATTAAGACCAACTGCATCAATTTTTTCCATAGCAATTTTATCTCTATTGTTTTCTGATTTTCCTTGCATTTCCAATCCATATCCAACGTTTTGCATAACAGTTTTGTGAGGAAATAAGCCAAATCTTTGAAACACCATGCTAATACGATTCCTTCTCCAATCAATTAATTGATCGGAAGTACAATTCATTATATTTGTACCATCTATATGAATCTCACCTTCAGTTGGATCAATTAATCTATTTATATGTCTTATTAATGTAGATTTTCCTGAGCCAGACAAACCCATGCAAACAAAAGTTTCACCTTCTTCAATATTTAATGAAACATTATCTAGTCCTATGGTATGACCAGTTTGTTCTAGGATGTCATCTTTTGTTCCACCATTTTTAACCATTGGCATTATAGATTGAGGTTTATTACCAAAAATTTTATAGATATTCTTGATTTCTATTTTTGACATTATTCTTTTACTTTCTTGGCTGGAGAATTTCTTTCTTGAAGTGTTTCTCCATATGATTGAGTAATTCTATCTAATACAATAGCCAATAACACAATTGCAATTCCTGCTTCTGCTGCTCTACCAACATTTAGCTGTTGAAGACCTAGTAGAACTTCGTCCCCCAAACCTCTTGTTCCAATCATTGATGCGATAACAACCATTGATAGTGCCATCATTGTACATTGGTTAACTCCTTGCATTATATTAGGTAGTGCTAGTGGAATCTGCACTCCCCATAATTTTTGTTTTTTGCTAGCTCCAAATGCATCTGCTGCTTCTGTTACCTCTGTGTCAACCAGTCTAATACCAAGATCTGTTAATCTAACCAAAGGAGGTACGGCATAAATAAAAGTTGCAATAATCGCTGGAACAGCGCCAAGACCAAATAGCATTATACCTGGAATTAGATAGACAAATGCTGGAATTGTCTGCATTAAATCTAGTATAGGAAGAATTTTTTCTCTTACTTTGTTTGCTCTAGACATCCATATTCCTATTGGAACACCTATAACCATACATAAAAATATACTGATTATCATAATTGAAGTTGTTTCAATTGCCTTATCCCAAAAACGAGGGTGTAAAAATCCAATAAAGAATGTGCAAAAGCCAACAGAAACAGTAGTTTTAATTTTTTTCCCACTTGCAAAATAGGCAAGTATTACAACACCAATAATTACTAAAGGCCATGGAGCTTGAACTAAAAAGTTTTTTAGTCCCATTAACATTGCAAGTAAAACATTATTTATTGCCTCAAAGATAAAACCATAATTTTCATTAAGTGCTTTGAACATTTTATTAATCCATGGCATCAAAGGTAAATCTAGCCATTTAGGCCAATCACTTAACCATGAAAAATCTTTAAATAACTCACCTACAGTTTCAGGTTTTCTTTTTGATGAATTATAACTTGAAATTAATAACCATATAAAAATTCCTAATAGACTTAGGTTAAATAAATTTTTTTTATCTTTGAACATATGATTGAATTTTTGTTAAAGAAAGAGCCCCGAAGGGCTCTTTCAAATTATTTTATCTTAAAATTAAAGTGCTGCTTTTACTTTTTTAGCAACATCAGCAGGAACCCATTTAGTCCAAGCTGACTCATTTTTTAAGTATTCTTTAGCAGTTAACTCCATATCACCATCTGACTCGTCTTCGTAGAAGGCTAACATTCTGTTAACTGTAGCAGTAGGAATTGAGTACTGTGACAAGAACTTAGTTTCCGCTGGGTGAGCATCAGCCCATTTAGTCAATACAGATTTAGTTAACGCCATATCTCTGTATTCACTTGCACAAGACTTAGTATATGCTTCTGGTCCTTCTGCTTTGATTTTTTCAACAACAGCAGACATATCAGCCCAACATTTTTCGCTCCACTTAGGCTCAGTTAATCTAACTAGATCAACTTTACCCATTAAGCCTGTAGGTGCCCAATAGTATGTAAAGATAGGTTTCTTTTTAGCAAAAGCACCTGCGATAGCAGCATCTAATGCACCACCTGAACCTGGGTCAAAATTTGTATAGAATGCGTCTAAACCATACTCTTTTTGTTTAACTAGGTTTACAGTGTAACAAGTCCAACCTGAAATACAGCTAGTCATTCTACCTTTTGAAGGATTTTCAGGATCTTTAAATAGTGCAGCTATTTTAGGATCTTTCATATCTTCAACAGATTTTAAATTGTATTTATCAGCTGTAGTTTTATCCACATAGAAAGCTTGCTGTGAATCGGGTGTATTAACTCCAATATTCTTAATAGTACCAGCCGCAACATGTGGCTCGTAGTTAGCAACAATATTATCATACCAAACTTCAGTAATTACATCCAATTGACCATCGTAGTGAGCAGCCATGATAGGTGTTGTACTTCCTTTTGTTACAGACACTTCACATCCGTATCCTTTTTCAAGAATGAATGCACTAATTGCAGTGTGAATGTTCGCACTGCTCCAGTCGAAATCTCCCAATCTTGCTTTACAAGCAGCATTTGCACTAGTACCTACCAATGATAATGTTGATATAAAGAAGGCTGAAAGAACTAATCTTTTTAAAAACTTCATATTTTCTCTCCCTTTAGTTAAGTTTTAATGAATGCAGTTAATAAGGTATGAGTCTAAAATTCAAGTACCTATTTATTTTATACAACCACAAAGTGCATTGAAAAGTCCATAAAACATAATATTCTTAAGAATATGAGTGGCATTTCAAAAATTGAAAAAAATAAAAATAATTTGTATGTGAAATGGAATGATGGAGAGGAAAGTAACTTTAACTACTACTGGCTTAGGGACAATTGCCCAACAGCTCACGATAAAGATTCAAATCATAGAATGTTTAATATTCTTGAAGTTTCAAAAAATTTAAGTGTAAAAGAATTCAAAATAAACGTAGAAGGAAAACTTGAAGTAGAATGGAGTGAAGGAGATCATATTAGCCATTATGATCCAAAGTGGCTCAGAGAAAATTGCTATACATTAAAAAATAAACAAAAATATATTTCACCCTTTCAATTATGGGATAGTTCTTTAGAGAAAAATTTAGAGTCTGTAACTATCGATCATAGTGAAATTTTAAATAGTGAAGAAGGTTTATTAAAATGGCTTGAACTTTTGCATTACAAAGGAATTGCAATTGTTAAAAATACTCCAGTTGAAAAAGAGTCAGCATTTCCAGTTTTAAATAGAATAAGTCATACAAGACAAACTTTTTTTAATACACCTTTTGAAGTTATTAATATTCCAAAACCAAATAATTCAGCGTATACAGCACATGCTTTAAGAAATCATATGGACTTACCTTGGTTTGAGACACCACCGGGATATCAATTTCTTCATTGCTTGATTAATTCTGCAGAAGGAGGGAATTCTTCAGCTGTCGATGGATTTGCAGTAGCAGATTATTTAAGAAAGAATGAAAAAGAAATTTTTGATACCTTGATAAGTATACCTCTTAAATTTAGAGATAAAGACTATACTCAAGAAACAGTTAGAAACTTTCATGCATCAGCAATTTCATTAACTAAAGATGGAGATTATAACGATATAAGATTTAGTGTAGCTACTATGGACACATTAGATTGCCATCCTGATATTATGGATAAGGTATACGAAGCTCATCGCAGATTTGGAAATCTTTTGCATGACAATAAATTTCAAATTAAATTTAGATTAAAGCCAGGTGATATTTTTTCATTTAATAATCGAAGAACTCTTCACGGAAGAACTGCATTTAACCCTAACTCAGGTCATAGGCATCTACAAGGATATTATATGGACAGAGATGAAATTATAGGAAGATTAAATTATTTAAAAAAATAAATTTTCAAATATTAAATTATTATTTTTATTATATTTGTTAAATTCTGATTTTGTTTTAATTGTATAATAATATTTTTCAATTTTTAAATTCTGGATATTTTTATTTTTTAAGTAAGACTTATCTAATATTAGACAACTGATATTCTTGTTATTTGATTTCTTAATTATATTCTTAATACTTGTTGGTGGTGAAAAAGACAATCCAACTTTGATGTTTTTTTTAATTTTTAGTAGATTATAAATATTTTTATGTTTAAAGGAAATGAACACACTTTTTGTAAATTTTGATGTTTCTTTTAAGAGTTTTTTTAGAAGAAATTTTGACAAGATTGGTTTGATTTCAATATGCATGGGGTACCTATTTTTTGAGCATTTCAACAAGTCTTTTAAGAATGGAATTGTTTTATTATACTTAGTGCTAATTGCATTAATCTTTGAATAATTAAGATTTTTTATGCTTAGATTTTTTTTAAAAATTCTTTTTAAAGTAAAATCATGGAAACAAATAAACTCACCATCTTTTGTTGCATGTATATCAGTTTCAATCCCATAACCTTTTTCAAACGATTGTTTAAAGGATTTTAAAAGATTTTCTTTATATCTTTTATTTACAATTCCTCTGTGAATTAAGTGCATGATTTAAATTGAGATATTAATTTATTTCCAGCCAGTGATTGTTTTAATTTCAAGGTATTCCTCTAATCCCCAAACACCACCTTCACGACCATTTCCTGACTGTCTAAATCCACCAAAAGGAGTTCCTGGGTCAGCAGCATTACCATTTATATAAACACAACCTGATCTTAGTTTTTTTGCAACTCTACGGGCTTTTTCTTTATCTTCAGTTTGTAAGTAATTTCCAAGACCATATTCGGTGTTATTAGTAATTTCTATTGCATCCTCTTCAGTTTCAAATGGAATTATAGATAGAACAGGGCCAAAAATTTCTTTTTTTGCTATTTCCATGTCATTTGTAACATGTGTAAATATTGTCGGCTTAATAAAGTAGCCTTTATTTAAATTGTTTGGAAGCTCCGGTCCACCTGCTGCTAGCGTGGCACCTTCTTTAATTCCACTTTTAATTAGATTAATAATTTTATCGTATTGTATCTTTGAAACTACGGGACCTATATGATCACCTGTCTTTGAAGCCAAATCAACATTTATAAGATTTGCTTCTTCCGCTGCTTCTTTAATGGCTCTTTCATAGATAGATTTTTCAACCAACATTCTTGTTGGCGCATCACAAGATTGTCCAGAGTTGCTCATAACATTTCTGATTCCATCTCTAACTGCATCAGGGTAAGAGTCGGCAAAAACAATATTACCTCCTTTACCGCCAAGCTCTAAACAAACCCTTTTAATTGTATCTGCTGCATTTTTTGAAATTAATTTTCCAGCTCTTGTTGACCCTGTAAAAGAAACCAAATCTATATCAGGGTGACTGGATATTTGTGATCCAACTCCAGCACCATCTCCGTTCACTAAATTAAAAACTCCTGAAGGAAAACCTGCTTCATCTATCATTTCAGCAAACAACATTGCAGAGATAGGTGCTATCTCAGATGGCTTAAGTATCATTGTGCACCCTGTAGCTAATGCCGGTATTACCTTTAGTGTTATTTGATTAATCGGCCAGTTCCATGGCGTAATTAATCCACACACTCCTATTGGTTCATAACTTATGTAGTTGTTTGATTTTGAATCAAAATGTTCTTCAAAATTAAAATTTTTTAATCTTAAAATAAAATCTTCCAAATGAGATTGACCAGAAGCCGCCTGAGCTGAAGATGACCAATTAATAGGTGCACCCATTTCTATTGAAATAGTACTAGCCATTTCATCAAATCTTTTCTTATAAATTTTTAGTAATTTTTCTAAAAGAGTTATTCTTTCTTTTATTGAGGTTTCTTTCCATTTAAGAAAAGCTTTTTTTGCAGCCTTTATTGCTAAATTAGTATCTTCCTCAAATCCCAAAGAGATTATAGCAAAAGGCTCCTCATTTGAGGGATTAATGACCTCAAGGTTATTTGTTTTTGATGGTTTGATCCACCTACCATCTATATAAAAATTTCTTTTGTCTAACATTCTAGATTATAATCATATAAATTATATTTTATACAAGTCTTCCATTCTTTTAACAATCATTGAAGATCAAGCCCAATAAAACCTATTTTCATTTTACCTCTTTTTTTTGGTATTTTTAAATAATATTAAACTAACACCACTAATTATGATTGCTCCTCCAAGAAAAACTTGGCTAGGTGGATCCTCTCCTAATAAAAAGATAGATGTTATTAACCCAGTCACAGGAAGTATAAGCAAAACTGGCATAACCTTGTTAACTGGATATTTTCCCAAGACATAGTACCAAGCCGCATAGCCAATTGGCTGCATAAAAAATCCAAGAAAAATTACAGTTAGCCAGCTATTAAGGTTTGCAGATAAAAAATATACCATTGGATTTCCATCAAAAATTAAAGATACAATCAATAACATTGGTCCAGAAAATACACATAGCCAAGTCATCAATGCAAATGCTCCAATTTGTTTGCTTAAAGGTTTTGCCATGACTGCACCAAGCGCCCAAGTAAATGCACCAGACAATGTTAATAAAACCCCAATATATTTTCCTTCTAGATTAGGTGCTCCAGTTAAAATAAATACTCCAATAAAAGCTATTACCAAACCAACTATATTTTTTAGAGTTGGGATTTCTTTTAGTAAAAAAAAGGCAATTATTATTCCAAAAGGAACTTCTAACTGAATAAGCAATACTGCAGACGATGCGTCAATAATATTTAAACCTGTATAAGTTAATCCATACTGCAAAGCGCTACCAATAAAAGACACTTTGAATAAATCTAAAAATAAACCTTTAGGAATAGGAAAAAACCAAACAAGAATTAAAGCAGGTATAGTAAAACGCATACCCATTAATAAATAAGGTGGAAAATATTGCATAGCAGGCTTAGCAATAACAAAACCAAAACCTAAAATTATAGGAACTAATAGTGCAATAAATACATCTCTAATTTTCATTTTTTTTGTTTTTAACTTTAAGTTTATGATATAATTTTTATTATTAAATATATCTATGAAAAAAATTGTTAAATATTCTTTATATGGTTTAATATATCTTTCTATTATATTTTTTTTAGCCTTATTTTTTATTGCAACCGCAAAAGCAGAACTTATTAAGCCAAATAATAGTATAGAACCTTATCAAGTTGTTAAGATTCAGTTAAGTGGTCTAAAAGAAAATGATAATCCCTCTAAGGACAATGGTATAAAACAAACTTGGATCTTTGCTCATCCAAATAATCAAAAAAATACAGGACCATTAGAGCGCTTTAACAGCATGATCAAAGGCAAGTCTTATGAGATGCTTTTAAACCATTTAGACCATAAAATTAAAGAAATTGAATCTAGCGACTTAATCGCACTATTTGAGGTTACTATCCTAGATAAAAATAAAGCCTATTATAAATTTAATTGGCAAGTCGAAAAGTACACGAAAAATGGCACTCTCAAAGACTGTTGGTTAACAATAATGGTCTCAGCCCCAGTGCCTATGGCCCCTTCTATTTAGACTAACAACTAATCGAATTTTGTTTCGTAATTAATAAAAATTTAGTAGGAATCGACAAAATGAAAACTAAAGCAAAAGTAGTAGTTGTTGGTGGTGGTGTAGTAGGAGTAAGTGCTCTTTATCACTTAGCAAAAAAAGGTTTATCGGATGTTGTTCTTGTCGAGAGAAAAGAATTAACTTCAGGATCAACTTGGCATGCAGCAGGTCTACTTCCATTATTCAATATGAGTTATTCGGTTGGACAACTTCACAAGTATGCTGTTGATCTTTATAAAAAATTAGAAGAAGAGACTGGACAGAATGTTGGTTTCAGTGTTGTGTCAAATATTCGTTTAGCAAGCACTAAAGATCGAATGGATGAGTATCATCAATATGCAGGTGTGGCACAAACTATAGGTGTTGATGTAAAATTTTTAACGCCAGATCAAGTAAAAGAAATTTGGCCTCTATGTCGTACAGATGATTTGCTTGGAGCGATCCAACACCCAGAAGATGGATATATTCAACCTGCTGATTTAACTCAAGCAATGGCTACGGGTGCAAGAAATATGGGTGCAGAGATTTATAGAAACACAGCTGTAGTTGGAATTAAACAAACTAAAGATGGATGGGTTGTTGAAACTGATAAAGGAGCTATTGAATGTGAACATGTAATTTCTTGTTCAGGAAACTTTGCAAGACAAACTGGAAAAATGGTTGGTTTAAATATTCCTGCTATACCTGTTGAGCACCAATATATTGTGACAGAAGCACACCCAGATATTTTAAAAAGAAAAAAAGAAGGCTTACCAGAGATGGGAGTTTTAAGAGATAGCGATAGTAGATGGTACATGAGAGAAGAAGCGGGTGGTTTAATATTAGGACCCTATGAAGATGGTGCTCCAGCTTGTTATGTTGATGGACCATCAAAAGATTCTGAGTATGAATTATTTCAAGAAGATTTAGATAGACTTGCTCCACACATAGAAGGTGCAATTCATCGAGTTCCAGCCTTTGGAGAAGTCGGTGTTAAAAAAGTTTATAATGGTGCAATTTGCTATACACCAGATGGTAATCCTATTGTTGGTCCAGCTTGGGGACTTAAAAATTTTTGGATTAATGAAGGACATAGTTTTGGTATTACTGCAGCAGGTGGAGCAGGGTGGCAACTTGCTGAATGGATTGTAGATGGAGAACCAACTGTTGATATGCTCGGTGTTGACCCAAGAAGATTTGGTGATTATGCAACAAAATCATACTTAAAAGAAAAAAATGAAGAAGCTTATAACCATGTGTTTAAAGTTCACTATCCAGATGAAGAAAGAGGTGCTGCTAGAGAATTAAGAACATCACCTTGTTATGACAGAATGAAGGATTTAGGTGCTGTATTTGGACAAAAATTCGGTTGGGAGAGACCAAACTTTTTTGCAACAGATGGAATGGATCAAAAAGATGATTGGTCTTTTAGAAGATCCAAGTGGTTTGAGGCAATAAAAAAAGAATGTAAAAATGTAAAAGAAAATGTGGGCCTTTTAGACATGACGGCATTTGCAAAATGTAGAATTAAAGGTCCTGGTGCAGAAGAGTTTTTAGATTATTTAGTAGCTAACAAACTTCCAAAAAAAATAGGAAGAATTGGTTTATGTCATGCCCTTAATACTAAGGGAGGAGTTCATTCTGAATTTACGATAATGAGAGAAGCATCAGATAGTTTCTATTTAGTTTCAGCAGGAGCCAACCAAAGATTAGATCATGACTGGATTCAAAAGTGGATGCCAACTGATGGGACAGTTCAATTTGAAAATTTAACTAATAGTATGGGTGTACTTGTTGTATCTGGTCCAAAAGCTAGAGAATTAATGACAAGAGTATCAAGAGATGACTTCTCAAAAGAAAATTTTAAATGGTTAAGTGCTAAAAATGTAAACGTTGGAAACGCTCCAGTAAATGCTATGAGAGTAAACTTTGTTGGTGAGTTAGGTTGGGAGCTTCATCATCCAATTGAATACCAAAATCATATATTTGATAAATTAATGGAAGCAGGTAAAGATTTAGGTCTTAAACCTTATGGAATTAGAGCAATGAATAGTTTAAGACTTGAGAAATCTTATAAACTTGTTGGAACAGAATTATCAATTGAATATTCACCATATGAATCGGGACTAGATAGATTCATACACCCTAATAAAGGTAAATTTATTGGTCTAGAGGCACTTAATAAATGGAGAGAAAAAGGGTTTAATAATAAATTGGTTACTATGGAAATTCATAATGTCGATGATGCAGATGTTTTAGGAAATAATCCAATTTATAATAATGGAAAAGTTGTTGGAAGAGCCACAGGTGGAGACTTTGGATTTAGGTTGGGTAAATCAATTGCTTTAGGAATGGTAAAGCCAGACATTGCGACAACTGGTCAAAAATTGAAAATTGATATTTTAGGAAAAATGTACGATGCTACAATATTGGAAGAGAGTCCATACGATCCAGAAAATAATTTATTGAGAGCATAATGAAAATATTAGTCGCTGTTAAAAGAGTAATTGATTACAATGTTCAAGTTAGAGTTAAGGAAGATGGAAGTGGAGTTGTTACCGATAATGTTAAAATGTCCAGCAACCCACCTGATGATAATGCAATTGAAGAAGCTGTAAAATTTAAAGAAGCAGGTAAAGCAACAGAAATTATTGCAATTACAGTTGGTGAAGAGAAATCACAAGAAACTGTTAGAAAAGCTTTAGCAGTCGGTGCTGATAGAGGTATTTTAATTAAAACAGAAGGAACTGTTGAACCATTAGCTGTAGCAAAATCACTCAAAAAAATTGTTGATAGAGAAAAACCAGATCTTGTTTTAATGGGTAAACAAGCAATAGACGATGATTGTAATCAAACAGGCCAAATGTTAAGTGCTTTATTAAACTGGCCGCAAGCAACGTTTGCATCAAAAATTGAAATCAAAGATAAAATTTTAGAAGTAACAAGAGAAGTTGATGAAGGATTAGAAATGATAGAAGTTAACCTTCCAGCAGTTATTACGTGTGATTTAAGATTAAACGAACCAAGATATGCGTCATTACCAAATATTATGAAGGCTAAAAAAAAACCTTTAGAAATATTAACAGCTTCAGACCTAGGAGTTGACACAGCACCTAGAGTTCAACAAATTAAAGTAGAAGAACCACCAAAAAGAAAAGCAGGAATTAAAGTTGCAAGCGTTGCTGAGCTAGTTAGCAAACTTAAAAACGAGGCAAAAGTAATATAATGTCAGTTTTATTAATAGCAGAACATAATAATAAAGAAATAAGACCTTTTACATTAAATGCAATCACTGCAGCATCACAAATGGACGAAGATGTTCATGTTTTATTAATTGGAAATAATTGTGGAGAAGTTGCAAAATCATTATCTGAAATGCCAGCAGTTAAAAAAGTATTACATACTGAAGCACCTCACTATGAAAATTATTTAGCAGAAAACTTTGCACCATTAGTTGTAAAAGTTTCTGAAAATTACTCACACATTGTTTGTTCAGCAAATACCTTTGGAAAAAATTTAATGCCGAGAATAGCAGCCCATTTGGATATATCTCAAGTTAGCGATATTACAAAAGTAATATCAGCTGATACATTTCTAAGACCTATTTATGCAGGCAATGCATTTGCAACGGTAAAAAGCACTGATGCTAAAAAATGTATAACAATTAGACCGACCTCTTTTGAACCTTGTGAGACATCTGGTGGATCTGCCCCAATAGAAAAAATTGAATCTGTTGAAGAATTTAAATTATCAAAATTTGTTAAAAGAGAAGAAGTTAAATCAGATAGGCCTGAACTTGGAACGGCTAGAATTGTAGTTTCTGGTGGAAGAGGAATGCAAAATGGAGAGAATTTTAAATTGATAACTGATATTGCAGATAAATTAAATGCTGCAATTGGTGCTTCAAGAGCTGCAGTTGATGCGGGTTATATTAGCAATGAACATCAGGTGGGTCAAACAGGCAAAGTAGTTGTACCCGACCTGTACATTGCAGTTGGAATTTCTGGTGCTATTCAACATTTAGCAGGAATGAAAGAAAGTAAAATAATTGTTGCTATAAACAAAGACGGTGAAGCACCAATATTTAGTGTTGCAGATTATGGACTGGAAGCCGACTTATTTGAAGCGTTGCCTCAATTCTTAGAGGAATTGAATAAATTAAATAGTATACAAAAATAATCAGTACTGTAAAAATTAAACATATGCCTAGAGAAGCAATGGATTATGATGTGGTAATCGTTGGAGGTGGTCCTTCAGGGTTATCTACGGCAATTAAACTTAAACAATTAGATCCAGAACTAAATGTTTGTTTACTTGAAAAAGCTTCTGAGATTGGTGCCCATATTTTAAGTGGTAATGTCTTTGAAACGAGAGCTTTAGATGAACTGTTTCCTAATTGGAAAGAGTTGAACGCGCCAGTTAAAACAAAAGTTTCAAAAGAAAAATTCTTATTTTTAAGCAAAACAAAATCAATAAGTTGGCCAACTTGGCTATTACCTTCAGTCCAGCAAAACCATAAAAATTATATAATAAGCCTTGCTAACCTATGTCGATGGCTTGCAAAACAAGCAGAAGCATTAGGTGTAGAAATATTTCCAGGATTTCCTGCTAGTGAAATTTTATATAATGAAGATGGATCTGTAAAAGGTGTAGCTACTCAAGATATGGGCATTGATAAAGAAGGAAATAAAAAAGATAGTTTTGAGCCAGGGATAGATTTAAATGGAAAAGTAACAGTATTTGCTGAAGGTTGTAGAGGACACCTAGGAAAAGAACTTATAAAAAAATTTAATCTTGATAAAGGTAAAGACCCCCAACAGTATGGAATTGGATTTAAAGAAATCTGGGAGGTAAGAGATAACAATCACGAAGAAGGAATGGTTATGCACACTGCTGGATGGCCATTAGATAATAATACCTATGGTGGAAGCTTTATTTATCATGCTGAAAATAAACAAGTTTTTTTAGGATATGTAATCGGTCTAGATTATAAAAATCCATATCTTTCACCGTTCGATGAATTTCAAAGATTTAAAACTCATCCAGCAATTAAAAAAGTAATTGAAGGTGGAAAACGAATTTCTTATGGAGCAAGAGCTTTAATAGAGGGTGGAATACAAAGTTTACCTAAAATGTCTATGCCAGGAGCATTACTAGTGGGCTGTGATGCTGGAACTTTAAATATGCCTAAGATTAAAGGGTCTCACACAGCAATGAAAAGTGGAATGATTGCAGCAGAAACTATTTTTGAAAAATTTAAAGAAAATAAAGAATTATCAATTTATGAGGATAAATTTAAAAAGAGCTGGGTATATGAAGAATTACATGCTGCAAGAAATGTTAAGCCTAGTTTTAGTTGGGGTTTAATTCTTGGAATAATATTTACAGGATTAGATCAAATTTTGTTTAGAGGAAAATTACCTTTAACACTCAAGCACAAACATGCTGACCACGAAACATTAAACTCAGCTAATGAAATGCCAAAAATTGAATACCCAAAACCTGACGGAGTAATTACTTTTGATAAAACTAGTTCAGTTTATCTAACGGGAACAAATCATACAGACAATCAGCCTGTTCATTTAAAACTTAAAGATCCAAATTTACCAATTAACTACACTTTAGAAAAATTTGATGAACCTGCGCAAAGATATTGCCCAGCTGGTGTTTACGAGGTCCGGGTAGAAAGTAATATAAATAAATTTGTAATTAATTCCCAAAACTGCATTCACTGCAAAACTTGTGATATAAAAGAACCATCTCAAAACATAGTGTGGGTAACCCCAGAAGGTGGAGGTGGACCTAAATATGGGAATACATAGTATTTTGATTGCTTGAAAAAAACCCAATATGGATTATTAACCATATATATTAATAATTAAAATTATAAAAAATGGAAGTAGCAACAAAGATAGCACCAATTGGACTAGCACTTATAATGCTTGGACTTGGAATGAGTTTAACTATCCAAGATTTTTTGAGAGTAATCAAGATTCCAAAAGATTTTTTAGTTGGATTTATTTGCCAATTAATTTTACTTCCAATCATTGCATTTATCTTAATAAAATTATTAAACACACCAGCAGAACTTGCAATTGGTGTAATGCTTATTGCAGCAGCACCTGGTGGCGTAACATCAAATATACTTACTAAATTTGCTAATGGTGATGTTGCACTTTCAATATCTCTAACTGCAATTATTAGTTTAATTAGCATTATATCAGTTCCATTTATCGTTTTTAATTCAATTGATTTATTCGGAATTGACAATATTTCAAAAGATATTTCTATGCTTGGAATTTCTTTAAAAATGTTTTTTGTTGTTACAGTACCGGTAATAATTGGAATGATAATTAAAAGATACGCAAATAATTTTATCAATAATAAAGCTTTATTAATTCAAAAAATATCAATTATCTTATTTGCTCTTGTGTTTATCGCTATCTATATTGAAGAATGGGATAATATTGTCAGCTTTATAGCTCGTGCAGGATTAATTGCTTTAGTATTAAATATAACAATGATGGTTGTGGGTTTTTATGCTGGTAAATTTTTTGCGTCAGGAACTGCTCAACAAAGATGTATCTCATTAGAATGTGGACTTCAGAACGGAACACTAGCTGCATTTGTTGGAACACAAATTTTTGATGGAAGTTCAATGGTTTTTATAGTGCCAGCTGCCGCTTATGCACTAATAATGATGATAACTTCTATATTTTTTATATTTTTTATTAAAAAGAATACTTAAAAATTTATTATTAAATTACAATATTGTTAGATTAAAAACTTTACATGAAAAATCAGCCAAATGATCAAACACATTGTTTTGTAATGGAACTATTTTGTTAACTATATGACCTGTTATTTTGTAATGTTTTTTATTATCAATTAGTAAGTAATTTTTTTTAATCAATTTATTCAATTTTCTGACAACAGTCGCTCTTGGGATGCCGGTAATGTCAGAAATTGACATCGCATTGAGCCCTCGCATCTCTTCATCTTGCCTATAAGTAGATTTAATAAATTCTGTTCTATTCATCTTAATTTCATTAAATTTTTGAGAGTATAAATGTTGATTAACAACACATGTCCCATAGATATGAAAAGATTCATAATCTGAAAAAAATTTTTTATATGATAACATCATTGTGATTTGCATATCATAATAAATTTTCCACACATATGAGAAGTTTTTTTCTATAGTTTTTTGTAAATCTTCTGAAGTTAATTTTTTTTCTAAAATTTTTTCTTCAACTAAATATTCTGAAAATAAAGAAAAAAAACGACTAATTCTTTTTAATGAATTAATTGGTTTTACAAATTCGTAAGCTGATCTATCAATAAAGTTTTTATTTTTTGATCTTTTAAGACAACCATTTTTTTCCAACTCATGAACTTTCCTTCTTGATGACTCTTTCGGGATTCTAAGATTTTTTGATATTTCAACTATATTAAATCTTTCTATTTCAACCACATTTTTTTCGTAAAATTGTCCAAAGCTTAGTTTGATAAAATTTCTTGAGTAAAAGTCTAGTGTTCTTTTTACTAAGTAAATGACGATCATATATTTATCGTGATCTTTAAATGATGAATAAACATCATTATTCCATTCCATTTGCATTCTTACCCACGATGGTCCAATATCTGCATACCTATCTTTCAATACTTTCAATACATCTTGACTGTAAATTTGTTTAGATATTTCAGGAATAATTAAAGACATTTTTTTTACAGTAATATTTTACGTTATTTTTTTCGTTAAACCCGAAATGAACATAATATCAGCCAATGTCAACCCAAAATGAACTATGCATCAATTGTATGTTGATAAATAAGGTGTTTTAATGTCCTGATGAGTGCTGAAAAGATAGTTTCCATTGACCAAAACCCATTAAACTTGAAAACTTCTGTATTGACTATGAGTAAGCCCTCCGGACGTGTTGATATAAACACATTAAAAGCAAGAGTTAGAAAAATACAAGAAAAAGAAAATAAAAAAAATTTAGTTATTTTCTCTTTTTTTGCTGCACTTATATTTTTTACTGGGGCTATTCTTTCTTTATAATAAAATTTATTTTTTCCTGCTTTCAACTATGAGAGGTCAATAGCAAATCTTTTTAATGACTCTATAGAAATAATTTTTAAAGTTTTTTGATGTGTTCTTTTTATGTAAATAGGGCATCCTTTCCCAGCATCTACAGCTTTTGCATACCAACTAGCACATACGCACCAACCATCACCATCTTTAAGCCCTGGAAAGCCAAATTCAGGATGTGGAGTAATTAAATCATTGCCAGCGTCTTTGCACCACTCTAAAAATTCAGTTGTAACTTTAGCACAAACTGTGTGAACACCATGATCATTTTCATCAGTACTACAACAGCCGTCTCTATGCCACCCAGTTAAAGGATCGTTAGAACATTCTTCTAAATCTTCACCTAAAACATTTTTTTGTTTTTTATTTTTTTTTGAATCTTTAGTTACCATAAACATTATAAATTTCCTCATCTATTGTTGCGTTAAAAGAAATTGATCTACGTTCTTCATTAGTACCTTTGAATGGAAAAACAGTATGCATTAAATAGTTTGGAAAAAAATAAAAATCACCAACTTCAGGCACAATATCTAATGTAGAGTGACACAAAAACATTCTTGATCCATGAATTAATTGTAAATTACCACCTCTATAAATCATATCTTCTTTTTTTTGAGAATGTTTACCAAAAGTTGATGGTACTTTTAAAAAACCTGCACCTGAAATATGACCACCATGCCAGTGAGTAGGATTATATTCATTCTGAAATTGTCTAACAACCCATGAATTTTTTATTTCAAATTTTGTTACTTTTTTTCTAGTTTCAAACTCTATCCATTTATTTACACAGGAAGCTAAAAATGTATACCACCCAGATTTTTTTATAAATTTAGGTTCTAGCATAAATTCTTGAGTTACATCTCCAACAAGGTTTTCGCCAGCATTTAATTCTTTGATTTTTTTTTTATCTTCAATTGTTTGATCTATATAATTATTTAGTATTTCTATTATTTTTTTTGGAATTTTAACTTGAAGTATTGAGGGACCAAATTTTTTTATAATTCTACTTTGTATTTTTTCTTCCATCTTAAATTTTAGTGGGATTAGGTTGACCTTTGTAAACAACCTCAGGATCAAAAGATTTTTCTTTTTCTTCAAATCTCATTTGTATATTTCGTCCATTTTTAATTGGTCCCATTGGAATTGATCTATAAAAACACGATCTATAACCAACATGACAACTTGCTCCATCACCAATGTCTACAGTTAGCCAAACAGAATCCTGATCATCATCAATTCTAATTTCTAGGATTTTTTGAGTATAACCACTTGTTTTTCCTTTATGCCAAATTTGTTTTCTAGATCTACTAAAGTAGTGCGCCTCTTTAGTTTCGATAGTTTTTTTAAAAGCTTCAACGTTCATATATCCGTGCATTAAAATATCTTTAGTTTTTGAGCACATGGTAATTACTGGAATCAATCCATCATTATCAAATTTTGGAGAAAGCAAGTTTCCTTCCTCAATTTCTACTATATTTTCTCTCTTTTTAAACATAACTAGGTAATTATGTAGCATATTAGAAAATATAATAAATATTTTAAAAATAAGAATTTACTGTATACACTGACAATATGAAATTAGTAAAAGACACAGACGCCAAAGCTTTAAAGGCTAATAAAGTTTCAGACCAAGAAGCTGAGGAAGCATTTAAAACTATTTTAACTTGGATTGGTGAAGATCCTAGTAGAGAAGGTTTATTAGAAACGCCTAAAAGAGTTATCAAAGCTTACAAAGAATATTTTGACGGATATACTCAAGATGCTGAACAGATTTTAAGCAAAACATTTGGAGATGTTGAGGGTTATGATGATATGGTTGTTGAAAAAAATATTTCAGTTACAAGCCATTGTGAGCATCATATGGCACCCATAGTTGGCACAGCACATGTTGCGTATATTCCAAATAAAAGAGTTGTTGGCTTAAGTAAGTTAGCAAGAGTTGTTGAGGTATTTTCAAAAAGATTACAAACACAAGAAAGACTCACTATGCAGGTTGCTAAAGCATTAATGACTTCATTGGATGCAAAAGGAGTTGCGGTTACAATAGATGCTGCGCACCAATGTATGACAATGAGAGGAATTAAAAAAGAGAGTGCAACAACAGTTACAAATTATTTTTTAGGTCAATTCAAAGAAGACCTTAGTATTCAAAATAGATACCTAAGATTTATAAGTAAATAGTTTTTTAATAGGGTAAAATACATGTCAGATAACTTTAAAGCTTTAATAGTAAATCAAGAAGGCGAAAATTTTACAAGAGAAGTTAAATCTATTGACAAGAGTTTCTTAAAACATGGTGATGTACTTGTTAAGGTTGATTATTCAGATTTAAATTATAAGGATGCACTTATTTTAAATAATGGTGCAAAATTAGTAAAAGAATTTCCACATATACCAGGTATTGATTTTTCAGGAACAGTTTTAGAAAGTGATAATTCTAAATTTACCAAAGGAGATGAGGTTATTCTTACAGGATGGAGAGTTGGAGAGATTTATTTTGGTGGCTATTCTCAATTAGCAAAAGTAAACGGAGATTACTTGGTTAAAAAACCAAAAGATATTTCATCCAAACAGGCTATGATTTTAGGTACAGCTGGTTTGACAGCTTTACTTTGTTCTTTTGCAATTAAAGCTAGAGAAGAACTTTTGCTAGGAGAAAAAGTAAAAGATGTTTTAGTTACTGGAGCTTCAGGGGGTGTTGGAAGTATTGCGGTAATGATTTTAAACAAACTTGGATATGATGTGACTGCAGTTACAGGAAAAACTGAAAATGAGGAATATTTAAAATCACTAGGTGCAAAAAATATTATAAATAAATCTGATTTAGATAAAGATGCAAGACCTTTAGATAAAGGATTATGGGATGGGGTTGTTGATACCGTAGGAGGAAAAATTCTTGCAAATGCACTTGCTCAAACTAGAGATAATGGAATAGTTGCAGCCTGTGGAAATGCTTCTGATTATAAATTAAACACTACTGTAATGCCTTTTATCATTAGAGGTGTTAAGTTATGGGGAATTAACTCTGTTACAGCATCTATAAAAAGAAGAGAGTTTGTTTGGAATGAAGTTAAAAATCTTATTGATTTCAATAAATTAGAACAATCAATTAAAACAATTAGCCTAGAAGATCTTACAGATATATTTCCAAAGATGCTTAAAGGGGAAACTTCAGGACGGTATATTGTTGATCTTAATAAATAAATGGATTGGGATAAATTAAAAATTTTTCATGCAGTTGCAGAGGCGGGTAGCTTTACAAATGCAACAATCAACTTAAATTTAAGTCAATCTGCAATCAGCAGACAAATTCAATCATTAGAACAAGATCTTAAAGTGCAACTTTTTGAAAGACATGCAAGAGGCCTTACTTTAACTGAAAATGGTGAATATGTTTTTAAGACTGCTCATGATGTAATTAGTAAACTTAAAGAGGTTGAAACATCATTAGGAGACCAAAAAAATAAACCAACTGGTAAACTAACAATTACAACAGTTAGAAGTTTTGGTACTCATTGGTTAACTCCACGAATTCAAGAATTTATGAATTTAAACCCAGAAATTGAAATTGAACTAATCTTTGACGACAAAGAACTAGATTTAAGCACAAGGCAAGCAGATATTGGTATTTTCATGAGAAGACCCAAACAACTAAATTATATTCAAAAAAAATTAGTAGATATAAAATATTATATCTATGGTTCTAATAAATATTTAGAAAAATACGGCATGCCAAAAACAATTAATGATCTAAATAAGCACAAATTTATTTCCTTTGGTAAAGGAGCGCCATCCCCGGTTTATGATCCGGATTGGGCACTTAAACTTGGAATTAAAGAAGGGAAAAAAAGAAAACCAGTGATGAAAGTTAATAGTGTCATGGGTTTACTTTTGGCTGTAGAAACTGGCGTAGGTCTTGCTGCACTTCCAGAATACTTGGTTTCAAATTCAAACAATGTAATAAAAGTGCTTCCAAACTCAGAAGGACCTATAACTGAAGCACATTTTGTTTATCCCCAATCATTAAAAAATACAGCACGTTTAACAGCTTTTAGAAACTTTCTTTTTAGTAAAATTGGTGATTGGAAATAAATTTTAATTATCTTTATCGTTAACATAGATAGAAACACCTCTTGAGTTAATATCTACATCAAACTTTTTATGAAGTGGAGGAAAAGCCCTTTGTGAGCAATCTAACCTATCGCAAGTTCTACATGATACGCCAATTGGAATTTCAGTTTTTTTATCTGAAATATCTAAATTTTCTGTATAAACAAATTCTTTTGCATATTTTGCTTCACAACCTAAGCCAATAGATAAAATACTTTTTGATAAACCATATCTTCCAACTCCTTTCTCAACAGTACGAGCTATACAAACATATTTTTCACCATTAGTCATTTTACTCACAGCAGCCTGAATAACTCCAGGTCTTGTAAAAGCAGAGTAAACATTCCATCTTGGGCAAGCACCTCCATATCGTGGTATTTCTATACCTGATAAAGAAAACCTTTTTGAAATATTTCCAGCAATGTCCGTTCTTAACATATGAAAAGGTATTCCTGGTAATTTAGGATCTTGAAGACAAGTAACTCTATGGGCTACTTGTTCAAAAGATGTTGCGAATCTATTTTGTAAAAGTTCTAAATCATATTTCAATTTTTTACACTCAGAATGAAATAGTTTATATGGCATCAAAATTGCTGCAGCACAATAGTTTAGTAAAGCAACTTGTGTTAATTTTTTTGACTCATCTGAAGGGAAGTTAAAATTAGATAAATATTTATTAATTTCTTTTATTGCACCTTCCTGAGCTATCTGTGATGCTGCATGTAATTTTTTAGTTTCTAGAGTATTATAATCACTTAATAAAAGTTCTTTTTTATTTTTATTATAAATTTTGGAGAAAGGTTTTTTTTCTTCTGGTATTACATCTTTAACTACTATTGAATATTCTGATTCTAGATAGTCACATAAAGCAATATATCTAGTTCTGTTATTTTTTTGTACTTTGTCAAATATTTGATTTGCAAATTCTTCAAGTTTCGGAAAGTAATTTTTATTTTCTTGTAAAAAATCTGAAATTACCTCACCCGGGAAAGCTGCCTTTCTTTTATCAATTATTTTTCCTGATAAATTTTCAACTTTATTAATAAGCTCATGATCTTTTTGTTTAAAATTATCTCCTAGTTTAATCAATGCTCTAGCAATTTTTGGATTAGTACTAACTAAATCTTGAACCTCTGGTCCAAGAATATCTAAATCTTCAAACAATTGATCATCCAAAAGTTCTGAAATATTATTTGCTAAGTTGATATCTGATTTAGTTGTTAAATCAGATAATTGAATTTTTAATTTTTCACACACCTTAAGAAGCAGATCGCCATCAATCTTTCTTTTACCACTTTCAATCAAATTTAAATAACTTGGAGAAATTCCAAGTTCTTCAGCTAATTTGTTTGCCTGTAAACCTAATTGTCTTCTAAAAGCCTTTATTTTTGGTCCAATTTTTAAATCTAATTGACTCATATTTTCTATTTGTAAATTTTGTAAATTAAAATTTACATAAAGTTTCTATATTTTACAAGGTTTTTAATGAATTTAATGGATTTTGTAAATTTTGTAAATTATACATCTTGTATGGACAACATAAACAATAAAAACCAAGAAGATCAGGCTCAAATCACTAATAAAGAAGATCATAATCAGTATCGCCAGTCTGGAATTTACTTGAGAGATGATCATTGTGATTGGGGTTCAAGTGGGATGAATGAATTCACTAAAGAGTACAGTGAAGACAAGTAAGCCCCTTTAAAATTTTCTTAATTATATAACCTAGAAAGATCTACCTATGAGCTCTGAAGCTAAAGTATCATACGACTTAAAAAGATTTGCTGGCATTAAAAGAGATTACACTTCAAATGAAGTAGAGAGACTTAGAGGTTCAATAAAAATAGAATATTCGATGTGTAAACATCAATCAAAAAAATTATGGGAATTATTAAACTCAGAACCTTATATAAATACTTTAGGATCACTATCAGGTAACCATGCAGTTCAACATGCTAAAGCTGGCTTAAAAGCGATCTACTTAAGTGGTTGGCAGGTTGCTGCAGACGCCAATACTGCAGGAGAAATGTACCCTGATCAATCTTTATACCCATACGATAGTGCTCCGAAATTAGTTGAGTCAATGAACAATGCTTTAATTAGAGCAGACCAAATTCAACATATGGAAATTAGTGACGGTGATATGCAATCAAAAAATAGAACAGATTATATGCTTCCAATCATTGCAGATGGTGAAGCAGGTTTTGGTGGACCATTAAATGTTTTTGAATTAACAAAAAAATTTATTAAAACAGGCGCTGCAGGAGTTCATTTTGAAGATCAATTAGCTAGTGAAAAAAAATGTGGGCACATGGGTGGAAAAGTTTTAGTTCCCACCGGTACTATGATTAAAAATTTAAAAGCTGCAAGGCTAGCTGCTGATATTGCTGATGTGCCATTAATAATTTTAGCAAGAACAGATGCTAATGCTGCTAAATTAATTACAAATGATTTTGATGAAAATGATAAACCATTTTTAACTGGTGAAAGATCTCCTGAAGGTTTCCATTATGTTAAACAAGGTATTGAACAAGCTATCTCAAGAGGTTTAGCTTATGCTCCTTATTCAGATTTAATTTGGTGTGAGACTGCAACACCTAACCTTGAAGAAGCTAAAAAATTTGCAGATGCCATTCATGATAAGTTTCCTGGAAAATTACTTGCATATAATTGTTCTCCATCATTTAATTGGAAAAAACATTTATCAGATGCGGAGATTGCATCTTTCCAACAAAACATTAGTGAATTGGGTTATAAATTTCAATTCATCACACTCGCCGGTTTTCACACGCAGAATATTGCAATTTTTGAACTTGCAGAAAAATATAAAACTGAAGGAATGACTGCTTATTCTAAAATTCAAGAACTTGAATTTGCTAGAGAGAAAGATGGTT
>CAJQTA010000024.1 GCA_905618895.1 uncultured Candidatus Pelagibacter sp.
TGGGACCGCCATCAACAAGTAGTACTTTTGATAAAGATTTATGGATTTATATAGAACGAAACACTTCATCATCTAAAATATCTAAACTTGGTAAAAAAACATTATTAACTAACAATGTTCTTTTATTAGAGTTAAATAATAGGGGTCTTTTAGTGAATAAAATTTTTCTTAATAAAGAAAATATGCAAAACATTAAATTTAGTGAAGATTTTACAAGAATGTCTAGGTCACAAAAATCATTTGTATATGATTTTTTAAACTCTGTGAGACAAAAAATGAACGATCCTCTAGGTAAAAAAAGAACTAAAAAAAACTAACCAGCAATTACAGCTAACAACAATAAAGCTACAATATTTGTAATCTTAATCATTGGGTTTATTGCAGGTCCAGCTGTATCTTTGTATGGGTCTCCAACTGTATCTCCAGTTACCGCAGCTTTATGTGCTTCAGAACCTTTTCCACCATGGTGTCCATCTTCGATATATTTCTTAGCATTGTCCCAAGCACCACCACCTGCAGTCATTGAAACAGCAACAAATAATCCTGTAATTATAACACCAAGCAACATTGCACCAACAGAAGCTAAGGCAGCAACTTGTCCACCTATAAAAAGAATAACAAAGTATAAAACAATTGGAGATAATACAGGTAATAAAGAAGGTACAATCATCTCTCTAATTGCTGCAGCAGTTAATAGATCCACAAGTTTAGCATAATCAGGCTTTTGTTTACGTTTCATAATACCTGGGTACTTCTTAAATTGTCTTCTAACTTCAACAACAACAGCTCCACCTGCTCTACCAACAGCTTGCATCCCCATTGATCCAAATAAATATGGAAGCATTCCACCTATTAACAAACCAACAACCACATAAGGGTTAGATAAATCAAAAGTAACAACAATGCCCTCTAATTTAGATCCAGCAACTCCAGAAAAATGTTTAATATCCTCAACGTACGCAGCAAATAAAACTAATGCACCTAAACCTGCTGAACCTATTGCATAACCTTTGGTAACAGCTTTAGTTGTGTTACCGACCGCATCTAAAGCATCAGTAGTTTTTCTAACATTATTAGGTAACTTAGCCATTTCAGCAATACCTCCAGCGTTATCAGTAACTGGGCCATAAGCATCAAGCGCAACAACCATACCAGCCAAAGCTAACATTGTTGTTACAGCTATTGCTATACCAAAAAGTCCAGCAATTGAATTTGTGGCCAAAATTCCAGCAACAATAATTAGTGCTGGTACAGCCGTAGCTTCCATAGAAACAGCCAAACCTTGAATAACATTTGTTCCATGCCCAGTAGTTGATGATGCTGCAATACTTCTAACAGGTCTATATTCCGTTCCAGTATAATATTCAGTAATCCAAATTAATAAACCAGTTATAAGTAAACCAATTATTCCACAATGATATAAATCCATACCATTAAAAGTTTTATCATTAACGTTATATTCAGTTGTAAAACCAATCACGTAATCAGTGACTGGATATAAAATTGCTAATGAAGCAACAGCCGAAACAACAAAACCTTTATATAAAGCATTCATAACATTTTTGCTTCTACCAAGTTTAACAAAAAAAGTTCCTAAGATAGATGTTAAAATACACGCACCACCTATGGTTAATGGATAAATCATCATGTTCATATCACCTTGAAAAAATATTGAAGATAAAACCATTGTAGCAACAATAGTAACAGCATAAGTTTCAAACAAGTCAGCTGCCATACCTGCACAATCACCAACATTATCTCCAACGTTATCTGCAATTACAGCTGGGTTTCTAGGATCATCTTCAGGAATGCCTGCTTCTACTTTGCCAACTAAGTCGGCTCCAACATCAGCACCTTTAGTAAAAATTCCACCACCCAATCTTGCAAAAATAGATATAAGGGAAGCACCAAAACCAAGAGCAACTAATGCATTAACTATCTCTCTATCGGCAATTCCAAATTTTAATAAAATATAATAATAAACAGCTATAGATAATAATGCTAAACCAGCAACAAGCATTCCTGTAACAGCACCAGATTTAAAGGCAACAGCAAGACCGCTTGCTAAACCTTTTCTTGCGGCTTCAGCAGTTCTAACATTGGCTTGAACAGAAACTAACATGCCAACATAACCAGCTATCCCAGATAAAGTAGCTCCTATTAAGTAACCTAAGCCAACTAATGGACTAAACACCCAACAAATAATAACTAAAACAACCACACCAACCACAGCTATTGTTTTATATTGTCTTGATAAATAAGCTTTAGCTCCAATTTGAATTGCAGATGCAATTTCTTGCATTTTTGCATTTCCAGCACTTGAACTAAGAATATTTTTACCGGTAAAAAAACCGTAAACGATTGAAAGAAATCCTGCTGCTATTGTGTAAAGTAAAATTGTTTCTACAGATGTGTTCATAATGCCTTTTTGGTTTTTGGTTGTTAAAATTTTATTGTTTAAAGTCCGGACAATACAAAAAAAGCAATAAAAGGCAATATTTAACTTTTTAAAACCTATGTAAATAACCTTTGTTTTTAGTGCTAATTTCGTTGTTTGTATGATCAACAATTGATGATTTTTTACCTTCAGCTTGAATTAGTCCAATTTTAGTAAGCTTAATTCTATTTTTAACAGATAATTTTCTAATTATTCCTCTCAAATTTTTAGGTGCTGTAAATAAGACCTGATAGTCATCACCATTAGAAATATAGTTAATCTTAGATAGCTTCTTTAGTTCAATTATTTGTCTAAGATTTTTAGAAATTGGAACTTCATTTAAATAAAGTTTATAGGAAAGTTTTTGAGCATTAATCATTTTGTCTAAATCTGTTATAAGTCCGTCAGAAATATCTATTGAAGTATTTGCAAAACTTTTAATATGAGCTGTTAATTTTAACTGGAGATTTGGCATAAAATATTGATTAGTAAAATATTTACTTAATAAGTGATTAATTTTAATTTTTTTTTTTAAAACTAATAAACCC
>CAJQTA010000025.1 GCA_905618895.1 uncultured Candidatus Pelagibacter sp.
ATAAATCTTGATAACTTGAAACTTTTGTATTTAGTTTATTATGCGGTGTATGAAGCTTAACACCCTCGCCTAGTAAAAAAGATAATCTTTTAGGGTTAGAAAATTCTTTATTTACTTTAGTTCCAACCCAATTTAAATCACTTGTGATTAATGAGAGTCTATAATGAGATTCTTTTTCCGAAAAAGTAACCACCAAAGCTTTAGAGTAGCCATATGTGTTTAAAAACTTAAAGAGTTCCTTGGTGATAGTAATTCTACTTTTTTCTGATCTTTTTCTTTCTACCTCAATGACCATCAATCCTTCAAGTGATTTTACAGAACCTAATAAGATTGCTTTTTTAAAATATTCATTATCTTCATCAACATGAAGTTCTTCATTATTTTCAAATAGATCGTCAGGTAAAAATTCTCTTAAAAAAACTTCAAATTTATTTCTGTCATACTTCTCAGAAAAATTAATCATTAATTTGTTCGGTGATGATTAAAGCATCTTTCTTTAATTCAACATCAGCATATGCTTTTAAAAGGCCATCAAGCATACTTTCTGGTATTTGTTCTTTTATCTTTTTTATATTTCTATCAGCTGTTGTCTTGTCTATTTTTTTAAGATGCTTTAAATGTAAAGCAGTTAATCCATCTAGATCTTTGACAACTTTATACATTTTTGAGTAATAATCTTTATGTCTACTTTCTATAGATAATTTTTCTAATTTATTTATTGAATCCTTCTTCTTTTTATTTGGAGGTAAAATTTTTTGATCTTTAAGTAGTTGAGTTTTTATTTCTTCATAAAGATGATCATACTTTTTATCAAAATTTACATGTTTTTCATTAGGTTTTGCCTCAAATAATTTAAAAGCATTGACTGGAGTTATATTGTTAATTTTTTTATCTTTATCAGATAGGATAAATCTTGGTATTTCACCTTTTTTTGAAAAAATTAACAACCCATTTTCTTTTGTTTTTATTTTTCTTTTTGCTTTTACTCTTCTTGCAATATTATTAGCATCAAGAATAGTATCTGGATCATTTTCCCTTAAATTATATATTAAATTCTCATAGTAAGCATCAGGCGATACTTCCTCTGACATTTTGTGAATTTCATTAAATTGTTTTTGTAAAAAGCTCGATAATGTCTCATCACCTGATAACACTTTAGTGTCTGTACCAAAAATTGAATTAAATAATAAACTTTTTATACCTGTAATTCTTTTCAAATGTACTTCTTTTTCACCAATTTCAGTTGGGAAAAAATTATATATGTAAAGTTTTTTAAACATTCTTTTATTCATTCTATTTATACGTCCAAATCTTTGAACAACTCTAGTAGGGTTATATGGTATATCGTAATTAATGATTGTACCTGCTCTATGAAGGTTGAAACCCTCAGATATAGTGTCGGTAGCTATTAGTATATCGTGGTCATTTTTTTGATCTTTAATATTGATACCTGCATCAAAATTGTCTTTAATTTCTTTTTTCTTTTTTTTGTTAGAAGACTCTTTCGAGGTATAAATATTAACTCTATTTTTAAAAATTTCTTTTATTTTAGAATATAAATAATAAGCTGTATCTGAAAATTCACTAAAAATTATTATTTTTCTTCCCGGCTCTTTTTTAACTTGATCAATAAGAAATTTTTTAATTTCCTCAGTTTTAGGATCTAAAAAATCTTTATCTTTTAAAAAATTCCAGTTTTGCTGAATTGAAGTTAATATTTCTAAATCGTTTTTAATATCAGTTATATAACTTTCTTTAAGTTGATGTTTTTTGATAAAATATAAACCTTTAGATATTGCTTTCTCTAATGTTGAATCTTTTTCTGGATCTAAATTATCTATATCTACTAAATCATCTATTTCTACTTTATCTGAAGTATTCATTTCAAAAAGATCCTCTACATTTGGTAATTGATGCCTTGGATAAATAGGAACGGAACCCTTCTCAAAGAATTTAATAATTCTTTTATTGGACTCGATCGTTCTATCTAAGGTTATAGAAAATGAATGAGTACTACTTTCAAATCTTCTGACCATCATTCGTTTGATAAAGTCGTGAATGTTCTCTTGCTGTTTTGGTAATTTATTATTTGTCCCTTCCTCATTATAACCTCCAGCTTCTAACACATCATTAAAAAACTCTGGCTTAACATAAGTTAAAGGTTTATATCTAGCACACTTATATCCACTTTTTTCATTACCTGGAGCTATTATCTTAAGGGTATCCTCATAAATTTCTTCTATAGAACCTAACTCATATTCTAACAAGATGGGATCTTCAACATCAGGGAAAGTTATTCCCTGTTTTTTTAAATCATTGTCGTAAGCCTTGATGGTTTCTAAATCAATTCTGGATCTTCTTATTACTATTGGTTCAATTATATTTCGGACCTCCTCAGTTATTTCTTTTAAATTATCTTTTCCTTTGTTATTTTTATTTTTACCAGTTAAAGCAGCATATTTTTTATTAATTCGTTCAAAGCTTACTAATAAATTAGTCGTAATTTGAAGAGTTGATCTAGTTGGTATTTGAAATAATTTTACCAAACTAAAAATATCGCTCGGTTTGTTATTAAATGGAGTTGCTGTTAATAAAATTACTTTATTTGGTTTTTTTCCTTCGGCGCGGTGACATAGCTCATAGAGTTTAAGATAATCTTTTGTTTCTTCATTTCTAAACTTATGAACCTCATCAACAATTATTACTTTTTGTCCTGGAGTATCATCCTCCAAAGCACCTTTAATATCACCAGTGCTGAAAACCTTTTTTGGTACTTTAAATTTAAACAAATAGTCCTCCCATTGATCTTTTAAATGAGGGGGGCAAATTACTATTGCTGTCAAATTTAAATTTTTCGCTAAAGCAGAAGCTATAATACTTTTTCCTAAACCAACTACATCTGCAACTATAACACCATTGTGTTTATTTAAAATGTCTAATCCTTTAGCTATTGCATCTCTTTGATATAAATAATTTTCAAAATAACCTTCTGTAATTCCTTTGGGTGTTTCTAATTTATCTTTACTTCTGTCTTTAAAATATTCTTCTAAAACCCTAACAAACATAAGATATGGATCGGGTTTTTGTTCAAAAGGAAATCTAGAAGCAAACTTTTCAAACTCTTTAAAATTTTCTTTATTTAAAAGGACTGTGGAGTCCCCCCACGATTCGTCAAAAGAAAGTTTTCTTGATTTAAAATTTTCTGGCTCATGATGAAGATAAGCTAACTCTCTCCTAGTTATAAACCCTGATTCAGATAAATTATGTGATCCTGATACGGTTTTACCAGGTGAAGCAATTCCCTTGGCAATATCTTTTTTGAATTCAAATAAATATTCCTTCGCATGACTGGGTTCCTTGGTTTGTCTAATTTCTAAAGAACCATTTTTTAATTTTTTTTTGAAAATAAAATACGCATCTCTTTCTTCAGGTTTATCTAAAATTTCATCTTTATCAATTTTTGTAGATAATGTTTTTAAATAATTAAAGGCTTTTTCTTTTTTTGATAAATTTTGAATTATTTGATCGGCTTCTAATCCTACTAAGATTTTAATATTCTTATTTTCGATGCTTTTAGCAATTAATTTGAAGCCAGAAAAATAAAAATAGGCGACGTTAAAATATATATTATCACAAACAGGAATTATGTTATCTATTATTTCTTTTATCTTTGTGTCAAAATTTTTCGAGTCAATTGGTGTAGCCATAATAGAATCTCTTATTTTTAAATCGTATTATTATTTTGCCTTTTTGAAAACATGTTTCTGGCTGATTAAAAACAAATACTAATGATTTAAATAGAATCATGCATTGGATTTCATTCCTTTTTTCGCGTTTACATTTTTTTTCCTTAATTTCCTCTTTACGTAGACCTCCTCATTGGAAGAGGAGTGAAACCATTACCAACTACAAATTACTAACAATCAAAAATACAACCAATCATAGGAGTTCTAATATATGGAAATAGACCGTATTAATAAATACTGTCACGTAAGTGCTTATATAGCTTACGATAACTGCAGCCCAGTCTATAAACAAACCTTTCAATTCAAAATAAATCCCAGTGAACATAATTCTATTATTTGGGACAAAATAATAAGAACCCTTAAAAAAATTGGTGTAAATGCGGAGCTTAAGTCTTGAAGCGCTTTCTTATTTTTGTTTCAGCTCACTTAATTCTTTTTTTAATGATAATTGCCTACCAAGCACAAGCTGAAGAAGAGTGGACCATCGATCAATTTAACAGCTTAGCCTACGCTAGAGTATCAGGTGAAGTCACTCACGGGGATTCATTGAATTTTTTTATTTCAACTGAAAGCAATTGTACAAAAGTTTATAATAATTTTACTTTTTATACCTATGAAAAACCTGGTGATATTAAGCAATTAATAGACAAAAATATTCCTATAAAGATCAACGGTGTAGATGGAACGGCAAATGTTATAACTGTTTCACCTTTTTTAATGGGATACAGGGTATCGTTTAATTTGGGCACATTTCCTATTAAAGAATACATGCATTTCTTAAAGGAATTCTATGATGAATTTCAGAAGTATGAAATTGAGATAGTAGATGGGATTGATTTTAAAGCGGCCAAGTATTTTGATATAACCACTAACAATTGGAAATTAGATAAGCTTGTACCATCTGTCTTAGAGGCTAATAAGCTTTGTAAAACCATTAATCATTTAGATAGTTAGATAATGCTAAGAATGCTTATAATTGTTTTATTACTATTACCAACAACATCTAAAGCTGATCAAGGTTTAAAAATTTCATGTCTTAATATGAAATATGTAGTCATTGGAAGAAAACATGATCCTTTAAAATTTACAATGCAAGCAGTAGGACTTGAATACTTCGATGAAGAGAAAGATAAACTTGTAATGATTGAAGCTAACAATTTAGATATTGGTGAAAATCAAGTAACTGCAAGATTTGCAGACTATGAATTAGGTTTTCAAATGATTGTATTTGCAGGAGAGACAGAGCCTACTATGACAATGTCTAAATATGATTATAAAAATAAAAAGTTTTTAGAACACTATAAGTGTGATGTTGAAACGGGCAATATAGAATGAAATTGAGTGAAGTGATATTGAAGTGATAATTGTTGAAGCAACTTGACGGGAGTCTAGAAGTAAGTAGTATCAATAGTTAATGAAAGGATAATTAGTTAGCTTATTGATTTGTAATCAATAGGTCCGCGGTTCGACTCCGTGCGGGGGCACCATTATTTTAGTTATTTGAAGTTTCTTTTCTTACTTGCTCAATTTTAATTTTTTTATAAAGGCTGTTATTATTGTCATATAATAAATCAAAAACAATTTTCTTATTAGATTGAATAGTGATTGTTTTTGCATTTCTAACTTCGAAGTTATCAGCAACAGCGCTAATAGGTCTTTTATTTTCGTCTAAATTTTTAATTATAATTTTAAACTTATCGCTAATAATTGTGCCTCTCCATCTTCTTGGTCTAAAAGGACTAATTGGTGTAACTGCTAATTTATTAGAATCTAAATTTAAAATAGGGCCATGCGCTGATAAATTATAAGCTGTACTGCCAGCAGGTGTAGAGACTAAAACTCCATCTGAAACTAAATTTTTAATTATATTTTTTTTATTAGATGTAATAGAAATTGACGAGGCTTGTTTGCCTTGCCTTAAGATTGACACCTCATTAATTGCAATTGATTTTTTTATTTGATCATTCTTTGTTTTTACGCTCATTTGTAAAGGGTGAATCTTAATACTATGTGAAGTTTTTAAATTTTTGATAATTTTTTTTTTAGAAAACTTATTCATTAAAAAACCATAGTTCCCTGAGTTTATTCCATAAAACGGTTTTTTGAATCTATATAACTTCTTTAAAATTTGAAGCATGAATCCATCACCACCTAAGACAATAATTATATTGCATTTTTTTAAAGTAGTAGTTTTTATTTTTTTTAATAAATCAGACTTGATTTTAAGTGAGTTTTTAGTTTTATCAAAAACTAAAAAAAAATTATCCTTCATTTATTGGTGCCCTCGGCCAGACTCGAACTGGCACTCCAAAAAGGCACGGATTTTAAGTCCGTTGTGTCTACCAATTTCACCACGAGGGCATTAATTAATTTCATGAGTATTTATGCTAATATTTATATTTGAACAAGACTAATAAGTAAAATTTTTTTAATCTATTGCTTTATGTTAATCAATATCAGAACGATCAATATATAAATGAAATCCTTCTGCAGCTTTAAAGCCAGATTCTGATCCTCTTAATATGGCTAGGGATTTAATAGCTTCTATACTTCTTGGAAAAGGGTGTTTTTTGAATTCAGTTTTGTAAATTTTCATTGCATTTACTTTTTTTTGCAAAAATGAAGATATATCAACATAAACATTTGGTTTAAAATTGCCTCCAGGATGATTAAAATTTGTCTCTGAAAGCACCTCATATCCTAAAACTCTTTTTATAGATTTATTTCTAAACCACTTGGTACAACTTAAAGTAGCTTTAACTGTAACATGATGATCTGTATGCAAATCAAAAGGTGATGGTAAATAAATAACTTCAGGCTTAATCTCTTTAATTGTATTATCAATACTTTTAACAATATCTCCAAGGGGAGTTACATCTAAGCGTGTTGTTGGATGATCAAGATAGAATATTTTTTTAAAATTATAAAATTTTTTAATTTTTTTATTTTCACTTTTTTGAGTAACCGTGTCTTTATTGAAATTTATTATATTATTATTTTGATCTTTTATAACTTTAACAGATGTGATTATGGCTAAATAAACATTATCTCCCCTTCTTTTGTGCTTAAAAATTGTTCCACCACAAC
>CAJQTA010000026.1 GCA_905618895.1 uncultured Candidatus Pelagibacter sp.
CTAAAATGTATGTGTCGGGTAAGACAGGAGATGATGTAAATGAATATACTTTAAGTTGTGCTTTTAAAGTTACTAGTTCATCAACATGTGACGCACCACCAAAAATTAAAGAGGTTAGAGGTATAATTGATGCACAAATTAATACTGCTAAAAATTTTGCTAAAGATTCAAGTCAGTCTGCTTTTAAAAGACTATCTATTTTAAGAGCTAATAAGTACCAAAACACGACTACACAAAATATAGAATTAAACTTTCCATTGTTAAATTACTGGCATCAAAAACTTCCAGACAATTTACTTGCAGTTAATGGAAAAGTAGAAGGTGGTCAGCCTATAACTATTGGTCAAGAATATAAAAAAAGAAATAGAAATAATAACAACTCAGATAATTTTAACACTGTTTTTAAATCAGATAGCCCGTATGAAAAGTTAAAGAAAATACCCAATAATGTTTTAAGTTCTGCACAAGCTAAACTAAACCCAATTCAAAAGTTGGATCAAATTTTGCCTAATGATTGGGCAGCATGGAGCGAAGTTAGTGTTAGTTTTGGAAAAATAGGTGACAACCCCTTAAGTTCTGCTCAAGATATGAGCAGCCTTGGTATATCTGTCGGTGCTGATAAAAAAACTGATAATGATAAAGTATTAGGAGTTGTTTTAAGAATTGGTAATACAGACGTTGATGTTGGAACCTTTGGTTCTGCAGTTGACACTAACGCTTTAAGTTTATCCGTTTATGGATCTAACAGTTTTGATGATCGTAATTTTTTAGAACACGTTATTGGTGCTAGTTATTTAGATAGTGATATTACAAGAAAGAACCAAGGAAACACTAATACTCAAACAGGTGACCGTGAAGGTAAACAAGTTTTTGGTTCACTTAACTTTGGTAGAGAATATGAAGATGGTGATGTAATTATTACTCCAACAGGACGTATTGATGGAAGTTATACAGGGCTGGATAGCTACACAGAAAGTGGTAACGAAGCGATTAGGTATAATCATCAAAATATTAAATCTTTAATGGCTTCTTTAGGAGTATTAATAGACGGAGATCATAACTTAGAAAATTCAAATATAAAATCTAGAATTAATCTTGAATATGGTAAAGAGTTTACTTCAAACTCTAAGGTGGTAACAAGTTATGTATCAGACAACGAAAATTTTGAAGATCTATCTGATGAAAAAAATAAAGATATATACACAGCAGGTCTAGGGTTTGATTTTAAGCATGACCAAGGGTTAACAATTAGTACTGATTACGAAAAACAACTAATCAAGGGTCATGATTTTATTAATAAATTTACATTATCAGCAGGCTTTTTATCTAGAAATGAAACAGAGTTTGCACTTGGACTTAGTGAAGATATGAATTCAAACTTTAAAATTTCTAAAGCGTTAGATGGTTTTGATTTAGTGTTTGATTTAGAAAATGATTTTTCAAATCAAGAAAATCATAATGCCAACTTATCTCTATCCAGTAAGTTTTAACAAAAATTTAAACTCACTCTAAATACAACAACGGATAATAAGTGGTTATAGGATTATCTGGAAAAAAAATAGATACAATAAATACTGAAATTTCATCTATACAAACAAACAAACAGTTAATGCTTCTTATGGGTGTGGTGTTTCAATTATTAAGTTTATTGTGTTTGCTTTTTTTATTCAGAAATATTCTATCAATAAATAAGATAAGAAAATAATATTAATTTTTTAGTTACTTAATTTTAATTGGTTTTCCGTGAGTATTTTTTTTTTTAGATCCTTCACTTGCCATCCAAATTATAAGAGGAATAATACCAATTAAAGTAAAGGCAATTAATTGCCACCAACCTGATTTATCGACATCGTGTAGACGTCTAGCACCAACTGCAATTGAGGGTAAAAAAACTACAGCATATGAGATCCAGTACATAACTCCATTTCCACTAGTATCCCCCATAGCAGCATCCCATACTGTTCCTATAAACTGCAAAATAAAGCTGAATAGAAAAAACCACCAACATTCAGATCTGCTTGCTCTTCCATTAAAATTTACGTAGTTTGAAAAACAATAAGCAATTGATTGTGTAAAATTCATAATGAATTATATAACCAATTAATATGGCCTGTAAACATAAGTATATAGTCATAAAAGTTAATATCCAGTATCTAGACACCCGATTAGAGGTTTAGTAGGGTTGGTTCATGAAAAATAAAGAACATAACTTAATCTTTGTAATTGGAATAATTATTGCAGCTGGTGTGGCCGCATATAGAGGTGTTGAATTTGATTTATTTACAATAATAGGTATTTTTATTGGAGGTCTTATGATCTTTGGTGCAATTGTTACTATATTACAAAAATGGTAATGAAAAAAAAACTTTTATGGATCGTGGTTCTGGGTTATAGGATTTTATAGGACAGACTGGTAACAAACTGGTAACATTTCTGGGTGGTGTTTGAATGTTCTCTTGCTTAACTTGGGTTCTCTTTCAAAAAGTTAATGTAATCAACAACTTCTTGAAACTTATCATCAGGAATATCTTTATATGAGTTGCCAAACTTCTCTTTGACACATAGAGCAACATGAGCGTAGGGGTTTCTTCCTTTGGGGTGGTTGGGGTGGCCGGGAAGTTGACCCAGTAAATAATCACCAGCTTCCTGAATCATTTTCCACAGTTTACTTGAGTTTTCTGGTGTCATCTTACTTAATCTTTGTTTTATCTCTTTATTACCGAGTTATTACCGAGTTCTTAAAAATAAGTTTAGTTTAATGAGCTTATTTATCTTTTATTGAAAATATCATAGAGTAATTTTAATGAAAATTCTATCATTATACCTTTCAATAATTTTTACAGTCTTTGTAAATACAGTATTTGCTGAAGAGCAAAAATTAAAATTTAGAGGAAGTGGCAACAGTCAAGAATTAAAACCTATACAAATAAATATAAGTCCAGATTTACTAAAAATTGATAAAGCTCTTGAATTAAAATTAACTTATAAAGCTGCTAAAGCATTTGCACTTAAAAATGATAAGAAATTACAAAAAAGAAAACAAATTAAATTTAGAAGTGCAAAAGCTGGAGAATCTCCAAGCAAAATTTTTAAAGACTATGCAAAAAGTGTTTTTTTTCTTTACAATGAAAAAGCAGAAGTAATTGGTACAGGGTTCTTAGTAGACTCCTCTGGTTTAATTCTTTCAAATTGGCACGTAACAAACAAAACAAAAAAAATGTTTATTTGGACGTTACCTGAAGAGGGAGCAATTGACTCAGAAAGTGTATTCGCAAATAAGAATTATTATTTTGGTTCAGTGGTGGCTGAAAATAAAGGACAAGATTTAGCTTTAATCAAAGCAATTGGTTTACCAAAAGATATAAAACCAGTTAATCTAGGATCTAATGATGAGATTAATATAGGTGATAATGTTTATGCTATAGGGCATCCGGTAGGTTTGCCTTGGAGTTTTTCATCGGGAATGGTCAGTCAGAAAAGAAAAAATTATAAGTGGACTTATGCAGATAAGTCAGAGCATTTAGCGACTGTAGTTCAAATGCAAACACCAATAAGTACTGGAAATTCTGGAGGACCTTTATTTTCAGGAAAAGGTAAAGTGGTGGGTGTTAATACCTTGATGCAAGGAGAAGGGCAAAATTTAAATTTTGCTGTTGCTGTTGATCATGTAAAGAAATTTATTAAAGATAATCCAAATATTAAAACAATAAATCCTATTGGAGCCGTAATTAAACAAGATTACCCAAATGCTAAAACAGAGGATTATAACAATAATGGCATTATAGATACCTGGTATATTGACGAAGACAATAATGGCAAATTAGATTTAGGATTTGTTGATGACGACGAAAATGGATTTGTTGAAGGTACACTAATTGATAAAGATGAAGATGGTGTATGGGAGATTTTTTTAGTTGATACCGATGAAAATGGTAAGGCTGATAAAGCTTATCTAGATAATGATGGTGATAAAAAACCAGATGTTCTTGCTTATGATTACGATGAAGATGGTAAGTGGGATAAGTTTGAAGAACTTTCTTAAGACCTAGGAAAAAATAAAAATTCTCCACCGTTATGACCTGTTCCATGAATTAAAGAGTGATTTGGTGTTTGTTCTGCATTATTAATCACATAACTTTGAACAGTTTGAAATAATTCAATTGATCTAATAACACTATTATTATCTTTTAGTGCTTTAATTAAAGGTTCTGCAAAAACAGAGTTTTTTGAATTACCAATTCCATCAGCAACCTGCTCATTACCTCCTGAAGTCATTACCAATCTAGTTTTCTTCTTTTGTAATCTTTCTATTGAAGTTTTTGTTAATTTTTCAACCGACTTGTTTTCTCCACTCCCTCTCATTAAAGAGCCTGAAAAACAACTATCAACAACTAATAAAATATGTTTTGCATCTGATGATGCTATTAAATCTTTAATATTATTATTACTTAACCATTTAGAGTCTTGAGAAGAACCAGCATCAGTTGGCAACCAATAACCTCTTTTTTGTTTTTTGATTAATTCGCCATGACCCGCATAGTAAATTAAAATATTATCATTTTTATCTCTATTTTGAGTAAATTTTATAATTTCATCTAGTGTCTCATCTGATTTTTTATCAATCATCAAAGTTGTCTCAAAACCATATTTATCTTTTAAAACTTTTTCTAAATCTTTAGCATCATTAACTGCATTATCTAGATCTTCTAATTTTTCATAATTATTATTACCAATTATTAATGCATAATATTTTTCATCGGTAGTATGTTTTGCAAGTGTAGTTTTACCTTCTGCTTCTTTTCCATTTTCCCACAAACCATCATAAACATCCCCATTAGCATAAACCATTTTACCTTGTCCATGTTTATAGGCATCTTTAAATTGACCAACATATTTATTACCATTTGAATACTCAATTAAACCTTGCCCATGCTCATTGCCATTCTTAAATTCACCAATATATTTTTCACCGTCTTCGTATATTATAGCTCCATTTCCCTCTAGTTTATTTTCAAAGAAATCTCCTTCATAGATAGTTCCACTTTCAAAGGTATATTTACCTTTCCCCGTTCTGAATCCTTCCTTAAATTCGCCTTCATATTTTTCTCCATTGCTCCAGGTAAAAATACCATAGCCCTGTTCTAAATTTTTTTCCCACGGTCCAGTATAAATATTTCCATTTGCGTAAAAATATTTGCCTTTTCCATGCTTTTCTCCATTCTTCCATTCACCAATATATTTTTCACCATCATCCCAAGTGATAATCCCTTTGCCATTATAATTATCATTCTTAAAATCTCCTATATATTTGCCATCAATAAATAAATGTTGACCTTTTCCTTCAACAAGACCTTCAAAAAAATTACCTATAACTTTATCCCCATCTTTATAAGTGTATTCACCTTTTCCAGTCATATAACCTTTTTTATACTCACCAATGTAAACATTTCCGTTATTCCAAAACATTTTACCTTTTCCAATTCTTAGTTCGTCATCATCCCACTCACCAATGAATTTATCCCCATTACTGTATGTGTATTCTCCTTTCTTAAAATAATTCTCAAAGTATTCACCAATAAATGTATCTCCACTAGAAAATTCCATCACACCAGGCCCATGGCGAAGTCCTTCTTTATACTCTCCTATAAATTTAGATCCATCAGCATAAACAAATGTTCCTTGACCATGCTCTAAGTCTTTTTGAAAATAACCTTCATACCTATTTCCATTAGTATACTCAGCTGTTGCAAAGCCATTTAATAGATGATCTTTAAATGTACCTTTATAAGTTCCATTTTCATCTACCCAAATACCTTCTCCATTTAAATAATCATTTTTTAATTTACCCTCAAAATATCCAGTAGATTTTCCATTTACAATACTATTTTGTCTACCAAAACCTTCAGCTATATTATTCACAAAGTCTCCAACATAAATATCACCCCAAGCTTCTTTTAAAATTCCTTTGCCATGAAAAGCTCCATCTTTCCATTCACCTTTATATTCAATTCTAGGAAATTCATATTCACCATAACAATCAGTCCATTTTGTATAATTAGTTCCACTACATTTAGGGAGTGAACTTTCAATTTTATACTTTTCAGGAATTTCAGTATTAGCTTTAAAGCTTAATATAAAAATAAATATAATAAGAAATAAATTCTTAATTATTTTTGAGCTATTATTTTGATAAGTTGATTGATGTAATTTCATAATTATTATTTATTTTGCATATATCTAGCGAAACATCAGTTCCTTGATCATTACTAGATAATTTTAAGGGTTCATTAAATGCAACTTTTTTACAATTATTTCCATTAGCATTAAAGTTTTCAACTAATATGAACTTAACTTTTTTACCATCATTATCTTCTAATGATGATACAAACTCATCATTTATTTCTAATGCATCTAATTTAGAATTAATATCTTTAATAAATTGGTCGGCATTAAAATATCTATAAAGATTAGTTACTCTTGTAGATAAATCTTCCTCCATGTTTGGCATAGATCTAAGTTTAATGTTTTTTTCAATTTTTTTAGATTTTAATTCCTTAATAAAAAGTTTTTTATTAAGGTCATCAACTTTTTGAGTTAAAGCTATAACTTGATTTGTATTTTTTTTATCTTTGGTAGGGATAAAATTATCAACATAAATTCCACCAGCAAAAAATATTGCAAATGCTGCAGCCATCCCAGCTGGCTGTATATTAAATAATCCAAAGAAATTTAAAGAATTAGACTCTTTAACTATTGGTTTCTTCCAAGTCTTAAGTATATCTGCTTTATCTTGTAAGTTTTTAGGTAATGGTTGAGATTTAATCTCATTACCTAGCTTAAATAATAAGTCCCCAGTTTCTTGAAATCCATTATATAATTCTTTTAGTTTTGGATCAGCTTCAATTGCTTTTTTAACCTCAGCATGCTCTTCAATAGGAAGAGTGCCATCGGCGTATTGCATTATTTTTGTTTCATCAATCATTAAGCAAGCAATCCTTTTAATTCTTTTCTACAGTTTGATAATCTGCTTAAAACTGTTCCTAAGCTTTTAACCTCTGTTATTTCTAACATCTCTTGCATACTCATACCTTCTGAAGCTAACATTAAAATCTCTTGGCATTTCTCACCCATTGTTTTAATTGTTGTAAGTACTTTATTACATTCATTATTTAGGCTTATTTGATCTGAAATATCGGACTGTTTCTCGTCTACTATTTGTAAATCATTTCCTTCATCATCCGTCATAGAAGTCATTTTTTGATTTTTTCTAATTCCATCAATGAAAAGACCTTTCATTTTTAATACTGCTAATGCTTTAATGTTTGGATGATCCATATACCTTTCCTTGTTAGAAATTAAATATTCCATAGCACCATTGACTAATTCGTAAGGGTCGCTTCTCCCTCTTACTATCCCTAGAGCTATCACTACTAAACTCTTGATAAAATTCTCGTCCAATTTCTCTGTCATATTTAAAGTCTCTAACTAAATCTAAAGTATCAAACTTAAAACATTTGTAATCTTTATTCAAATTCATTTATATCCTTATAAGTTTAGGGGTTTGCCCACATCTGTATGTGGGGTTATTAAAAGTAGTAATATATTGAAATTTAGACTCAGTATTACAGGCCTCACTATAATTATATATATCAGCATTTGCACGACTAGCTACTCCAACTACTTTTAATGTAATTAGAATAGCTATTATTATTAATTGAGGTTTCATTAAAATTTTCCACCTTTAATTAACTTGTTAGTATAAAAATTATAACCAGTTAATTCGCTAGAAATTATTTTCCATTCGCTAGCTTGAGAGGCACTAGTTAAAACTGAAACCATTCCAATAATCAAAAATATTTTTTTCATTTAACTATTTAGAGTTAGAATTAAGTAATGCACTGCCAATTAAACCAAATACGATTGGTGAAAATCTTGATGCTGAACCTAAAAATGGAGTTAAGTTAATACCTGCAAAAGAAGTTATAAAATCAATAGCTGCAAAGCCAATCATTAAACCACCTAAGATTTGTGTAACTGATGTTTTTTCTTCTTCTCTTATTACCATTGCTTTTTTCATGTTATTTCCTTTGTTAAGTTGTTTGTTTGTGCTCATGTTTAATTAACGTTTGAAGTCAGATTTTATTCAAAAAAAAAGCCCCTGAGAGAGAAGGGGCTTTTCTTATAGATAGAGAGTAATTAACAGCCACTGAAATTATTGTAACAAACTCCATCA
The DNA here is from genome assembly GCA_905618895.1 of uncultured Candidatus Pelagibacter sp. Taxonomy (GTDB): domain Bacteria; phylum Pseudomonadota; class Alphaproteobacteria; order Pelagibacterales; family Pelagibacteraceae; genus Pelagibacter. The sequence continues at coordinate 8,234 of CAJQTA010000026.1, forward strand.
GGGTTTGTTCTGTAGTGTGAACCTACATAAGAGCCATTACTTTTGAAATATCCATTAACTAATACTAGAGCGTTTGCCGCTGTATTTAAATTTAGGCCTATTACAGAAATTAAACCAATCATCATTACTATTTTTTTCATTGTGTTTCCTTTGTTAAGTTGCTTGTTTGTGTTCATGTCTAATTAACGTTTGAAGTCAGATTTTATTCAAAATTAAATGAATTATCTTTAAGTCTAAAAAGGGCAGTAAAAACTACCCTTTCTAGGTGATTATTTATTTCTCATAATCCCATTTATTGGTAAATGGATTGTACTCAAGATTAGAGTCTGATCTTTCATGAGACCAATCTCCATCAAAAGGGTTGTACTTCAAGCTAGAGTTGTTTGGAGCATTTTCCCACTGACCATTAAAAGGATTATATTTGATATCTGCCATAGTTATATTAGGCAGGAGAACAAATAATGTGATTATGATAGTTTTTACTTTCATAATACCTCCTGAAATATTAACGTTTTGATGTTAATATTATTCAAATAATAATTATATTAAGTAAATAGATTGTAAAATATGGATTTTGGGATGTGGGGTGCTGTCATATTATTTGGTATTGTCCCAACAATTATTTATATCGGGATAGGCCTATATATTTTAAGCTTAGAACATATAAAAAAAAGACCAGGATATAAACTTCCAGCACTTATATATTTTATTTCCGTACCTTCATTAATAGTAATTGCAATAACGCTTAGTTTTTTCATGAACTATTCAACTGGAAAATTTGAAAATTCTTATGGAACTAAGCCTGCTGGGTATGAGGTGTATAAATTTTTAGTTCTTAAAGATATCATACCAAGGTCAGGACAATCATTAGATGAAGAGATAACCACAGAAAATATAAAGGTTACAAAAAAAATTACTCAAACTGCAAAAAAAGTTCAATTCAATGAAGACATGTTAAATGATAAAACAAAATTAAATTTTAAAGAGCATGGTCCATTCTATGGAATTAAAGAGAATGGAAGGATGATTAGGGGAATTCTCAAAGGTTTTCAAAATAAAGGATTTAAAACAGATTTTTATGGTTTGTTTACTAAAAATCAAATGATGTGGAAAGGCTACTCTGAAATCAAATATGATGATGGAAGAATACTTTATCAATATAACGAATACAAATTAGATAAAAATGGCAAGGTTATAATAGATAAAGACGGTATTTATCAACTAGTAGATAGCTATTTAATTTCTAAAGAAGATTTTGCAAAAGTAAGAAAATATGTTTCTTATGATCTTCCAATTCCTTTTGATCTTTATGATTTTGATACTGAAGATACCAAGAAAATTGCAAAGGTTACTAAAACAGAATCCACAGAAACTCCTAAGAAAAAAGTTGAAGTTGCTAAAGCAAAAGAGTCTGAGCAAGAAAAATTTAAATCAAACGAAAAATATTACGCTCTAGTTATTGGTAATAATGACTATGAGCACTTAGAAAAGTTAGATGCTGCTGAGAACGATGCAATTGTTATTGCTGATGTATTAACCAATAAATATGGCTTTGAAGTAGAGTTACTTCTTAATGCTGATTATGACACAACTGTTAACTCTTTATATAATATTACAAATAAACTTAAGAGTAATGACAATTTACTAATCTACTATGCAGGTCATGGTGAATTAGAAAAGGATGAAAATAGAGGATACTGGTTGCCTGTAGATGCAAGTTTTGAACTAAGATCTAAGTGGATCAGTAATCAAAGAATTGTTGATAGAATTAAAGCAACAAAAGCAAAACATGTATTATTAATTGCTGATAGTTGTTTTTCAGGAACTTTGATGAGATCAGGCATAACTCCTGAAGCCAATGAAGCAATAGATAAAAAATATATTGAAAGATTGAAGAGTAAAAAAACTAGATTAGTTATTACTTCAGGTGGAAATGAGCCTGTTGTTGATAGTGATGGCGGAGATCATTCATTATTTGCACTTAAATTAATAGATACTCTTAAAAATAATAATACCGTTATTAATTCACAAATGTTATTTGAAAATATTAGAAGATATGTAGTCTCAAATGCTGACCAAACACCAGAAAGAGCCCAAGTGCACAAAACAGGTCATGATGGTGGAGATTTCTTATTTTTTCCTAAAAACTAATTACTGAATATTTTTAATTAACGATTGAGGAATGGTTTTATTCAAAAAAAACGCCCCTTTTCAGAGGCGCTTTAAAAAATTCTAGTTAAATTTTTTACTGAAGGAGTTGTAGAATAATCCCGTAAGGAATCCGCCTACAAAACCATGAGTGAAGGACCATAAAGTCATTAATAATGTTAAACCAATACTTCTTCCCCATCCTGGATAAATTATATTAAATAATTCTCTAAATGGTTCTACAGTTATAGGCTCCATCATTAGTGCCATTATACCAACAATCAAAACCCCAATAGCCCAAGCTAAACCTAATGCTAAACCTAGGCCAATGGTTGATATTTTTGTTGTTCTTTCCATGTTATTTCCTTTCAGGAGATTAACGTTTGAATTTAAATTTTATTCAAAAAAAAAGCCCCTGAGAGAGAAGGGGCTTTTAATTTTTAATTAGGTGTTTTAACTAAAACCAACCACCCATTAAAGAGTTGTAAGTAGGAGTATAAGTACTAGTTGTACCACCGTAATAGTTGTTAGAGTGTGTCCAGTAACCAGCCTGTGAAGGAGTAGAAATTGCTGCACTCATTGATAATACTACTAGTAAACTTAATATTGCTTTTTTCATGTTATTTCCTTTGTTTAATTGTTTGTTTGTGTTCATGTCTAATTAACGTTTCAAGTCAGATTTTATTCAAAAATAAATGAATTATTTTTAATAAAACCTTTAAATAAGTTGTTTGATTTATCTCTTTATTATCGAGTTTGAGATCGAGTTTTTTAGTCAAATTTATGAATCTATAGGCCGCTTATTTTTTATAGATTGTAAATGGTCCGCATAACTACTGTGAACCAAGGTCAACCAAGCTCAACCAGACTGTCCGACTGACCCAGTAAATAATCACCAGCTTCCCGTATCATTTTCCACAGTTTACTTGCGTTTTCTTTATTCACACAACCTCAAATCCAGTTTTGTCTCCAAATGGTCTAGCCCATGATCTAGTTGTTTCACATAATCCTAAAAATTTTTTATGTATATTATTTTTAATTTTCTTTTAATTTTTCTGTCTCGAAGTCCTCAATTTTAGAAAGTAACTCTTCTTGTAATTTTCGGTCGCCTTCCTCTCCTATTACTTTTTTCAATTGGGCTCTTTGCTTTATTTTTACATCTTTTATTTGACCTTCTATCAATTCAAGTCTTTTTTCTTCATCAAATTTATCTTCCCATTCTTTT
>CAJQTA010000027.1 GCA_905618895.1 uncultured Candidatus Pelagibacter sp.
CAAAGTTTGGTTCAAATTTGGAATTTTATTAGGTAACTTTATTTCACCAATTGTTATGGGAATAGTTTTTTTTGCTGTTGTTACACCTACAGCCTTTATAATGAAAGTTTTACGCAAAGATTTATTAAACTTAAAAAAAAATAATAAAAAAACTTACTGGATTGAAAAACCAAAAATCAAAAGCAGTATGAAGCAACAATTTTAGCAATCTTTTGATAAATTAAGGAATATTTAGAAATTATGAGTTTTTTAATTGAATTTTGGGAATTTTTAAAAGTAAGAAAAAAATATTGGCTGTTACCGATTATGATTGTTTTAGTCTTATTTGGTGGGTTAATTGTATTAACTCAAGGATCGGCAGTCGCACCATTCATTTACACTCTTTTTTAATCAAAACTATTTTTATATTTTTACAATTTATGATCATAGAACTTAATCAATTATTATTGAATTTATTTTTTTAATATATACAGTTATTTCATGAGCTTTTTAATTGAATTTTGGAATTTTTTAAAAGTAAGAAAGAAATATTGGTTAATACCAATATTGCTTACTTTGGTGCTTTTTGGTGGCATAATTGTTTTATCTCAAGGCTCTGCTTTAGGTCCCCTTATTTATACAATTTTTTAATGAAATCAATTTTAGGAATTTCTGCATTTTACCATGATAGTGCTGCAACAATAATTGTTGACGGAAAAATTATTGCAGCCGCTCAAGAAGAAAGATTTACTAGAATAAAACACGATTCAAATTATCCATTTAATGCTATTGAATTTGTTTTAAAGTTTTCTAATTTAAAATTAAGTGAAGTAGATCAAATAATTTTTTTTGAAAAGCCTTTTTTAAAATTTGAAAGATTGCTAGAAACCTATGTTGCTTTTGCACCAAGAGGATTCAAATCTTTTTGCAAAGCAATGCCGCTCTGGCTAAGAGATAAATTATTTCAAAAAAAAATGCTGTTTAATGAACTAAAAAACCACGATAAAAATTTTAATGATGATACAAAAATTAATTTTTCTGATCATCATCTAAGTCACGCAGCAAGTGCATTTTTTCCATCACCATTTAAAGAAGCCATTGTTTTAACAGCAGACGGTGTAGGTGAATGGGCAACAACTACTGTAGCAATAGGAAGTAAAAATAAGTTAGAAATTAAAAAAGAAATACATTTTCCACACTCTTTAGGCCTTCTTTACTCAGCATTTACTTATTACACAGGCTTTAAGGTTAATAGTGGAGAATATAAACTTATGGGCTTAGCTCCATATGGCAAACCAATTTATGAGGATAAAATAATTAATCATTTAATTGATATTAAAGAAGATGGAACATTTAGGTTAGACCAGAATTATTTTAACTATGCAACGGGACTAACTATGACAAATAAAAAATTCAATGATTTATTTGGTCAAAAGCCTAGAGATGCAAAAAAAGAAAAATTAACCCAATTTCATATGGATTTAGCTGCTTCAATTCAAAAAGTTACAGAAGATATTATGATAAGATTAGCTAAATCTTTAAAAAAGGAATTTAATTTAAATAACCTTTGTTTGGCTGGAGGTGTAGCTTTGAACTGTGTTGCAAATGGAAAAATTCTTAAAGAAAAAATTTTTGATAATATATGGGTGCAGCCAGCCGCGGGAGACGCAGGTGGATCCTTAGGGGCAGCTTTAGCCCTGTGGCATATAGAGCAAGATAACCCAAGAACTGTTAATTCAAAGGATGATATGCAAGGATCTTATTTGGGTCCCGAATATAGTCAAAAAGAAATAGAGGATGATTTAAAAAAAGTAGGAGCAGTTTTCCAGTCTGTTGATGAAGAAACTTTAATAAATAAAACAGCAGATGATTTAGCTAATGGTCAAGCTATTGGATGGTTTCAAGGCAGAATGGAGTTTGGTCCAAGAGCTTTAGGGTGTAGATCAATTCTTGGTGACGCTAGATCCTCCAAAATGCAAAAGAATTTAAACTTAAAAGTTAAATATAGAGAAAGTTTTAGACCTTTTGCACCAGCTATTCTTAGAGAAGATTTATCAGAGTGGTTTGAGATAGATGTAGATAGTCCATACATGTTGCTAGTTGCCAACATATCTGCAAAAAAAAATATTGATATGACTGAGGATCAAAAAAAATTATTTGGTATAGATAAACTTAATATTAAAAGATCAGAAATTCCAGCTGTAACACATGTTGATTATTCAGCTAGAATTCAAACTGTACACAAAGAAACTAATCCAAAATATTTTAAACTTATAAAAAAATTTAAAGAAAAAACTAATTGTCCAGTAGTTGTAAACACTTCATTTAATGTAAGAGGCGAACCTATTGTAAATACTCCAATAGATGCATTTAATTGTTTTATGGG
>CAJQTA010000028.1 GCA_905618895.1 uncultured Candidatus Pelagibacter sp.
GGTGATGTGTCAGGTTTTTCTGCAAGTATATTTAAGAGAGGAATAAAGTTTGTTAACATCCCAACAACACTGCTATCGCAAGTAGATTCATCTATCGGCGGTAAAACTGGAATAAATAATAAATATGGTAAAAATTTAATTGGTTCTTTTTACCAACCAAATTTAGTAATCACAGATATTAATTTTTTAAAAACACTTCCTAAACGAGAAATTTTTTGTGGATATGCTGAAATTTTAAAACATTCTTTAATATCAAGTAAAGGTTTTTTTAAGTTTCTAAATAAGAATGGTTTAAAAATTTTAGCTTTAGAAAGTCCTTATATTGAAAAATCAATTTATAAAAGTTGTTCTATTAAAAAGAAAGTTGTTGAGGCAGACGAAAAGGAGTCAAGCTTAAGAAAAGTTTTAAACTTTGGACATACCTTTGCTCATGCATTTGAGGCAACTCTTGGTTATTCAAAAAAATTAAATCACGGTGAAGCTGTCATTTTGGGGGTTAAAACTGATAAAATAAAAAACCCTGGAAGACTTAATGATTTAAGGCATATTATATATAAAAGTGCAGATAATCATTGGAGACAATCAAAAAATAATCTTGGGTTAATGCTTAAAGAAGGACTATTAAAAGAAAATATTGATGGAGAAGCGATATCTTGGGCATTTAATAGAATTAAAAAAAGAAAAGAAGAAAGAAAAATTTTAATGGTAATATCAGATGGAGCACCAGTTGATGACTCTACTCTATCTGTTAATTCAGGTGATTTTTTGGAAAAACATTTAAAAAAAATGGTTAAATTTATAGAAAATAAAAGTGATGTAGAAATTCTAGCTATCGGAATTGGACATGATGTTTCAAGGTATTACAATAAAGCTATTAAAATAACTGATGTTAATGAACTTGGAGATGTAATGGTTTCTCAACTAAGTGGCTTATTTGAAACTAAAAGCAAACTACATTAAAGATTCAATAAATCTTTAATTTTCCACTTAATGCTGACTTGAGCCCCACTTCTAGTTTGTGAATTACAACATATTATGTTTGCGTAGTTTTTTTCTAATAAAGTTTTACCTATAAATATTCCTAATCCCAGCCCCGTTTTAGATTTTTCAGGGTATTGAAATGATCGAATATAAGGTTCACCAATTATACTTAAAACATCCTTTGGATATCCGTCTCCATCGTCTTCTACAATTATTTCAATAAAATCACTATCACTTTTTATAGTAATAAATATTGTATTTTTGGCAAATTTATTTGCATTTCCAATAAAATTTCTTAGCCCATAAACTATCTCAATGGATTTTGTTAAATTTATTAAATTTGAGTTTTGATCTAAGTTAATAATAAATTTTTTTGAGCTTATTTCCTCAAATGATTTTACAATTTCTTTAATATAATCGGCAATTGTGAAATTTTTATCAATAAAATCATCTTCTATTGTGGGGTTTAAAGTTAATTTTTTTAATATTTCACTACACCTTTCTATCTGGCTTACCAACAAATCAACGTCTTTGGTCACTTCTTTGTTGTTTTTAAATTGTTCTAATAAATCTCTTGAAATAATCTTTATTGTTGAAAAAGGTGTTCCCAAAGAGTGTGCAGCTGCTGCTGCCTGACCTCCTAATGATAATAATTCATGTTCTTTAGCCATAACTTCTTCCATTTTATTTAAAGCTTCTTTTCTTAATCGAGATTCATTTCCAAAAGTAATTGCAAAATAGTTTAAAAAAATTAGAGCAACAATTAGTCCAATAGGAATTGAATAATAGTAATACAAGCTTACTTGAAAATTTTCATTTAAAAGTATTGGTAAGTCATGATGAAAAAGAGTTAAAAAAATTATTGCACTTATTGTTATGGTAGCTAGTAGTAAATTAGTTCTTAACCCCAAGTTTGATGACGAAAAAATACTTGGTATTATCAAAAAAATTGAAAATGGATTTATAATTCCCCCTGTTAAATAAATCAAAAAGCTTAGTTGCAATATGTCTATCAATAAAAAGTAAAAAGCAGATTTGGCTGATA
>CAJQTA010000029.1 GCA_905618895.1 uncultured Candidatus Pelagibacter sp.
AAAATAAAAATTTTATCAAAGTTGTATTTTTTTAATTCTTTTATTAAATTAAAAGATCCTATGAAGCCATCATGTCGACCACTTTTATTTTTATTATCTCTATCTAAAATAATTATTTCATCTATATTTCTATTATCACTTAAAAATTGTATTGCTTTTGAATTTTCCTTAACAAGAATGCTTACTGGTACACTAAATTTTTTCGCAATAGCCTCAATATATGGTAAAAAAATTACCATATCACCAATTCCCATTCTATTTTGTACTGTCAAAATTTTCATTTATTATTTTATAATCTGTACTAAGCTTTATTTTTATATAAATTTTACTTATGAGCAAAATTAAAGGCATTTATGCGGCTTCAATGTCGATTTTAGATAATAATTTGAGCCTAAATATTGAAAAAACTATAAAACACTCAGAAAAGTTAATTGATCAAGGGTGTCATGGAGTTGCTATTTTTGGTAGTACAGGTCAAGCCCAACTAATATCAGTTAGTGAAAAAATTAATCTTTTAAATCAACTTTCAGAAAGTAAATATAAAGATAAATACTTAATTGGAACGGGATTAAATTCTCTGAGTGAAACTATAAATTTAATGAAGGTTGCTTCATCTTTAAATTTTAATGATTTCTTAATTATGCCCCCAGCTTATTACAAGTATGGAGATAAAGAAGTAATAGAATTTTATTCAAGAATAATTGATTCGATTCCTGAGTGTAGAATTATTGTCTATAATTTTGAGAAATTGTGTGGATATAAATTTAGTATTTCGTGTATTGAAGAACTAATAAAAAAATTTCCAGATCAAATAATTGGTGTAAAGGATAGCTCATACAATCTTTATGAAAATTTAAAAATAGAAAATTTTTCTGTGTTACCTGGCTCAGAGCTTAAATTATTAAAAGGATTAGAATTAGGTTGTGAGGGCATTATTACTGCCACTTGTAATGTCACCGCATCAATATCAAGAAAAGTTTATGATGACTTTAGATACAAAAAACAACAAACAGCCAATCAATTGCTATGTAATGTTAGAGGTGTCTTTGACCAATTTAATTTAATATCAGGTTTGCATTCATTTATGTCAGACCAAGACATCATCTATAAAAATTTACTACCACCTTTAAGTCTTTTAAACAAAGCAGATAAAAAAAAATTAACGGAAGATCTTAGTAAACTAAATTTTTCCTTAGGATCTCTAGGGTAACATAAAATGCAATTAGCAAGATTTTTAAATAAATTATTTAAAAAAGATGGTTTTATTTTAATTGATGCAGAAGAAAAACATTACATCATAGGTTCACCAGAAAAAAAGAAACCAATCAGAGTTAAACTTTTAGATAAAAAACTTCATTACAAATTATTATTTCGACCTGACTTATATTTTGGTGAAGCGTACTCTGATGGTGGCATTATAATTGAAAATGGATCTTTGACTGATTTTTTAAATCTTGCACTTATGAATATTGGTAGAAATGAATTAAATTTTTTTAGTCAATTACTAAATAAATTTAGCGGAACATATAGATACCTAACAAATTTTAATTTTATAAAAAAATCTAAAATGAATGTAACTAAATTAAGATATGAAATTAAAGATAATCAACTTAATATTTTATTGGGTATTGGAGGTTCTGGTACAACAAAAAGAATTCCTTCTAAAATATTTATTAAATTTATGGATTTAGTTTCTAAAAATTATGATTGTAAATTTTTTTTAGCTACTGGAAAAAATGAAGAAGAGCAAATAATTTTAAACGAAATATTAAATAGTGACTTTAAGGAAAAATGCCTTCCACTAGATAATTTAGAATTAAGAGAAATAATGCCAATCATTAAGAATTGTAAAATATCAATTTGTAATGATTCTAGCTTTAGTCATTTATCTGCAGCTCTAGGAATTCAAACAATTGTATTAATGTCTGACACACCCTTATTATATGGTAGTTATAGTCCAAGGATGCATCCTATTATTCCAGATGGCGAGAGCTCTGTAACACATGACACTAAAGGGAAAGAAAAAATAAACCCTAAAAAAATTTTAGAAAAATTAAATAATATCTTAAATTAAGAAATATTTTTCAAGATAACTTCTTTTGCTTCGTTTACTATTGAAGATAATCTTCCTGTTTCTGGAGAAATATCTGGGTGTATTTTTTTTTGTATTTTTATATATGCTATATTAACATCTTCTTTTGAAACCCTTCTATTAATATCAAGATTTAGTATTTTATAAGCCTCTTCTAATGATATTGATGATGAGTTTTTTATATTTTGATTTTGATTAAAAGAAAATCTTCCTGAGTTTCTCAATGTTTGAATAAGTCTGAATAAAGCCATTAACTGGAATAAAGATAATCCTTTTAACTTAACTATAACTAAACTTAACAAAACCAGTGGAAGTGATAGTAAAAATCTTCCTCCAACTGCAAATAGTAGGGCTAAAATAATAGATATAATAAATATAGAAAGCCTTGTCACTCTTGTTAGTTTTTTAGAAGATATATTCCCAATAAATCTTAATAAGAAATAGATAAACCCAAAAATAATTAGTGAATAAATAAGTATATTCATATATTTAATTTGTTCTCATGAAAATACCACAACTACAGAAAAAACCAGAAATTAAAACGTGTCATAATATTACTTGGGAAGATAATTATAGCTGGATTCATCAAAAAAATATTTTGGAAGTTCTAAAAGATAGTAATAAATTAGATGCTGAAGTTAGAAGCTATCTTGAAAAAGAAAACTCATTTACAGAGTTTCACTTAAAAAATACCAAAAAAATTCAAATAAATTTATTTAATGAAATTAAAGGAAGAATAAAACTAGATGATGAGTCTTTACCTTATAAAGATTATGAATATGAATATTGGACCAAGACAACAACTGAAGGAAATTATTCAATTAAACTCAGAAAAAAAATTGGTACAAATAAAATAGAAGAAATTTGGAACGGCGATAAAGAAAAGGAAAGATTAAAAACAGAATACTTTGGTGTAGGAGATCTTGAGGTAAGCTTTAATGACAAATATCTTGGCTATTCTTTAGATATTAAGGGTTCTGAATATTATACAATTTATATAAGAGACATTAATACTAACAAATTAATTACTGAAAAAATAGAGGATACCTCTGGTGGAATAACGTTCAGTCTAGATGATAAATATATCTTTTATTCTAAATTAGATGAAAATCATAGACCTAGAAAAATATTTAGACATAAATTAGGAACAACCTCAAAAGAAGATGAGTTGATATTTGAAGAAAAGAGTGAAGCATTCACTGTTGGAATTAGTTTAAGTTCAGATGAAAAATATTTTTTTATTACAAGTTCTGATCACAATACTTCTGAACAATATTATTTTACTGTAAATGAAGAATATCCCAATCCTAAAATTATTAATAAAAGAACTAAAGGAATATTATATTCCATAGATTCATGGGATAATAAATTTTATAATCATACAAATGATGGAGCAGAAGACTTTAAAATAGATATATCGGTAGATTTAAAAAAACCAAATTGGGAAAAGTTTATTCCTGCTAGAAATGAAGTTCTTATAGGTGGATGTACTTTTTTAAAAAACTGGCTAATTAGAAGTGAAACTTCAAATGCACTTCACAAATTATTTGTAAGAAAAATAAACTCAAACTTAGAAGAAGAATTAATTTTTTCAGACGAAAAAGTTTATGTGCCTGGCATTTCTTTAATTAAAAGAGATAAAAATACTGATCAAATTTATTTAAGTTATTCCTCACCAAAAACACCTTCTCGTGTTTATTCGTATAACTTAAGCACAAAAGAAAAAAAATTAGTTAAGGAACAAGAAATACCCTCTGGTCATAATCCTGAAGATTATATAGTTGAAAGAATAGACTGTGAGTCACATGATGGAAGGTTGGTACCACTAACAATAATGAGACATAAAAAAACTAAGTTAGATGGTTCCGCAAATTTATTACTATATGGGTATGGTTCATACGGAAGTTCGATGGATCCAGGCTTTTCATCAACAAGACTGAGTTTGGTCGATAGAGATATAATTTGGGTGACAGCACACATTAGAGGAGGAATGGAAAGAGGTATGAAGTGGTGGAAAGAGGGTAAACTGTTAAATAAAAAAAATACCTTTGAAGACTACATAGCATCAGCAAAATTTTTAATTGCAAATAAATACACTTCTAAAAATAAAATTATAGGTATGGGAGGATCTGCTGGAGGTCTTCTTATGGGTGCTGTAGTCAATCAATCACCAGAATTGTTCTTAGGGATTATAATGGCAGTACCATTTGTAGACTCTCTCACAACAAACCTTGATCACTCACTTCCACTAACAGTGGGAGAGTTTGATGAATTTGGTAATGCAAAAGATAAAAAGGATCATTTTGAATACATATATTCTTATGCGCCATATAATAATATCAAAAAAATGGATTACCCTCATATATTAATAACGACAAGCTTGAGTGATAATAGAGTTTTATTTGATGAGCCTGCTAAATTTACAGCAAAACTAAGAGAATATAAAACTGATAATAATTTGTTATTATTAAAGACTGAAATGAACGCAGGTCATGGTGGCAAGTCTGGAAGAGATGGCGCTATAGAAGAAATAGCTTTGGATTATGCATTTGCATTAAAGATTTCAGAAAAAATTTAACATTTAAATAGTATAAATTTTAAAAACAGCCGTTGGAGACAAAACCAATAACAATTAAGCTAGAATTAATTTCAAATCTTCTTTCACAAGAAATTCCATACTTTTTTGTATTATATACAAATTCCAAATTACCTTTTTCATTTTTAAAATCTTCATCTGGTTTGCCTAAATCCATTTGTAAATTATCTGATGTATTCCCAATGTATTGACTTAATTTATTATTTTCTTTTTCAACAATTGCATCTGTTTTTTTTTTAATCGTCTCACAACTTGCTAAAAAAATTAATAAAAAAATAGCTTTAATAAGAAATATATTTTTCACTAAATATAATGATATCATTATATTCAAATTACTAATATTAACTTTTAGGTTGTATTAATCTTACAAATTAAACTCAAAAGTGTTTATTTTATTAATATCAAAGAGATTTTAATCTACGAATCTAATAGGCTTAACTTAACTTAACTTAAAGGAGATCAAATGTTAGATAAATATTTTGATTATAAAAAACATAAGACGGACTTTAAAACAGAAGTTATAGCTGGCGTTTCGACGTTCTTAACGATGGCATATATAATGTTTTTAAATCCAGTAATACTTGCAGATGGAGGTTTTGATTTTGGTGGAGTCTTTACTGCTACAGCTTTAGCTGCTGCACTGGCGTGTTTTATAGCGGCTTTCTATGCTAAAACGTGGCCAGTAGGTTTGGCTCCTGGAATGGGAATAAATGCCTTCATAGCTTACGGAGTTTGTTTGGGTATGAATTATACTCCAGCAGAAGCTCTTGGGGCTGTATTGGTTGCAGGTGTAGTGTTCTTAATAATTTCACTTACCCCTCTTAGAGCATGGCTGATAAATTCTATTCCAAAAAGTTTAAAACTTGGAATTGGAGCAGGTATTGGATTATTCTTAGCAATAATTGGCTTTCAATTAATGGGTCTAACTTCAGACAATCCAGTTGTACTTGTGCAGCTTGGTGACTTAAGCAACCCTTTAACTTTATTGGGTGCTGCAGCTTTCATTTCAATGATTGTAATGGAAAAAATGAAAATTAAAGGTAATATTATTATTGGTATTGTTGCTTTTAGTATAATTGCATGGCTTGGTGGTTGGGCTAATTTTAATGGTGTTGTTTCTGCACCACCACCAATGACTCACCTATTTACTTTTGATCTAGGTGCTGCGCTTAGTGCTTCAATGGTTACAGTAATCTTTACGCTTTTCTTCATAGATTTTTTTGATACTGCGGGAACACTTACAAGTGTTGCTAACGTATCTGGAAAAATTGGGAGTGACGGAAAAATTAAAGATATTGATAAAGCAATGCTATCAGATAGTGTTTCTACAGTTGCTGGAGCCGTTATGGGTACTTCGACAGTTACAACTTATGTTGAGTCTGCAGCTGGAGTAAAAGCTGGTGGAAGGACAGGAATGACTTCTCTTGTGATAGGTATTGGGTTCTTGCTATGTTTGTTTTTCAGCCCATTAGCAACGTCATTACCAAAAGAAATTGATGCAGCTGCATTAATTTATATCGCTACTTTATTTGTTCGTAATATAACAGATATCGAATGGGATGATGCTGCTGAAGCAGGACCTGCTGTACTTGCAATGATTGCTATGCCTTTTACTTATTCAATTTCAAATGGTATAGCGCTTGCTTTCATTTCTTATGCGGCTATCAAAATTTTCACTGGAAAATTTGGTAGTACTAACCCAGCTATTTGGGTTATAGCAGTATTAAGTTTGATTAGCTTTTATGTAGCTTAGTAAGTAAAAATATTTTATTTAGGGCGGTTTTCGGATCGCCCTTTTTATTTCTGGTGTTTTTTCTTTATATCTTCAATCTGAATTTCTTCATACACTTCAAATGGTTGCACAATCCAAGGATTATTTTCTAATTTTACGGCACAATAATCTGGATCAAAAGTTGACTTTTGTTTTTTCCATAATGTTGCTGTTTTAATGTTGTCAATTTTATCTTTTATAGGTTCATATTTTTTTAACCAATCTACACTTTTGTTTAAAGTGATTCCTGTATCTGAAAGGTCATCACATAACAAAATGTTACCACCCATATTTTTGGCTATAGAACTCATTTCTCTAGAGAAAACTATTTCTCCCTGTTCATCTTCAACACCTTTGCCACTATAAGATTCAACCGCTAAATAAGCACATTTCAGTTTAAAGACTCTACTTAGTACATCAATCATTGGGGCACCCCCACGCATTATACCAACTAATAAAGTTGGTTTATAGCCGCTATCATAAATTTGAACAGCTAACCTCTCAACCGTATTGTTATAATCTTCCCAACTAACAATTAATTTATCACTCATAGTAATTTGATGTCCTTTTATGCTTTAAAAATAAAAATTAAAAACGTTAAAAATATAAACGCTAAAACAGAAATGATTAATATAGAATTGTTAATTATTTTTCTACCCCTTAAATTAAAGTAATGTCGAGCTGTAACTGATATTATCGCGATTGCACATAAGATTAGCCAATTATATTTGTGATAAACTAAAAAACTATAATGTCCTGAAAGCATAATAAATAAAACTAAAAAAGTGGAATAATTATTATGAATTGATCTTTGCTTAGCTGCTAAAGATAAACTGCCATCAATTTTCTTATTTTTTAAACTGCCTTTGATTATATTCATTTGGTTTGGAATAATTACTGTAAAAACATTTCCAAACATATTAGATCCTAATATCAAGCCAACACTTAAAAAAGCAAATTTTGGACTAAATATTTTAGTTAATCCAAAAGATATTAGTAATAATAAAGAAAAAGAAATAAATAGAAAAAGTATATTATTTTTAATAATTGGAGATTTGCACAAAAAATCATAAATAAACCAGAAAAAAAATAAAGATAAAATTGAAATTAAAATTGCATTAATTGGAGATATTTCTAACACTTTTTTATTAACCATTAAAACCCCAGAATTATAATAATAAATTACAAATAAAAGTAGAATTCCCGTTATAAATGTTAGGTAGCTTTGCCATTTAAATATCACTAAACTTTTAAGATAATTTAATGGTGGAGATTTTTTTAATCTAGTTAATTTATAAAAATATCCAGAATGCATTAAATAACCTTCCCCAGCTATGGAGCTACTTGAAATATTTTTATTAAGCTTGTTGTCTAAATAGTTAAATAAAAAACTATTACCTACCCAAAGAATTGCAAATAAAACATGCCCCCATCTTAAAACTAGTTCTAACCATTTTAGTATGTAAGGCAAAAAATCCATGTTTAATATTTTATCTTATCAGTCTTTTTATTCCATAGCTCAAACGCTATTAAAGCTTCTTTTCTTAACATTTGTTTTATAGGTATTTTTCTATCTTCATTTTTTTTAGAAATTTCTGAATAAATAAAAGAGTCATCAAAATCAATATTTTTTGCATCATCTCTTGAATTTGCGTAAAATATATTATCTATATGCGACCAATATATTGCAGACAAGCACATGGGGCATGGCTCACAACTCGTATATAAATCAGATCCAGAAAGATCAAATGCATTCAGCTTCTTGCATGCCTCTCTAATTGCAACTACCTCAGCATGCGCAGTAGGATCTTTTGATAAAGTCACTTTATTAGAACCTTCTGCAATAATTTTATTTTTTTTTGTAATTACACATCCAAATGGACCACCCCCATTGTTAGCACTATTTAATGAAAGCTCTATAGCTCTCAGCATAAAATTATTTTTTATATTCATCTTTATTCACTTATTTCTATAATTAATTCTATTTTTTAATTCATTTAAACTCATTAAAATTTTTTCTGGTGTCGCAGGAGCATCTAGAACTGGTATTACTTTATACTTTCCAACTGATGCTATTGCATCTTTAATTGCATAGAATACACTCATAGCTAACATTAAAGGAGGTTCTCCAGTTGTTTTAGATTTATTAACAACATTTTCTTTATTCTTACCTTGTTTAAATATTTCTACATTGAATTTTTTAGGAATATCACTTGCTACTGGTATTTTATAAGTAGAAGGTGAAAAGGTGGTGATTTGACCATTAGGCTTCCAATTTATCTCTTCCATAGTTAGCCAACCTTGTCCTTGTACAAAACCTCCTTCAATTTGTCCCAATTCTAATGCGGGGTTAATAGCTTTCCCTGCATCCTGTAAAATATCAACTTGATCTATTATATTTTCACCTGTTAGTGTATCAATTGTAACTTCAGTTACAGAGGCGCCATAACAAAAATATAAAAAAGGTCTTCCTAAAAATGTTTTTTTATTAAAATTAATTTTTGGTGTTGAATAAAAGCCAGAAGAAGATAGGGAGACTCTATTTAAATAAGCCTCTTTAATTAAAGAATCAAATTTAAATAATTTTTTATTAAATCTAATTACTCCTTTTTTATAAATTACATTTTTAATGTTTTTAATATTATATTTTTTCTTAACAAATTTTTCTAAATTTTCTTTAATTTTTGAAACAGCATTAAGTGCTGCAGCACCATTTAAATCTGTTGTGGATGACGCCGCGCTTGCGGATGTATTTGGAACTTTTGATGTATTCGTTGAAGAAATTTTTATTTTTTCATAAGGCAAACCAAACGCATTAGCTACTAGTTGTGCTATTTTTGTATTAGTTCCCTGTCCCATTTCAATTCCACCATGATTTAAATGAATACTACCATCTGTATAGATATGAACTAATGCTCCTGCTTGATTAAGGTGGATTGTAGTAAATGAAATACCAAATTTAACTGGCGTTATAGCAATACCTTTTTTTAAATATTTGTTATTCATATTAAATTTTTTGACATTCAAATATCTTTTTTTATAATTTGATTTTTTAATTAATTTATTAAAAATTTCTTGAATTACATTATCTTCTATCTTCATTCCATAATGTGTGATGTTCTTATTATTTTTTTGATAAAAATTATTTTTTCTAACTTCTGCAGGATCTTTTTCTAAATATCTTGCAATATTATCTATTATATTTTCAATAGCCATCATCCCCTGATTACCTCCAAAACCTCTAAATGCAGTTGAAGAAACAGTGTTAGTTTTGCAAAGATAGTTTTGTACCTGAACATTTGAAAGGTAGTAAGCATTATCTATGTGAAGTAGGGCTCTTTCGTTTATAGCTCCAGATAAATCTGGTGACATTCCGCACCTTGATGCTAGTTTAATCTTTAAACCTTCTATAATACCAACATTATTAAAACCGACCTCATAATCTGAATAAAAATCATGTCGCTTTCCAGTTATTATAATATCATCATCCCTATCTAATCTTAGTTTTACTGGTTTATTTGTTTTGCTTGCAAGCAATGCACAAATACTTGAAGTTAAAAAATTTGTTTCTTTACCGCCAAACCCTCCTCCTATTCTTCTAACCAAAACTGTTACACTATTACTTTTTTGATTAAGCATTTTGGAAATGATTTGCTGAGTCTCTGAAGGATGTTGTGTGGAACTGTACACTAATAAATCTTTATCTTCCTTGGGAATTACAAATGCAACTTGTCCTTCTAAATAGAAATGTTCCTGACTACCAGTTGTAAAATTACCTTTTAAATAATTTTTAGATCCAAGAATAGCATTTGTAGGATTGCCTCTTTGTATTGTTTTACCTTTTAAAACAAAAGTTTTTTTCTTTAAAGCTTCTTTTATTGTAATTATAGGTTTTAAAATTTTATAAATAATTTTAGCTTTTAAGACTGCTCTTCTTGCTAAATCTGTAGATGTTGCAGCTACAGCAAATAAAGGTTGCCCATAAAATTCTACTTTTTTGGAAGGAAATATTGGATCACCATTAAAAACCGGTCCAACATCATTTCTTCCTGGAATGTCACTAGTTGTTATAACTGTAATTACACCTTCACTTTTCCAAACTTCTCTCAGATCAATTTTTTTAATTAAAGCATGAGCTTCTTTACTCCACCCAATTGCTCCGTGCAGGGTGCCATTTGGTTCGTTAATATCATCCGTATAGTCCGCAAGTCCACTAACATGCTTTATAGCACTGTCATGAGGTCTTTTTTCATCAATAAAAACGGTTTTATTCATCTAGTAATTAAGTCTAATTAATTTATTTTTTTTAATTTCTGTAAAACATTTCAATAATAAATTTTTAGCAATTTCCATTCGATAATTTTTACTTGCTCTCATATCGTCAATAGGTTGAAAATCTTTTTCTAAACTCTTTTGAGCTTTTAAAATTATATTTTCTGAAAAATTGGAATTTAAGAGCATTTTTTCGCAATAAATTGCTCTTTTTGGAATTGGAGCCATCCCACCATAAGCTATTTTAATACTCTTAATTTTTTTATTTACTATTGCTAAATTAAATGAAGCACAAACTGATGAAATATCATCATCTATTCTTTTCGATATTTTATAAGCTTTAAAAATATTTTTTTTATATTTTGGAATTCTTATTGAGCTAATAAATTGTCCTTTTTTTAGCTTTGTTTTGCGATAACTAATAAAAAAATTGTTTAATGGTAAAATATTTTTTTTGTCAAAACTTTCTATAACAACGCTAGCATCAAGTGACAATAACAAAGGTAAAGAATCTCCTATCGGTGAAGCTGTCGCTATATTACCTGCCATTGTAGCAACGTTTCTTATTTGAACTGAACCATATCGTTTAAGAATTACATTAAAATCCAAATAATGTTTTTTTATGAATAGTTCAAATTTTCTTAATGGTGTTGTTGCGCCTATTTCAATATATTTATTATTTTCTTTAATATAATTAAGTGAGTCAATTGAATTTAAGTAAATGATGTTGTCTAGGGTTTTTTTTTGTTTAGTTACAATTAAAGACATGTCTGTACCGCCACTCAAAAAATCTAAATTGGGATATTTTTTAATAATCTTTTTTAGTTCATTGACAGTTCTTGGAGCAAAATATTTTTTATTTTGGTTATTGATAGAAATACTTTTTGGTCGTATTTTTTTTAATAAATTTATAATTTTTCTTTTATTTTTTTTAAATTGATCTGGTTCATTATTATCTAAACTTTTTGCAGCATCAATTATTGACCTATATCCAGTACAACGACATAAATTTCCTGAGATTGCTTCTTCTATAGTTCTTACATCATAAGAAGAATTATTTTTGTACATTGAAAATAATGACATTACAAACCCAGGTGTACAAAAACCACATTGGGAGCCATGATAATTAACCATTGCACTTTGCACTGGGTGTAATGAACCATTTTTTAACATTAGGTCCTCAATAACCAACAACTGTTTACCTTCGAGACTTGGGGTAAAAGCAATACATGAATTGATTGCTTTATAAATTATATTATTATTTTTTAGCTCTCCAATTACTATAGTGCAAGCTCCACAACCACCTTCAGCACAACCTTCTTTGGTTCCAGTCTTTTTTAATCTTAATCGAATATAATTTAAAATGGTCTCATTAGGGTCAGGATTGTGTATTTCATGGATTTTTTCATTTAAAATAAACTTAATAATGCTAGAAGTCATTTAGCTTCCTCTATAAGTAGAGTAACTCCAGGGCGAGACTAACAAGGGAACATGATAATGTTCTTCAATGTTAGATATTCCAAACTTTACAACAACATCATCTAAAAAAGGTATCTTTGAAACATCGTTAATCTTTTTAAAATAATCACCCACAAAAAAAACCAGTTCATATTTACCTTCTTTAAAGCTTGTCCCCTCAATTAAAGCTTGGTCTGACCTTCCATCATTATTTAATATAATGCTATTAATTTTACTTTTTTGTTCAATATTTTTATAATAATATAAATCAACTTTAATTCCCTTGCCTGGCTTCCCAGAATAAATATCTAAAACATGAGTTGTTAATTTTGTCATAAGGTTATTATATTATACAATAATGAAATAATTTAATATGAAAACTATCAACTCTATAGATGAAATAAATCAACTCACAAAGAATGATTTTATTGATATTTTTGGAAATGTTTTTGAAAAAACTTATTGGATTGCAGATAAAGCCTTTAATTTAAAACCTTATAAAAATTTTAATGAATTGTTATCCACTTTTATCGAAATTTATGAAAAAAGTTCACAAGAAGATTTTCTAAAAATTTTTAATTCTCACCCAGAATTAGTTATTGAAAAAAAATTGACGGATGAATCTAAGGAAGAGCAAAATATTGCAAGTTTAAATCAATGTTCAGATCAAGAATTTACAGAATTTAAACAATTAAATATGAACTATACCCAAAAATTTAATTTTCCATTTATTGTTGCAGTTAAGGGTAAAAAAAAAAAAGAAATTTTAGAAAGCTTCAGACAAAGATTTACAAATGATATAAATACAGAATTTAGTGAAGCTAAAAAACAGGTAAAAAAAATTGCTACCTCTCGTCTAAATAAAATAATTATTTAGTACTTTCGGCTACATATGTTGCCACAGCTTTGATTTCCTCAGTTGATAACTGACCTTCATAGGCTGGCATAACTCCTATTCCATTTGTTACTGCTAAAATAACTCTCATAATATCTGGCTTGATTTCATCTAAATTTGGGCCAATGTTACCATAAGAATTTGCATTTTGAAGGGTATGGCATGTTGCACAATTACCATCACCTAAAAAAATTTGTTTTCCCTGGTTATATAACTCGTCTGCTTTTACAGTTTGAAAAAAAAGAACAATTATAGCTAAAATATAATAATTATTTTTAATTAATTTTTTTTTCACTATTAAGTATTAGTATAGTATTAAGTTAATTTAAATATATTTATGAAAATTTTTGATTGCTTTATGTATTTTGATGAAGAAGTTGTTCTGGATGTGCGACTAAATATTCTTAATAAACTTGTTGATTATTTCGTCATTGTTGAAAGCAAATTCACCCACAAAGGTGATGAAAGAAAGTTAAAATTTAACCACAAAAAATTTGAAAAATTTAAAGATAAGATTATTTATTTAGTATACGAAGAACAACCTTCAAAAATTGAAATAATTAATGATGAAGACAATGAAAATGAGAAATCCAGAAAATATATTTTTAATGCTGCTTATAGAGAAAATGGTCAACGAAACTATATTGAAAAAGGAATAATAAATGCAAAAAAAAATGACATTATTTTAATATCTGATGTAGATGAAATACCAAATATTACTGATATTGATTTTTATAAGATTAAAGAAAAAATAATTTTATTTAAGCAAGATATGTTTTATTATAAATTTAATTTGAAAATGCCTAATTTAAAATGGACAGGATCAAAAGCTTGTAAAAAAAAATATCTAATTAACCCTCAGTGGCTTAGGAATGTTAAAGATCGTAAATACTCACCACTTAGAATAGACATACTTTTTTCTGACAAAAAATATAGCAGTATTAAAATTGTCGAAGATGGTGGATGGCATTTTTCAAATATTAAAACAGCAAAAGAAATTGAACTTAAATTAAAATCATACTTACATCATCGAGAATTTGACGAGAAACCTTTATCGGTTGACCAAATTGATGAAATTATCAAAAACAAACAAGCTATCTATGATCTAAGAGTAGACAAAGCAGCTAATAAAATTGGCGTTGGCAGTAAACTTGAAAAATTTGAATTAACAAATTTGCCCACTTATATTCAAAAAAATTTTAATAATTATAAAAAATGGATAGATTAATATGAAGGGATATTGGGTAGCTTTATATAAAAAAATAGATAGCTCAGATAATCTACAAAAATATGGAGCTATAGTTACTCCTATAATCAAAAGTTTTGGGGGTAAACCTTTGGTTAGAGGGGGAGAATATAAATGTTTCGAGGGTGATGATTTTCCAAGAACTGTTATATGGGAGTTTCCAAGCTATAATAAGGCTATTGAGTGCCATAATTCAAAAGAATACCAAGAAGGGTGGTCTTTTGCAAAAGACACCACAGATAGACATCTTCAAATTGTAAAAGGTTTTAGTACTGAATAGGTTCAGGATCTATACTTCTCCATAAATACCACGTTGCAACAGAACAGTAAGGAGTAAATCTTTTATTTAATAGCTTTACATAAGATTCTGGAGGTAGGTATTTTTTTTTATAATTCTTTGAAATTCCTCTTAGAAGACCAATATCTTGTGTGGGCCAAATATTTGAACGATTATAGGTAAACAACAAAATCATTTCAGCCGACCATCTTCCAATTTGTCTTAACTGAGACAAGTAAATAACGGCTTCTTCATCAGACATTTTAGGAATTAATTTAGGATTGAATGATTTATTCAATGTTTGTTTGGCTAAACTTTTTATTCCTCTGACCTTCTGTCTACTCAGTCCACAACTTTTGATTTGAAAAGAGGATAATTTAGATATCACCTTTGCATTAATTTTATTTTTACATTTTTTTTTAAACTTTAGAAAAACTGAGTTTGCTGCTACAACACTAATTTGTTGTCCAATAATACTTTTACATAACGAAAAAAAAATATCTTTTCTAGAAGTTAATACAGCTTCAGAAGGAGATTTATATTTGTTAATTAATGAAGACATAACTTTATCTTTGCTGGATAAATATTTTTTTGCAGTATTCCAATATTTTGGTTTTTTATTCATGTCTAGTAGTAGAAGGTATTTTTTGTTTATGATAAATTTCTCTTCTAAAAATTATAAGAGAAGCAAGAACTACCAGAGATGCACCAATTAATGTTTTTATAGTTGGTATCTCATTCCAAATTAAATAACCAAAAATAATAGCAAATATTAAAGCCAAATATTTTAAAGGTGCAACCAAAGAAACTTCTGAAAGTTTATATGATTGGGTTAAAAGAAGATTTGCCGAACCTCCCGTAACTCCAATTAATCCTAAAAGAATAAAATCTTGAAAATTTGGCATTATCCAGCCCATAGGAATTGTGGCTAAGCCTGCTAATGAAATTGTAATTGTAAAAAAAATTGAAATAAGCCAAATAGGTTCTGTTGTAGATAGTTTTCTAATTGTAATAGTCACGAAGGCCATCCCGATACAAAATATTAATGGAAGAAAATAAAGATAGTTCATTCCTTTAAAACCAGGTTCAGCGATTATAATAACGCCAATGAATCCAATTAAGACTGCTAACCATCTAAAAACACCCACCTTCTCACTCAACAAAAAAATTGACAATACGGTAATAAACAAAGGCGCCGCATATGACAGGCTAACAACAACAGCTAAAGGAAGTTCTCTTAATGCAATAACTATCGCTATTAAGGCCATCAAGCCCATAAGACATCTAAATAAATGCTCTTTAGATCTTTTCGTTTTATAAAAAGTTTTTAATTTATCTTTGGGTATTAAAAAATAAGTTGGTAAAAGCCCAAAAAAACCCCTGAAAAACAATACTTCGCCAGTTGGATAATCACTTGACCATTTTACAAGTAAATCCATAACAGAAAAGGTGCACACAGATAAAAACATGTACAAAAAACCTAATTGATTTTTAGTTAACATAGCAATAATTTGTAAATCAAATTAAACTATAATCAATGGAAATAGCAGTTTTAGGATTGGGATGTTTTTGGGGACCAGAAATTAAGTTTAGTAAACTCGAGGGAGTTATTAAAACTGAAGTTGGTTATTGTGGTGGTGAAAGTAAAGAAACTACATATAAAGAGGTTTGCACTGGTAACACCAATCATGCAGAGGTTGTTAAACTAGACTTTGATCCTAAGGTTATTTCTTATGAAAAAATTTTAGACTTCTTTTTTGAGATTCATGATCCCACGACCTTAGACTCACAAGGGCCAGATTTTGGAACACAATACAGAAGTGAAATATTTTATTTAAATGACAAACAAAAAGAAATTGCTGAAAATATTATAAAAAAAGTGAATTCAAATTTTTCGGAAAAAATTGTAACAAAGTCTTCTCTATTAAAAAACTATTGCCCTGCAGAAGAATATCATCAAAGATATTTAGAAAAAAGATAATATGTCTTTGGTTGACACAAGCTGGTTAAAAAAAAATTTAGATAAAATAAAAATTATCGATTGTTCATGGCATATGCCTCAAACAAAACGTAACGGTTTTGAAGAATATCAAAAACAACACATCAAAAATGCAATATTTTTTGACTTAGATAAAAATTCTAAAATTGGTACTGATCTACCTCATATGTTAACTGATATTAAGTCATGGGGAGAAATTGTATCAAGCATGGGTATTGGAAATGAGGACCAAATAATAATTTATGATAATTCTGATGTAATTAGTTCTTGTAGATGTTGGTATAACTTTATTTACTTTGGACATGACCCAAGTTTAGTTCATGTACTAGATGGTGGTTTAAAAAAATGGATTAATGAAAGAAAAACGACTGTTAATGATTTAACAAAAATTATTAATTCTGATTACATTGTTGGTGAAAAAAAAGAATTGGTAAAGAACAAAAACCAAATTGATAAAAATATTACTGAAAATAAATTCAAAGTTATTGATGCGAGAAGTAAAGAAAGATTTGAAGGCAAAGTGCCCGAGCCAAGAAAAGGTCTAAGAAGTGGCTCTATAAAAAAATCTTTTTGTCTCCCTTTTTCTGATCTTATAAATGAAGATCATACATTTATCAGTACAGATAAAATTCTTGAAAAGTTTAAATTAACTAAATGTAAACTTGATGGAAACATTGTATTTACCTGTGGTTCTGGAGTTACCGCTTCAGTTTTGGCTCTTGCTTATTCCTTAATAGACATTAAATATATGCCAACAATTTATGACGGCTCATGGAGTGAGTATGGAAAAAATTAAAATATGAAAAGATCTACAAAAATTAGAACAGTAATCATTTCCTTCTTTTTAATAATTACATTGGTGATTGTTGGAAGAACAATGATAGGCAATCATTTTAAGAAAAAATTTAGCAAAAGACCTCCTCCAGGAATTATTGTTAAAGAGGTTGCTTATAAAAGTTTTTCTGAAAACATTGAAAGTTTTGGGACAGCAGTCTCAAAAAGAACAGAGTCTTTTAGAGTTAAAAGAGAAAATTTAACTTCTGAATTAATATTGAAAGATTATGTCAAAAAAGGAGATTTAATTGTTAAGCTCAAAGAACGTAATATTATTGCGCCATTTGATGGTGTGCTCGGGTACAGAGGTATAACTGGAGACATCCTTGGGTCAGATAATTCAATTATTATAACTTTAGACGATAATTCGATTATTTATTCTGATCTAAAAATTCCTGAAACCTTTGCTTCATTTATAAAGAAAGGTTTGCCTATTACAGCAAGGTTTTCTGGAAGTAAAAATAAAAGATATAATGGAAAAGTATATGCAGTCTCAAGTAGAATTAATGCTGAAACAAGAAGTTTGCTTATAAGGGTTATGATTGAGAATGAGAATTCTGAATTAATACCTGGTTCCCTTCTAGAGGTAGGGATTAATTATAACGAGCGAAATTCTCTTGGAATACCTGATACCAGCTTGATGATAGTAGGAAATAAAACTTATGTTTATAAGGTTTCTGAAGACAATATTGCAAATAAAACTGAAATAGAAATTGGAATAAGAGATGCTGGATTTATTGAGGTTATCTCAGGCCTTAACGAAGGAGAAAACATTGTTGCCGAAGGGTTAAAGAAAGTAAGACCCAGAGGCAAGATAAAACCTATTAAAAAATAATGTTTATAACTGATGTAAGTATAAGAAGACCAGTTGTTGCGTGGGTAATGTCTCTTATATTAATTGTATTTGGAATATTTGTTTTTTCTAAGCTTCCAGTAAGAGAGTTACCGGATGGTTTACAGCCACCTGTAGTTCAAATTAAAGTAGATTATAGATCTGCATCAGCTTCAATAATAAATCAAGAAGTAACACAAGTAATTGAGGATGTTGTTGGGGGAGCTGCAGGAATTAAAAATATTACCTCGACATCTGAGAATGGGAGTAGTTCTGTTAATGTTGAATTTAATACAGATGTTGATTTGGATAGTGCTGCTAACGACATAAGAGAAAGAGTTGCAAGAGTAGTTGATAACTTACCTAGTGAAGCAGATGCTCCTCAAATATTAAAACAAGCGGCTGGATTTACAACAACAATGTGGTTAGCTGTATCTTCTTCTGATTGGAGTGATTTAGAACTCGGAGACTACACTGAGAGATATTTAGTAGATCAATTTTCGAGTGTAAAAAATGTTGGAAGAATTTTAGTTGGAGGATTAAGAGAATTAAGTGTAAGAGTTTGGATTGACCCTATCAAATTAGCTGCTAATAATTTAACTATTCAAGAAGTTGAGATAGCTCTTCGAAGTGAAAATGTAAGCCTTCCAGCTGGTACCCTTGAAGCTAACAACATAGATTTAACTTTAAATTTAGATAAATCATATAATAACATTGATAAGTTAAAAGAATTACCAATAAAAAAAATAAAAGGTAGCATAGTAAGACTTTCTGATGTTGCAAATATAGAGTTTGGACCTGTTTCAGAAAAAACATTATTTAAAACACAAACAAAAGAGGCTCTAAATCTAAAGACAGTAGGAATTGGTATTTATGCAAGAAGTGGTGCTTCTACCGTAGAGCTATCAAATGCTATCAAAAAAAAAATAGATGAAGTTAAAAAAACATTACCTGAGGGGGTAAGTATAGAAATTGCCTTTAACAGGGCAACATATGTGGGTTCTGCAATCAAGGAAGTTTATAAAACTTTAATAAGTGCTTTTATATTAGTTGTGTTAATTATTTATTTATTTCTTGGGAATATAAAAGCTGTAATTGTCCCAGCAGTTGCTTTACCTGTAAGTTTAATAGCATCTTTTTTAGGACTTTACTTATTTGGGTTATCGATAAATATTTTTGTTTTGCTAAGTTTTATTTTGGCAATAGGTATAATTACTGACGACTCGGTAATAATGACTGATGCAATTTATACCCGAATTGAAAATGGAGAAAATTCTTTAATTGCAGCATATAAAGGTTCAAAACAAATTAGTTTTGCAATTATAGCTACTACATTAATTCTTGTAGCCGTTTTCCTTCCTTTAATTTTTATTGATGGTATTGCAGGAACGTTATTTAGAGAAACTGCAATAGCTCTTTCTGTTTCAATTGTGGTTTCTTCATTTGTGGCCCTTACATTGTCTCCAATGTTGGCAAGTAAGTTTTTAAAAAAACAAACAAAACAAAATTTGGTAGTTGTTAAGTTTGATAGATTTTTTAAATCACTATCAAATTTCTATCAAGAAACTCTCATTTATTGGTTAAATAAAAAAAAAATTGTAATTTCATTCATCATTTTTACTATTGTTGCATCTGCTATTTTATTTATTTTTACAAAAAAGGAGTTGCTGCCCATGGAAGATCGGGGTGTTTACCTTGTTCTTGGTTTTACTGATGAAGGTAGTTCATTTGAGTATACTGAAAAACGAGCACAAGATGTTGAGGCAAGGTTAATACCCCTCCTTCAAACTGAAAATAGTCCCTATGAAAGATTTATTATGAGAGTTCCTGGGTTTGGAAGTAATAAAAATTCATTTAATAGCTTTATAATTATTGCATTGTTAGATAATTGGGCTGATAGAAAAAAAAGTTCACTGACAGTTATGCGGGAAGCAATTGGAAAAATAGTAACTGTACCAGAGACTGTAGCTTTTCCAATTTCACCACAGTCTATTAGAGTCTCTAGCTACAATAAACCAGTTCAAATGGTTATATTGGGTAATACTTACGAGGAATTAGAGATCGTACAAAATCAAGTAATATCTAAGCTACGAAAAAATAAAAATTTATCTAGAATAGAGTCTGATTATTCGAGGGACAAACCTGAAATAAAATTAATTATTAATAAAAATAAAGCTAAAGACTTGGGTATTTCAACTAACTCTATTGGTAAAACTTTGGAAACTCTTTATGGAGGAAAAACAGTAACTAAATTTAATAAACTAGGCAAAGAATATCCTATTATTCTTCAACAGTACTTAGAGGATAGAAGGACAAAAGAAGGATTAGCTAAAATATTTGTAAGATCAGAAACTACAAATAAATTAATTTCACTAGCAAATTTAGTAGAATTTAAAGAGGAAGGTTCAGCCAAAAAATTAGCAAGATATAATAGACAAAGTGCCGTTACCATATCTGCTAATATATCTGAATCTTACACACTTTCAGAGGCAATAATATATTTAGAAAAAACAGTTTCTGAAATTGGAATAAATAATCAAATTGCATGGAAAGGAAAGTCAGAAGAACTTAAAGAGACTAGTAATGAATTATTTATTATTTTTGGGTTGGCTTTCTTAACAGCTTACTTAGTAATGGCAGCAACTTTTAATTCATTCATTCATCCGTTCATTATTATGTTAACTGTCCCTCTTGCTTTATTTGGGGGATTAGTTTTTATCTTATTCCTAAATAGTTCCATTAATATTTTTTCACAAATAGCACTTGTTATACTCATCGGTATATCTACTAAAAATAGTATCTTAATTGTTGATTATGCAAATCAGCTAAGAACAGCTGGAAAAAATATTGAAATATCAATTAAAGAAGCCTCTCAATTAAGGTTTAGACCTATAATGATGACTTCTATAAGTACCATGATAGCAATGTTGCCACTAGTTATAGGAAATATAGGTCCAGGTGCCGGTGAATCATCAAGGTTAGCTATTGGTGCCACTATTCTGGGTGGAATGATTATATCTACTTTCTTTACTCTGTATGTAACTCCAACAATGTATTTGGTGTTAGCAAAGAATACAAAAAGAATTGATGCTGTAGATATTGAGTTAAAAAAACAACTTCGTTAAAAAATAATATATTTATTTTTATTTAGTCTTTTCTGACATTTTTGTAATTGAGACTTATATTTGTCTGACTGGTTTTTAACTCTTTTAGCCAGGCCTATAACTTTTTGATTTTTTTTATAATTTTTATAAGCACCCCACCCTTCATGATAAGCAATATATTGTCTAAAAGCATCTTGCTTAGATATTTTTAAAATGGACTCTGTTTTATTTGTGTACCAACCTATAAAATCAACACTATCTTTAAATCTTGTTCTTCTTGCTAATCTATTTCCTGTTTCATTTTTATATTGTTCCCATGTACCTTTAACAGCTTGCGAATAACCAAAAGAACTTGAAGGTCTCTTAAACGGTATGACTTTAAATATTTTTTTTCTTGCTGGTTTTGCTAGCCAATCAAAATTTGACTCCATTTTGATTATTGCTAACTGAACATAAATAGGTGTTCCCCATTTTTCTTTTGTTTTTTTAGTATGCTTATACCACAAATATCTTTCATTAAAGATTGAGCAGCTATTTGATGTATTTTTTGGAACAGAAGAACATGCTGAAATAAATAAAATTACCAAAGCTAAAACGATATTTATTATTTTATTCATATTTTTTTTTAATTTTATAAATAACAACCACTATAGTAACACCAATAATATTTCCAAATAAATCTTTTAACTCAAAACTCCTATTAGGAATAAACATATGAAAAAATTCTAGAACAATAGATAATAAAAATAGATAATTAGTCAAAAAATTAATTTTCTTGGTATTCATGTATGCCAAAATCCCAATTATTGATAAAAAAAAGAATACATAAAAATGATTAGAAGAAATTAAAAAATCTCTTGTAATTTGAGGTTGAATAGAAGAGTTGTTGTACAAAAAATGACCCCATATACTTCCAGGATACAAATAGAATGCTATTAGTATTAAATTTGTGCAATGAAAACCCTTAATTAAAATACTACTAATTTTTTTCATAATAATTTTATTTATTTTATCAGTTTTATCAGCTATCAAAATATATCAAATGCCTCATTTAATTTTAGTTAGACATGGTCAAAGTGAGTGGAACCTGGAAAAAAGATTCACAGGTTGGGTTGATGTAGATCTTACTGGTCAAGGAAAATTGGAAGCATGTAAATCTGGTGAACACATAAAAGAATTAAAACTAAATATAGATTATTTTTTTTCATCTTTTCAATTAAGGGCAATTAATACACTAAAACTTATTCAAGATACATTAAGAGACAAAAGTGAGCCCATAAAAGCATGGCAATTAAATGAAAGACACTATGGTGCATTAACTGGTTTGAATAAAGATGAAATAAGGAAAAAAGTTGGTGAAGATAAGATTCATGAATTTAGAAGATCCTGGGATGCAAAACCTGACCCTTTAAGTAGAAATAATCCATATCACCCAATAAATATTGAAACTTACAAAAAAGTCCCTTCAGAAAAGATTCCAGACACAGAGTCACTTAAAGATACTTATGAAAGAGTAATAGAATATTATAATTCTGATATTCAAAATAAATTATTAGAAAATAAAAATATTGTGATTTCGGCACATGGAAATTCAATTAGAGCATTATGCAAATTTTTATTTAAACTAGATAATAACAAGATATCTTTACTTGAAATACCAACAGGCAATCCACTTCAAATCAATCTAAATTTAAAACTAAAAATTAGTGAGTGTAAATATTTAGATAAAAGTAGAGCTAAGGATTTACTTATTTTTTAGTATCTCTTTATAAACTTCTAGATTTGTCAAATGGTAGAAATTTTCCAAGCTCTCATACCCGTATAGCTCATTTCTATTGACCAATTCATTCCAAATTTTTGATATTGAAAAATTATTAACTGAATAAGATTTGAATAGATCTTTATTGATTATTTGACAACCTGTATAAATTAAATTGTTTTGAATATCTTTTTTGATAATATTTTTTAAAAGATTAAAATCACCTTTTAGTTTCTGATCAAAACTAATATTTTTATTAACAAGCAAAAGTATATTTTTAATTTGATTAGAAAAATAAAATTTTTCCATATCTTTAATATATTTTGTGTAATTATTGTTCCAAACAGTATCAGGGTTTAGGGTCAAAAAATCTAACTCACTTGAAGAATTCATCATATTTAAAATTCCGCCTCCTGTATTTAAAATATTTTCTCCATCATTAATTATTTTAATATCTAAATTAAATTTTTTTATTACTAAAAAATTTTCAATTTTATCTTTTAAATAATATGTATTTATTATGACCTTTTTCATTCCTAGGGATTCTATTAAATTAATACAGTTTTCAAGTAGTGTAATATTATTAATCTTTAAAAGTGGCTTTGGTTCATTTAAGGTTAATGGATTTAATCTCTTTCCATAACCAGCACATAAAATTAATGCAGTATTAATTTTCATTTAAGATTCCTTACTTCTTTGGAAAAATTTAAATCTAGTATCTTTTTAAGATCATCAAATAATCTATTATTTTTAATTCTCAATTCTATTAATTTCCATGCATAAGGTATTAGTTTTAAGTATACATTTTTCTTATCTCTAACAGCCAATCTGGTAAAAATTCCTATTATTTTCATATTTCTGAGCACTGATAATATTTCAAAATCATTTTGCAAGATGACTTCATTGATCTTTATTTTATTTGATTTTAAATAATAATTATAAATATTATCTTTAAATTTTTTATTTGATTTAAATCTAACATCATCAATTAAAGATGCTAAGTCATATGCCCTGTTACCTATTAAAGCATCCTGTGTATCGATGGTTGCTAATTGTTTTTTATATTTCATTAAGTTTGATACATGAAAATCTCGATGCACAAAGATATCATTTTTTAATTTGAGCTTAGATAACAAAAATTTTATTTTTTTTTTATCTCGATATTAAAATTCAATCTTTTTTTTTTAGATACATATTTTTTTGCATACCAATCT
>CAJQTA010000030.1 GCA_905618895.1 uncultured Candidatus Pelagibacter sp.
TAAAATTTTTGTCTATATAACAAAATTTATTACCGTGGATTTGCTTCAGTAAAATAATCTTTTTTTGTTTAATCCTTATTTTTTTTGTAACAATTTTAAGGTTATTTAATATATCTTTTTTTTTATCATATGAGCCAACTCCACAATTTAAACTTTTATATATACCTTTTGATTTACCTCCTAATTTATTGAAGAAAGCATGTTTAATGTTTTTAGATTTAGATAATTTTTTTGATTTAATCAGCTTTAAAATCCTATTTGAAATTTATTTTTGTTATTAGTTATAAGCATTACTTTGAATAAATTACCCATAGCATTTTCATCGACCAGTCTTTTAATTCTAAAATAAATATCAGCTTTTTTAGTAAATAGCATATTTTTCGCTACAATTTCGGCTCTTTCAAATATACCAAGCTTTGTTAAAAACTTTTTTTGAGTGGTAGTTTTTAAGTTAAACGACCCTAGCTGTTTAATTATTTGCTTAATTAAATAAAAACTTAAATTATAGGTAATATCTGATTTTCCAAAGTTATACAGTATGTCACTATATTTGTGTTTCGATACGCTTTGAAGAGTATTTTTGATTTCTTTATTTAAGTATCCATAATCAATAATCAATATACCTCCATTATTAGATTTAATCTTTTCTGTAATCACTTTTAAATAATCTATTGCTAACGGAGAATATTCAATAAATTTTTGGTTATGAGAAATTTTAAATTGAATTTTTTTTTCAAAATTTTTCATATTGAACAGTACATCTTTATATTCTGGTTTTTTAAGATTGGTAAATTTAACATATCTTTCATACCACTTATTTTTTTTTTTGATAAATTGTTTAATAGGTAGTGCATCAAAAAATTCGTTAGCAATAAATAAACATGGTGAACTATTTAAGTTATTTATGTCATTTAACCATTTTACTTTTTTATTATTAATATTTTTTTTTTTGGATTTTTTTAAGAAAGTTACTTTTTTCTAAAATATTAATTTTGCAAGTTTTTTTGAATTTTGGAAATTTATCAAATGTCTTGACTAATATTTTCATCATTTCACCATTTCCTGCACCCAATTCAACTAAATTAAATTCTTTTGGACAATTTATATTTTCCCAAAAAGAAATTATCCAAACAGCAATCATTTCTGAAAATAATAATGAAATATTAGGAGCTGTTATAAAGTCACCCTTTTTACCAAAGGGATTTTTTTTCATATAATAACCAAATTTTTTATTATAAAGAGCTTCCTCAATATAGTTGTCAATACTTAATAAAGAGTTCTTTTTAATTTTCATTTTTTTTTTTTAAAAATAAAATTGCACCAATAGCTAAAAATATAATACTAATAAATTGACCAAGTGTTAAGTCGAAAGCCATATAGCCAATTTGTGGATCTGGATTCCTAAAGAATTCTGCTACAAATCTAAAAAATGAATAAAAAATTAAAAATATTCCTGATATCAATCCAGGTTTTTTTAGGTATTTTTTTTTTGTAAAATGACTAAGGATTAAAAATAAAATTATTCCTTCAAAAAAAGCCTCATACAATTGTGATGGATGCCTTTTAATATTGTCTATAACTATAAATTCAACCGACCATGGGACATCAGTTGGTCTGCCATAAAGTTCTGAATTAATAAAATTTGCAATCCTTCCAAAGAAGATTCCGATTGGTGCTGCCAAAGAAACCAAATCTAAAAAAATAAAGTATTCCATTTTATTTTTTTTAGCAAAAAACATGGCGGCTAGAACCACACCAATTAATCCACCGTGGAATGACATGCCACCATTCCATAGCATAAAAATTTCAATAGGGTTTTGAATATAATAATTGAGATTATAAAATAGAACATATCCCAGTCGTCCTCCAAAAATCACACCAATGATAAGGTATGTAATGAAATCATCAAACAATTGAAATAAAGCTATATCATTGATTAATTTTTTTTTACAATAAAGCCAGCCTAATAAAATTCCCGCAATATATGCTAGTGAATACCACCTAATTTCTAATGAAAAAATTTGAAAAGCAACTGGGTCAAAGTTATTAATAAACATTTTTAATAATTACT
>CAJQTA010000031.1 GCA_905618895.1 uncultured Candidatus Pelagibacter sp.
TAAATCCAAAAAGCCATTTATGTCTACATTTTATAAAGAAGTAAGAAGAAAATCTGGAATATTAATGGGTGCAGATGGAACACCTATTGGAGGTAAGTGGAGCTTTGATGAGGAGAATAGAAATAAGTTACCAAAAGATATTATTGCTCCAAAATTGCCAAAGATTAATGAAAGTAAGCACACAAAAAATCTTAAGCCAATTATTGAAAAAATGTTTTCAAAGCACCCCGGTAGTACAAATGATTTCTGGTTTGCAACTGAAATTGAAGATGTGACCAAACTTTTAAACTTTTTTATTAAAGAAAAATCTAATCTATTTGGTGATTATGAGGATGCCGTTGATCAAAAAGATAATATTTTATTTCATAGTGCATTAAGCCCTTATTTAAACTTAGGATTAATTACACCTGAAATTATTATTGAAAAAATTTTAGATTTTCATAAAAAAAATAAGATTAAACTTAATTCTTTAGAGGGCTACATTAGACAAGTTATAGGTTGGAGAGAGTTTATGAGGGGAATTTATCAAAATTATAGTGACCAAATGGAGACTAAAAATTTCTTTAAACAAAATAGAAAAATGAAGTCATCTTGGTATGAGGGTAACACTGGCTTACCCCCATTAGATTTTGCAATTAATAATGCAGTAAAACACGGTTGGTCACATCATATTGAAAGATTAATGATTTTATCGAACATAATGAACCTTTGTGAGGTGAAACCAGTTTATGTTTACAAATGGTTTATGGAAATGTTTGTAGATTCTTCTGACTGGGTAATGGTTCCAAACGTTTATGGAATGGGCTTGTTTAGTGATGGAGGAATATACGCAACTAAACCCTATGTTTGTGGATCAAGTTATATTTTGAAGATGATGGATTTTAAAAGGGGAGACTGGTGTAATACGATGGATGGATTGTATTGGAGGTTTATTGATCGAAACAGAGAATTTTTTATTAAAAACCCTAGACTTTCAATGATGGTGTATGTTTTTGATAAAATGAAAGATGAGAGAAAACAATTGATTTTATCTGAAGCAGATAAATTTATTAAGCAAAATACAAATTAGTGAAAAAAGAAAACTTACCTTCAAAAATTTGTATTACTTGTAAGAGACCTTTTACATGGCGAAAAAAATGGAAGCTAAATTGGGATAAGGTTAAATATTGTTCTAAGAAGTGTTCTGGATGATTTATTTATCTTTATTTATAATATCCTTTTTAGCAGCAACTATCTTACCATTTTCATCTGAACTAACATTAGCTGGCTTAATAGCAACATCTAGTTATGATAATTTATTTCTATTAATAGTTGCAAGCCTTGGCAATATTTTGGGTTCAGTGGTTAATTGGATTTTAGGTTTTTATTCAAGAAATCTTTCAACAAAAAAATGGTTTCCATTTAAAGACGAACAAATAGAAAAGTCTTCTAAGTGGTTTAATAAATTTGGAAGATGGTCCTTGTTGTTTGCTTGGGTACCAATTATTGGAGACCCTTTAACTTTAGCAGCAGGATTACTTAGAGTTAAATTTATAAAATTTTTAATCTTAGTAACAATTGGAAAAGTTAGTAGGTATTTAGTTATTTTTTATTTGCTTAGTTAATTTTGCCTGTTTGTGTTAAGCACTCAAATGCTTGAAATATTTATTCAAACCTTTTTCTTATATTTCATTGTTATTGACCCATTAGGAACAACACCCCTATTTTTAATAGTCACTCAACACATGGAGACTAAAGATAAGATTAAAACAGCTTTAAGTGCCACAACAATTGCAGCCGTTATACTACTATTTTTTGCATTACTTGGAAGCTCTTTACTAAGATATTTAAACATATCTTATCCAGCATTTACAATAGCAGGTGGGATTATTTTATTTTTGATTTCTATGGAGATGCTGTTTGATAAGAGACAGCAAAGAAAAGAAGATGACCTAGATTATAATTCAGAAAGAGTAAGTGTATTTCCCTTAGCAACACCATTAATAGCTGGACCAGCTGGAATCACCTCTGTCATTGTTTCTGTTTCAGACATAGGTAATAACCTTACAAACCAAATTGTGGGAATGTTGTCTTTAGTTTTAGTTTTGCTTTTAACTTTTACAATTTTTTTTATAGCTTCAAAATCTTCAAAAATAATTAATAAAAAAATAATCAGTGTAATTTCAAGAGTGATAGCAATTATTTTAGCTGGATTAAGTGTGCAATATATTTTAGATGGTCTTAAAGCTTTCTTGGTATAAATTTTTAAGCAAAGTTAGCAATAATTTTTGGAATATAATTTTTAAAATTAAAAAAACCTTTATTGCAATATTGCCATGAAAATTGATCCAGCTTTCTATATAAAAATTTAATATTTTTTAAATTATTGTTTTGAATAAAATCTAAATTTTCACCAACAGTTGGATAAAGCGCATAAACTTCTTCTGTGATATTCTTTAAATCATTAATACTTATAATTTCACAATCAATTGATTTTTCTTTTAACCTTTTTTTTTGATCTTCTAAGAGATCAGCTTTAAATTTGGACACTTTCTCACTTAATTTGATAGTCCTATCCGTACTGTTTGAGATTAATAAAATTTTTTTAAATTTATCTTGTTTAAAATCAGAAAATTCAAAAGTCATATTATTTTCAAAAATCAATAAAGTTTGATTCTTTAAAACTTCAGAATTTAAAAAATCTTTTTTATTAATAGAATAAGTTTTATCACTGAGTATTGGTGGGACATCTTCATTAAGCTTTATGTTTTGGAATCTATTATTTGTAAACTTATTTATGTTCCATTCACTTGCTAAATAGTGTTTACCTTGGGTTTGAACACCAGCTACCCACCTCCAACCAAGAGTATTTGATGCAGGATCTCCATCATAAAGATGTTGCATAAAAAATTCCGCTCCTAACTGCCATGGTAATTCTAGTGTAAATATCCAAATGCTAGCAAACCACATTCTAGTATGGTTATGGAGGTAGTTATTTTCTTTAAGTTCAATTATCCATTGATTAAAGCATTCTATATTTGTTTTACCTTCAAGAGCTTCTTTATAATTTTGATCATCTTTAAATTCTTTTTTAATTATCTCTAGATCACGCAAGTAATCAGTCCAAACATCTGGCCTTAGTTCAAGCCAACCTTTCCAATAAACACGCCACAAAACTTCTTGAATAAATTTTTCATTTTTTGAGAACGAAAATTTTTTAAGAGATTTATCAATTACTTCTAACTCATTAATTACACTGTGTGTTATGTATGGAGATAAACAAGAAATATTTGATCTGTTATCAGGTCCAAAATCAAAATTTCTTAGTTTTGAATAATCTGTAAGATTTTGTTCAATAAAATTATTTAATTGATCAACGGCTTTAGCCCTTGAAGCTTCAAATATCATTTTAAACTATTTAGATTTTCTTTTCTTTAGGCCTAATTTATCACTATGTCTTAATCTAAGAATAACTATTGCAGATGCAATTAGAACTATAGCTATAGCTTCATAAACTAATGCTGATGGATCCATTTCTTTTCCTTGCAATATAATAAATCGAGCAAGTGCAGTTATCGCAATTAAAAGAGGTAAAGTTATGCTGATTGATTGTTGACTCCAAAAAACACGAACCATTGCTAGCACTTCTAGGTAAAGAAACATTAGAAGCAAATCTGCCAACATTACAGATTGATTTAAAAACATATTCTTAATTTCTATTCCAACAGCAATTACTGTGCTTACTAAAATAATACACATTAATGCTAACTGTAAATTTTTTGCTATTTTTTCCATTACTTATCTTTACTAAATGGTAGCCATTTTTCAAACACTGATTTAGAAGGCCCATCATAGGGAATCTTATAAGAATTACTTTTTGTTAAAACTTCTATCCCCTTAGAAAATATAAAAATAAAAACAACTACAAAAACGATTACCATTATCTTAAAAGGATCAAAGTTTTTAGTTTGAAATACGCTACTAGATTGTGCCTCTGCTTTATGAAAATGTTTGAAAGTCATATAAACTGCAAATATTAAACCAATATGTGCAATGTAAAGACCAGCCCAACCAAAGGCAAAAGTTGTATATGAAAAAATATATAAACTAAAGACAGTTGTCCAAACGAAGCTTAGAACTAATAAAATTTGTAATCTTACAGATCTTGGCAAAGCTCTTAGGTCATTTTTACTATCATCAAATAAAATATTTGCTGCATCCATCATCCAATTTTTTAATGATTCCATAGGGATAGAATAGATATTTATACATTAAAGGCAAAGGTTAAAGTGTCCTTTTAAAGTTAGGCTATTTTAATTGTTTTTTATGGAAATTAATAAATTTTTCTACGTTTGATTTATTAAAAGTTTTATTTTCTTCAAAAGAAACTTTTTTTATTGAATAGGCGTCACTTTTTGTTTGTCTGGACATTATAGTGATATTGCCCTTGTATAATTTAAGTTTAACAGAGCCATTCACTTTACTCCTTTTAAGGTCCACAATCTTTTGAAGTTCTAACCTTGCTTTCGAATACCAATAGCCATTGTAAATAAGTTCAGCATACTTTGGCATAATTTCATCTTTTTTATGCATAGTTTTTTTATCTAAAGTAACTGATTCAATTGCTCTATGTGCTGACATTAATAATGTTCCACCAGGCGTCTCATACACACCCCTTGATTTAATTCCAATAAATCTATTTTCAACTAAATCAACTCTACCTATTCCATTTTTTCCAGCAACCTCATTAAGTTTTTTTAATAATTTTCCAGGGAATAATTTTTTACCATTTACGGTTATTGGATCTCCATTTTTAAACCCTATAGTTACAAAAGAGGATTTATTAGGAGCCTTTTCAGGAGATACTGTTCTTTGAAAAAGAAATTCAGGAGCAGCGTTTTTTGGATTTTCTAAAACCTTACCCTCAGTTGAGGTATGATATAAATTATCATCAATAGAAAATGGTGGAGCACCTTTTTTATCTGTAGGAATAGGAATATTATTTTTTTTTGCATATTTAATTAAATCTGTTCTGGAATTTAATTTCCATATTCTCCAGGGTGCAATAATTTTTATCTTAGGGCCAAAATAATGATAGCCCAATTCAAATCTTACTTGGTCATTCCCTTTTCCAGTTGATCCATGAGAGACAGCATAAGCACCAAATTTTTTAGCGGCAGCAATTTGACGTTTTGCAATTAATGGTCTTGCAATTGAAGTGCCCAATAAATAGACACCTTCATAAATTGCATGTCCTCTAAGCATTGGAAAGACATAATCTTTTACAAAAATATCTTTTAAATCTTCAATGATAATATTCTTAACACCCAATCTTTTAGCATTTTTTATAATTTTTTTTCTATCAATTTCTTGGCCAACATCTGCTGTGTAACAAATAACTTCTGCATCATAATTTTCTTGGAGCCATTTTAAAATTATGGAGGTATCTAGCCCTCCCGAGTAGGCAAGTACGATCTTTTTCCTTGATTTCATTTATTTAACTACAGTTAGCCTTTGCAGCTTTGTAAGCCTTAGTAAAGCCCAACAATGAATAGTGATCAATTGTTTGTGATCCTTTTTGGTTATGGCTAGTAACCATAATTCTAGATCCTGTTTGCATAATTTTAATCATTTTTTTTTCTGTTTTATTTCCATCTATCCATGCAAAATCTGCTTTAATCATATTAAATTTATATTTATGTTTTCCAGATTTAGCTGTAATAGAATTTTTAGTATTAAAATCATAACCAGCTGTAGTACTTATTTCATTTGAAATTTTTTCATTTGGTCTAAAAGTTATAAATAACCTTGCTTCTCTAGAGCTATTCTTTGGAGACTGCAAAATTGGTTTTGATTGTGCAAAACAAACTTTTCCACCATCATTTTTAATAATATAAGTTTCCCAGTCCTTATGCTTTCCCATTTTTTTTACTTCTTCAGCGTTAACTTGACCTGCAAAGGTTGTTATAAAAAGTAGGATTATAAAATTTTTAATTATGGACATGGGTTAGGGTATATAGCTTGGACTTCATTTAACTCTTTAATAATTTCATCAGTTAAGTTTATGTTTACACTTTCTATATTACTTTTCAACTGTTCCATAGTCGTTGCACCGATAATAACAGATGTTACAAAAGGCTGAATTTCTAAAAATTTTAAAGACATTTGAGCCAAATCTAAGCCATTTTTTTTTGCGACTTCGTAGTATGCGTCTACTGCTTTACTTGTATTATGTTTATTATATCTAGTCCAAAATTGCCCGTCACGTTCAATTCTTGTGCCTTTTGGCATTTGATTATTTCTGTATTTTCCAGACAAGTAACCACAAGCCAAAGGAGAGTATGCTAACAAACCAGCCTTTTCTCTGACAGACATTTCTGCAAGACCAACTTCATATGTCCTATTTAATAAATTATAAGGATTTTGAACTGAAAGCATTCTGGGAAAATTTTTATTTTTTGAAATTTCTAAAAATTTAGATAATCCCCATGGAGTTTCATTTGATATACCCACATGTCTTATTTTTCCTTGTTCTATAAATTTTTTTAGGTTTTCTAAAATATCTTCAAATTTAGTCCACTCATTAGTGTCATCATGTTCATAACCTAGTTTCCCAAAAAAATTAGTTTTTCTTTCTGGCCAATGCAACTGATACAAATCAATATAATCAGTCTTTAATCTTTTTAAACTTCCCTCTAATGCTTCGGTAAGATTTTTTGTTCCAAATTGATTGCCACCGTCTCTAACATACTCTCGCATTGGACCACAAACTTTTGAAGCTAAGATTACTTTGTCTCTCTTTTTTGTCTTTTCAAACCAATTTCCAATAATTACCTCTGTATTTCCAAATGTTTCTTGTTTTGGAGGTATAGAATAAATTTCTGCCGTATCCCAAAAGTTAACACCTTGATCTAAAGCATAGTCCATCTGTTCAAAGCCTTCATTTTGAGTATTTTGCTCACCCCAAGTCATCGTTCCAAGACAAATAGTACTTACTTTT
Source organism: uncultured Candidatus Pelagibacter sp. (assembly GCA_905618895.1). Lineage (GTDB taxonomy): Bacteria > Pseudomonadota > Alphaproteobacteria > Pelagibacterales > Pelagibacteraceae > Pelagibacter. The sequence goes on from CAJQTA010000031.1 coordinate 6,980, forward strand.
AGATCAGTGTTTCCTAATTTTTTATAATTCATAAATATTTTTTAAGGCTTGTAAGACATCTTGAATTAATAGTAAAAGGCTATTATATATAAACTATGATATTCAATAAACAAAATTTACTAAATAAAGTAAAAGAAGCTCAACAATCAACTGTAGTAATGGATGAAGGCTTAAGAGCCTACATGCTAAAAGTCTATAACTATATGGCTTCTGGTATTTTATTAACTGGACTTGTATCTTTAATATTTTTTAAACTATCAGTAGTAACAGATGCAAATGGATCTATTATTTCGCTAACAAGTTTGGGAAATACAATTTTTCTTTCAGGTTTTAAATGGATTGTAATGCTTGCGCCGCTTGGAGTTGTTTTATACATGAGTGCTAGAATTAATAAAATGGCGGCATCTACTGCTCAAACAACTTTTTGGGTTTTTGCCTCATTAATGGGAATTTCATTATCGTCGATATTTTTAACTTACACTGGTGCCAGTATTACTAGAGTGTTTTTTATTACTTCAATTACTTTTGGTGCGATGAGCTTGTATGGCTACACAACTAAAAGAGATCTTACAAAATTAGGATCTTTCTTAATGATGGGTCTAATTGGAATTATTGTAGCATCAGTTGTTAATATGTTTATGAAATCTACAATGATGGATTTTGTGATTTCAATTTTAGGTGTTTTAATTTTTGTTGGACTTACCGCTTATGACACTCAAAAAATTAAAAACATGTACGCAGCAAGTGACACTGGTGAGTTGATGGGTAAAAAAGCTGTAATGGGAGCCCTAACTCTTTACCTGGACTTTATAAATTTATTTATAATGTTATTAAGATTATTTGGTCAAAGACGTTAATATTTTATTTTTTAAGTTTTTTCCAATTAGTATTTTTAAGCAAAATTTCTAAATCAAAATTATTTTGTAAAACTTTTCCGTTTGAGTCTGTAATTAAATATTTTAGATTTTTATTACTTGGCTTAAAATTTTTACAAATTTTATATAAAGCAT
>CAJQTA010000032.1 GCA_905618895.1 uncultured Candidatus Pelagibacter sp.
TCTGGGACTACGCAAATGTAATTTGGTTTATTTCTTAAAGCTATTTTTAAAATATTATTATTTAAGGATATTTCTAAATTTACTAATATTTTTTTATCTTTACATATTTTGATAACATCTTGATCCTTTATGTGTCTTCTATCCTCTCTAAGGTGAATAGTTACAGAATCTGCTCCACAATTCATGACATATTTTGCTGCTAAGAATGGATCAGGATGTATCGATCCTCTAGCATTTCGAATAGTAGCAATATGATCTATGTTAACACCTAATTTTTTCATTTAATATATCTGCTACCAGGAATTGTTATTGGTGTTGACTTAAGATATTCAGGAAGATTATTACTTTTAAATACGGGCACTTCAATTTTCATATGAGATATAATTTTACTTTTTATTTTTAAAGTTTTTTTTGATGATCTGTCAATTAATGAAGCAAAGCCTAAAAGTTTGGCTTTTGATTTTGTAATTAACTTCACACACTCAATGCTTGATTTACCAGTAGTTATAACATCTTCTATAATTAATACTTTAGCATTTTTATTAATATGAAAACCCCGTCGAAGTTTAAACTTTCTATCAACTCGTTCACAAAAAATTGTTTCTTTTTTTAACAATTTTCCAATTTCATAACCAATAATTACACCACCCATAGCTGGTGCAAGTATCAAATCAATTTTTTTAAATTTTTTTTTAATCTTTTTAGCTAGTGATATGCAAATTTTTTCCGCTAAATGTGGAAAGCTTAATAACTTAGCACACTGAATATACTTAGAGGAATGTAGACCTGATGATAAAACAAAATGACCCTCTAAAAGGGCATTAGTCTTTTTTAAAATATCTAAAGATTTTTTGTGTGAAAGCATTACGTTCCTTTAACCAGTTGTCTTCATGTCTAATGATTTTAAATTTTATCTCTTTTTGTTTTAACTCACTAATAAAATTTGTAAAGTTTTTCAAATCATTAATTATTAAATTAAATCTAAAGTTGATGTATTCTTTGGTTTTTTCTTTCATCTCAACACTTGAAATGTTTAAACTATGAAAGCCAAGTAAAGTTGTAACCTCCCCTAGTTTGCCAGGTTTATCAGGTAAAGACATCCATAAAGTAGTATTATATTTTTTAATTCTTTGAGCTTTTTCTTCTCCTTTTTTGTACCAATATTTTCTAATAGCGGATCTTGCTTTTCCAGTTTTTGTGATAGGTATCCAGTGTAAAGAAGGTGATTTATTTCTAGAAGTAATTATATCTACAACATCACCATTTCTAAGCATACTTTGTAGTTCACTATCATTACCATTAATCTTGCATGCTACAGTGCTATTACCAATTTTTGTATGCACAGCATATGCAAAATCAATCGGTGTTGCGTCCTTTGGGAGTTTTATTACAGAACCTTTCGGTGTAAAGCAAAAAACATTTTCTTGAAACATTTGAAGTTTTGTATATTCAAAAAAATCTTCTGGATTTTCATTTCGATCAATAATTTCTACTAAGTCTGCTAGCCAGTCATATTCTTTCCAAGTTAATGAGTTAAATTTTTCAGAAGATTTATATTTCCAGTGAGATGCAATACCTCTTTCTGCAAATTCATGCATTTGCTTAGTCCTAAGCTGAATTTCAATAGGTCTTCTATTTGGTCCTATAATTGAAGTATGCAAAGATTGATATTTATTAATTTTAGGAGATGAAATATAATCTTTAAATTTGCCAGGTATACAATTCCATTCTTTATGAAATATACCAAGTGCCTTATAGCAATCCTCAATATTATTAAGAATAATTCTAAAACCAATGATATCTGAAATTTGTTCAAGTGAGATTCTTTTTTTTTGAACTTTTCTCCAAATTGAAAAAGGAGTTTTTTCTCTACCTATAATTTCAGCATTCAAATTGTTTTGGTTTAATAGGTCGCTAAATTGATAGGATATAGAATTAAAACTATTAACGTTATCATCTTTAATTTCAGCAAGTCTTTTATTTATTAATTCTCTTGCGTCATTGTTTAAAACTTTAAATGAAAGATCTTCCAATTCATCTCTAATTGTGTGCATTCCCATTCTATCAGCTAATGGTGCATAAATTTCCATTGTTTCTCTTGCTATACGTTCACGTTTTTCAATTTTATCGATAGCATCAATGGTTCTCATATTATGAAGACGATCTGCAACTTTTACAAGCAAAACTCTAATATCTTTTGATGTTGCTAAAATTAATTTTCTAAAATTTTCTGCTTTAGAGTTGGAGGCAGCTTGATTTTCAAAAACTGAAATTTTAGTTACACCTTCAACTAAATCTGCAACTTCTGCACCAAATTCTTTTTTTATTGTTTCGTAAGTAGCATGTGTATCTTCTATTGTATCATGCAATAAACCAGTTGTTATAGTTGCACTGTCTAATTTAAGTTCTGTTAAGATGCTTGCCACTGCTATTGGATGGTTTGAGTAAGGGTCTCCAGAATCTCTTTTTTGATTCCTATGAGCATTTATAGCAAAGTTATATGCCTTATGTAATTTCTCAGGATTTAAAAATTTATTGTAGGATTTAATTTTACCTATTAATTCTTCTGAATTAAGCATTTATTACTATAACATTAATTTATATTTGTTTAATAGATCTTAAGTCTCTAATTTCTAATGAACTGATTAATTTATTAATATTAATCTTAGATTTTGGGTGCTTCCATGATTGATCGATTTCAAAAAGTGGTAATAACACAAAATTTCTTTG
>CAJQTA010000033.1 GCA_905618895.1 uncultured Candidatus Pelagibacter sp.
CAGGTACAATGGCAGTAAAATATGGAACGATGAGAACAGTTGTGTCAGGTTTAACTGTGGTATTACCAAGTGGAGAGATTGTTAAAACTGGAACTCGTACAAAAAAATCATCCGCAGGTTATAATTTAACAAATCTATTTATAGGCTCTGAAGGAACATTGGGAATTATTACTGAAGTACATTTAAGGTTATCACCAATACCTGAAAGTATAATGAGTGCAGTATGCCATTTTTCCGATCTTGAAACTGCAGTCTTAACATCACAAGAGGTTATCCAATATGGTGTTCCAATCGCAAGAATAGAAATGTTAAATAAAGATCAAATGGAAATTTGTATTGAGTACTCAAAATTGGATAATATGGAAGCTAAACCAACGCTCTTTTTCGAATTTCATGGTAGTGAAGAATCAAACAAAGAGGCAATTAAAATTGTTGAAGAATTATCAAAAAATAATAATGGTAGTGATTTTAAATGGGCAGAATCGCTTGAGGATAGAAATAAATTATGGCAAGCAAGACATGATGTTTACTGGTCTGTAAAAGCACAGGGTAAAGATGTAAAAATATATTCAACAGATGTATGTGTGCCTGTTTCTAACTTAGTTGAGTGTATTAATTTTGCTGAAACAGAAATTAAAAAATTTGGTCTTAAAGCCCCAATGGTTGGTCACGTTGGTGATGGAAATTTTCATGCAATTATAATGTATGATCCAGCTGTTGAGGGTTCTTATCAAAAAATTAGAGATTTTAGTGATAAGCTCATAGACAAGACCTTGGAACTTGAGGGAACAATTACTGGTGAACATGGTATTGGTCTACAAAAAAAAGCTTACCTTCTTAAAGAACATCCAGATAATTTACCTTTAATGAAATCAATTAAAAGAAGCCTTGATCCAAACAATATAATGAATCCAGGTAAAATTTTTGACCTTAATTAAATTTTTAGCCTAACATCTTCTTAAGATTTTCTAATGCATTAGAAATATTATCTTGTGAGCATGCAAAACTAAATCTTACATAATCATTACAAGTTTTACCAAAAGCCGTACCAGGTACTATTGCAACCCCTGCTTCATGCATAGCCTTTTTACAAAATTCTTCACCATTCATTCCTGTTCCTATTACCTTGGGAAATGCGTAAAAAGCTCCACCAGGTAAGCTACACTCTACACCAGGTAAACTATTTAAACCTTCGTGAATTAACTTCCTTCTTATAGTAAATTCTTTCATCATTTCATTGATGGAATCATCTGGACCATCTAGGGCTGCAATGCCTGCAAATTGAGCGGCTGCATTTACACAGGAAACACTATTAATTAAAAGCTTATTAACATGTGGAACTAGTTCTTTAGGCCAAAAACTCCACCCTAGTCTCCACCCAGTCATAGAGTAAGCTTTACTCCATCCCTCTAAAACAATTAATCTTTCTCTTAATTCTGGATAGTTAAAGAATGTAGGCATTTCTTTATTATCAAAAATTTGTCTACTGTAAATTTCATCACTTAAAATTGTAACATGCGGATGTTTTTTAAGACCTTCAGCCAACACATCAATGTCTGCTTTTTCTACAAAGCTTCCTGTTGGATTGTTTGGGTTAATTAATATTAGCAATCTAGTTTTATCTGTAATTAAAGATAAAATCTTCTCTGGGTTAAATTTTAGATCTTTATCTTCCGTTAGATCATATGGCACTGCAGTCGATCCCGTATAATTAATCATAGATTCATAAATTGGAAAAGCAGGAGTTGGGTGAATTATTTCTGCACCCGGCTCACCAAAACATTGAATTGCATAACTCATTGTTGGTTTTCCCCCAGGCATGATTAGAATTCTTTCGAAATCTACATCAACGTTATAAAGTCTTTTAATACTTCTTGTTACTGATTGTCTGCACTCTGGAATTCCATTAGACATTACATATCCATGATGCCCATCGTCTAAAGCTTTTTTTGCTGCTTCAACAATATGTTTTGGTGTTTTAAAATCTGGTTGGCCCAACCCCATATGTATCATTGATTTTCCTTGAGCTTCTAATTTTTTAGCTTCCGCTAGAACAGCAAAAGCTGATTCAGTTCCTAAGTTTTTTAAATTTTTTGCTAATTTCATAAATATACTCCTTTTATTTTCTATAAATTAATTTTGAACTATTTAATTCTTTTAAATTTTTACAACCCATCAGTACCATATTTCTATTAATCTCATCGTGCATATTTTGCAACAAGTGTTCAACTCCTTGTTGACCACCCGCAGCCAAAGAGAATAAAAACATCTTTCCAAAACTACAGGCTGTTGCTCCAGCAGCTATTGCCTTAAGGACGTGGGTTCCTCTTCTGACCCCACCATCTAAAATTATTTCAAGTTTATCTCCAACAGCCTCCCTAATTGCTTGTATCTGGTCAAATGGGGATCTTGATCCGTCTAATTGTCTTCCACCATGATTAGAAATTATTATAGCCGTGCATCCAATATCTATGGCTTTTTTTGCATCTTCTACGGACATGACACCCTTAAGTGCAAAGGGTCCATTCCATTTTTTCACACAATACTCTGCATCTTTCCAACTCATTGCCGGATCATACTGTTCATTTATATAGTCAATAACTGATTGTGCTATATTTGTTCCTTTGTCTGTTTTATTTTTTATATTTGCAAGTTCAAATTTTTTAGTTGTTAGATAATTAAATACCCATTGAGGACGCATTGCAAAACTCATTAAACTTTGAAGTGTCAGCTTTGGTGGTGTAGTAAAACCTGTTCTATGATCTTTCTCTCTATTGCCAGCAACAAGTGTGTCGACAGTTAAACACATTGCATCAAATCCAGAGTTTCTTGATCTATCTATTAAATCATCTGAAATTGATCTATCTTTATGAACATAAAGTTGAAATAGTTTTGGTCCTTTTGATATTTCGGAAACCTCTTCTATAGTGTCATTTCCCACTGAAGACATACTATAAAATATTCCAAACTTCTCTGCTGCTCTTGCTGACGCTAGGTCTCCCTCATGATGATAAAGTCGTTGCATCGCAGCCGGTGAAAGAAAAATTGGCATTTCTATTTTTTTACCAAAAAGTGTTGTTGATAAATCTGGTTTACCAACACTTGCAAGAATATTTGGAACTAAATCACAGTCACTAAAAGATTCTGTGTTTCTTCTTAATGTTGTCTCATCATCAGATCCTCCATCAATATAATGAAAAATGGGTGATGGTAATTTTTTTTTAGCTAATTTTCTAAAATCCTCAAAATTATGACAATCTTTTAGGTTCACGTTCTTCTAAATCTTAAATTATTTCTATTTAATTCGCTTATTTTATTACAGCCCATTAACTTCATATCTCTTTCTAATTCCAGACGATACTGATTTACTGCTCTTTCAACGCCCGCTTGTCCAGCGGCTGCTAATGCATATAAATATAACCTTCCTCCTGAGCATGCTTTTGCACCTAGTGATAATGCTTTAAGCATATGAGTTCCTCTATGAATTCCACCTTCACAAATTACATCAAGTTTATCCCCAACAGCATCAACAATTTCTGCAAGTTGGTCAAAAGGTGCTCTTGATCCATCTAATTGTCTGCCTCCATGATTTGAAACCATTATTCCAGTACAGCCAATATCAACTGCACGTTTTGCATCATCCACACTCATGATACCTTTTAATGCAAAATGACCTCCCCATTTAGAACAAAGATTTTCAGCATCTTTCCAGTTCATAGATTGATCAAGCATAGTAGAAAAATAATTACCAACAGATGTAGCTGTACTAGTTCCTTCACCAACATGGTCTTGCAAGTGAGGCAATTCAAACTTTCCTCTGGTTAAATAATTAATTCCCCACATAGGTTTTGTGGCAAAGCTAAAAAGGCTAGAGAGTGTGAGTTTTGGTGGAGATGTAAAGCCTGTTCTTAAATCTCTTTCTCTATTTCCTCCAGTTATCGTATCAACAGTTAATGCCATTACATCAAATTTAGCAGCCTTAACTCTTTCCATTACAGCATCATTCAATCCTCTATCTTTGTGAAAATAAAATTGAAACATCTTAGGTGTATCAATTAATGAGGCTATTTCTTCAACACTCACTGTTGCTAAAGCAGAGACACCAAACATTGTATTAAATTTTTGTGCTGCTTTTCCTACAGCTCTTTCACCATCGTAATGAAATAATTTCTGCAAAGCAGTTGGTGCTAAGTAAAAGGGTAAGTCTAATTTTTTTCCAAAAATTGTTGTGGATAAATCAACATTTTCAACTCCTCTTAAAACATTTGGCACTAAATCAACATCGTCAAATGCACTGGTATTTCTTTGATAGGTAATTTCATCATCAGCCGCACCATCTATGTAGTGAAAAATTGGTGATGGTAATTTTTTTTTAGCTAATTTTCTAAAGTCACTATAATTATGACAGTCTTTTAAATTCATTAAAGTTTATTAATATTTTTTAAGAAAATTAAACATATAACTATTTGCTCCAGGGTTTTTATCTCCTAAACTTGCATTAGATATATGGTTATACGACATTCCAATACTTGAATCTTTTGAAATAGCATAAGTTGCCTGTACTTCAGTTTTAAATTCTAAAATATGACCCAAATCTTTTCCATTACCTTCACTATAAAGTCCAGGCGCAAAGCTTGGTGTAAATACAAGTTTATTTCCTAAATCGTAATTCCATTCAACTCCTGTATAAATATATGCGGCTGAATTTTCAGTTATAAAACCACCTGTAATTGGAGAGGCATTACCTATCAAAAAATTTCTTTCTAATGTTTCATTTTGATGCTGAAACCCAAACAATATTGATTTTTGTTTATCATCGCTGAAATCAAAATTTCCAGTATAAAAATTATACTGATGTTCGTTACTGCTTTTATTTTCTTCTGCATTAATTGGAAAAAATAACAAAGTTAGTATTACTATAAATAAAGTTTTTTTTAAAAGGATGGTCATTTTTTATCTTTAAATTTAATTTTTTTAATAATTAGGTTTTTATATATTATTGCACCACCAAACAAAAATAACAATAAGGGTAATAACCATAAAATATAGGTATTTTTGTTTAGTTTTGGATCATAAATGATCCAATCCCCATATTTTTCCCTCAAAAATTCATATATTTGTTCTTCGTTCAAACCCACATTAATTTTTTTATCAACAATTAATTTTATACTCAAAGCAAACTCTGATTCTGAATCATAAACAGATTGCCCTTGACAAATTAGACAACGTATATTTTTTAAAATTTTACTTTTTATTTCATCATTTTTATCGTCAGATTTTGACTGAGAAAAACTCAAAGTTAAAAATAAAATTATAAATATCTTTAAAATTTTCATTTAATAATTAATTTAATTTCTTCTGCTGCTTCTTCATTAATTGGGCCAATAAATTTTTTTACAATTTTTTTTTCTTTATTGATTACAAAAGTTTCGGGCACACCATAGGCTCCAAATTCAATACTCAAACTTCCTTCATTATCAATTAAATTTTGAGCATAAGGGTTTCCAAATTCATTAATAAATTTTTTTGCATTGTCTAAATTATCTCTATAGTTCAATCCAATTAGTTTAACTGATTTATTTTTACTTAATTCCATTAATAAAGAGTGCTCCTCTCTGCAAGGAACACACCAAGAAGCCCAAATATTCACAATATAAAATTTATCTTCTTCAAAAATTTTTTTTGAGTCGACAAAAAGATTTGAATTAAAGTCCTTAGCTTTAAAAATAGGTATGTTTTTTAAATTATTAAATTTAGGAGAATATATATTTGAATTATTTAATCCTTTATACAGGATAGCAAAACAAAAACATAAAAATGTAATTATAATAAATAAATTAAATTTATTTTTCATATTTTTTTTTGAATATACTAATTAATCCACCAAAGCTTAATAGTAAAACCGAAAACCAAATTAGAAGCATGAATGGTTTTACTTGATATCTAATATTAAAATATTCACCACCCTTAACAAGATTCATGACTAAAAATTTGTCTTCTAATAAAGTTGTTTTTATATCTGCCTCACTAGTAATCATCGTGGGTTGATCATAAATTCTAAGCTCCGGTTTTAACTCAACAATCTTACCATTTTCACCAGTTATTTTAAAATGACCAATAATAGAATTAAAATTACTTTCTTTTTTTTCTTCAATTCTTTCAAAGAAAATTTCAATCTTATTAAGGTTATATTTTTCCCCTAATTTTATATTAGTTATAATTTCTGATGATAAAATACTGTTAAATAAAATACTTAAAATCATCAAACTAAAACCAAAATGTGCAATTGTTTGCGAAATATTGTTTAATTTTTTTACAAATAATTCATTTAAAGTAGTAAAAAACAAAAAAAAGGCAGCTGAAATTAAGACGGTATAAAAAAGTAAATCAGTCGTTAAGTTTTTCAATACAAAAATTGTTAAAACAACCGAAACTGCAAAAAAGATAATTAATGAATTTCTTTTCTCAACTTTAGATTTAATCCATTTAAGTTTTGGTCCTAAAGCCATGAACAGTAAAAATGGCCCTAAAAAAGGGGCAATCAATTTATGATAAAAAGGAGGGCCTACAGAAATTTTTTCTGCTGTCACTACATCTAGAAATATTGGATAAACTGTTCCAATTAATACAACAGATAAAAAATACATCATAAACCAATTATTAATTAGAATTGAAGTTTCTTTGCTTAACCAAAAAAAATTACTTGGGTCTTTATTATTTTCTTTATGAAATATAAAAAATATTCCTAAAGATAAAAAAATTAAGATAAATAAAAAAGTTAATATAAAAATTCCTCTTGCTGGATCATTTGCAAAAGTGTGTACAGAATTAAGAATGCCAGATCTGACTAAAAATGTTCCACACATACTAAGAGTAAATGTTGTAATGGATAATATGACTACCCAGGATGTTAGGGCTAATCTTTTTTCTAATACCATAATACAATGAAATAAAGCTGTTAATGTTAGCCAAGGCATTAAAGAAACATTTTCAACTGGGTCCCAAAACCAGAATCCACCCCATCCTAATTCATAATATGCCCAAATTGATCCAAGCATTATTCCAATACTTAAGAAAACCCAAGAAACCAAAACCCATTTTTTTATGTGTTGAGCCCATTCTTTGGAAATATAGTTTTGGGTAACAGCCGCAAGCGCGGCTGAAAATATTATTGATGAACCAACATAACCTAAATATAAAATTGGTGGATGTATTGCTAATGCTGGATCTTGCAAGATAGGATTAAGTCCAAGCCCTTCTTTTGGTATTGGAAATAAATAATTAAATGGATTTGAAGTAATCAATACAAATAAAAAAAAACCAATTATAATCATTTGCTGAAATAATAAAGTTAAAATTCTATATTTTTTGGGTTGATTGCTGGACTTAACTAAAAATAAAAAAATAAATAAAGTTAATACTAATAACCATAATAATAAACTTCCCTCATGGTTACCCCACGTTCCTGAAATTTTGTAAAATAAAGGTTTTGCTGTATGAGAATTATTAAAAACTGTCTCATTACTAAAGTCTGAGTTTATAAAAGATAATATTAAACTTAAAAAACTTATAATTACAAAACTCAACTGTAAAAAAGACAATATAAATATGTTCTGGTTAATCTTCTTATTGTTATTTTTGAAATCTTTAATTGAGACAACACATAGTAAAAATGAAAATAGTAACCCTAAAATTAATGAATAATAACCTATTTGATTAGCAAGCAATTTATTTATCTCCTATCGCTTCTTTTACTTCTGGTGGCATATAATTTTCATCATGTTTTGCTAAAATTTTTGTAGCTGAAAAGTAATTTCTATCTTTTAGAAAGCCTTCAGCAACCACTCCTTTTCCTTCCGCAAATAAATTTGGTACAGCCCCAGAATAAGTAACATTTATTTCATTTTTAAAATCAGTAATAATAAAAGTAACTTCATTAGAATTAATAGAGATCGATTGCTCTTTAACCATTCCTCCAACTCTTATTTTTTTTTTATCTATTTCTATTAAAGATTTAATTTCTGATGGTGATTGAAAATATATAACGTTATCTTTTAAGGACTGTAAAATTAAAAAAACTGATAAAATTACAGAAACTAAAACTAGAGTTAAAAACAAAAACCGTAACTTAACTTTTTTACCATACATGGATTATAAGTTAAATTTTTGATGTACTTGATAATATTTCTTTATTACTACTTTGTAATCTCGCAACTCTTGTCTTATCCACATTAAGAGATCCAAACTTAGATACAAATTTACTTTGTTCTTTTGAAAGTTGTAACTTGGTTACAAAATATAATGATGCAAAACTAATTAATGTAAAAGCAAATGCAGACCAAACATATAGTCCATATCCATTCATTGAAATTATTTCATTTATCATAATCTATCTAATCCTTTATTTTTAATCTTTATCAGTTCCGTATTATATTTCATTAAAAAAATAAGCAGCGAAAAAAGAGCAAATGCCGCAGTCATTATACCTAGAGGGATTAACATAGATATATGGATTGAAGTATCAGATAAAATATTAACTGACGAGCTCTGATGAAGTGTATTCCACCAATCAACAGAAAATTTAATTATTGGAACATTTATAGCTCCTAGTATCGCAATCATAGAAGTAATTTTCACAACATATTCTTTACCTTCATAAATTCTCCAAGCCAGTAAATACATTGCATAAAATAATGCTAAGATTAACATAGAGGTTATTCTAGCATCCCAAGCCCACCAAGTTCCCCAGGTTGGTTTACCCCAAATTGATCCAGTTATTAATGCAATAATATTAAAAACGAATCCTGACGGAGCTAAACTTTTAGAAATTAAAGAAAAATATTTATTTTTAAAAACAAAACTTCCAATCGAAAATAAAGTTAAGCTAGAGAATGTTCCAAGTGCTATCCATGCTGCTGGAACATGAACGTACATAATTCGCACTGCATGACTTTGTTTATAATCTTCAGGTGATAAAATTAATGCTTCTGTCAGACCAATAGATAAAACCACTACAAATAAAAACAAAACATATTTTGGGGCTCTTGATGTAATTGCAAAAATTTTGTTAGGTTTAAAAAATTTAGTCATTTTAAATTATATATATTAAAAATAGATAATCTAATTTTTATTATGAAAAGCTATTCCAATCAAGAATGCTGAGGGAGATAACAATTTAAGGGATACATTTTGCACCCTTGACTGGAATATAATTTATAATAATAAATATATATGTCTAAGATTTGAACTAATTGTGTTAAAAAAATGATCTTATTAATTGGATGGCTTGAAATAGCTAGTACCTTTTCTTCCAGAGAATATCTCTTCGATTAAAGGGTGCTTAATAGGCTCCTCTGAATCATCTATAAGCAAATTTTGTTCAGATACATAAGCTTCATAGGTTATTTCCTCATTTTCAGCCAATAGATGATAAAAAGGCTGATCTTTTCTGGGCCTAACATTTTTTGGTATAGACTGGTACCATTCTTCAGAATTATTAAATTCAAAATCAACATCATAAATCACACCTCTAAATTCAAAGTGTTTGTGTTTAACTATATCGCCAATTGAAAATTTAGCTTTTTGAATTGCCATTACCTAGAATATGGGGCTTTAAAAAAAAAAATCAATAAAAAAATATGAATGTTTTGTGTATATGTTAATATCTTTTAAGGTGAATAAATCTTTTATTAAATTTGTTACAGACTTTGGACCTTTAGCAATATTTTTTTATTATTATTATAATAGTGATAAAAGCTTAACTGTCGCTATTCCTCCGTTTATAATAGCAACCTTAGTTGCATTAGCGACAATTTGGTTCCTCGATAAAAAAATTCCAATGGTTCCATTAATCGGTGGGATTTTAATTTCTTTTTTTGGTGGTCTAACAATTTATTTTGATAATCCAGTTTTTCTTTATGTAAAACCAACAGTAATAAATATCTTGTTTGGTCTTGCTT
>CAJQTA010000034.1 GCA_905618895.1 uncultured Candidatus Pelagibacter sp.
CAGTCATGATTATAACAAGATCTGGATCATATTTTGATATATCTCTTAATTTTAAATAAAACTGTTGTGATCTCAGACCATTAATTCCAGTATTAATGACTTCAACATTTTTGTTCGTAGAGTTCTCAATTAACTTTCCCATTAAAGATGACCAGGTTTTTTCGTTACCAAATCTTATGTTTGCGGTGGCACTTGCACCGATAGTAAATATTCTAATAGTATCTTTATCTTTATTACTGTAATTTATACTTTTTTTATTTGGTCTAAATCCTGATGCATCTGTAAATATTTTTTGTCTACCTTCTATAATTCCACCAAAAAATCCATCTTCTGCGTAATCCACTAAATAATTTAAATTTTTTTGTAATATGGGAACATCTTTTGTATAAAAAAAATATATAGGCGTACTAATAATATTTACGAACATTAAGATTAGAAATACATCACATATTGTACTAAATTTTTTTCTAGCAAAAAAAGATAACCAAATAGTGAGTTGAAAGGCCATAAAGTACAAATATATGAGATAATTTTCATCATCATAAGACCAACTAACATCATTGAAAAAATTATATAAGTGAATTCTAAAAGAAAGATAAATGAGTATACTTAGAATTATACAAACAAGGAGATAGAGTATTTTTTTTTTATTATAAGACATATTCAATTAAAGTTTAATATATCTAAGAATCTTTTCAATAATTAAGAATTTTTTAAATAATTAAGATGATGAAAAACTATAGATGCACTATTTGATATATTTAAACTTTCAATATTCTTATTAATATCAATTCTAACTAAGAAATCAGTATATTTAGTTGTATGCTCTCTCATACCAAATCCTTCTGAACCAAATAAAAGAACATTTTTTCCTTCCCATTTAATTTCTGTGAAATTTTTTTTTCCACTTACATCAAACCCATAAACCCAAAAGTTTTTTTCTCTTAAATTCTTAAGTGTAGAATTGATATTGGAAACTTGAAAAATATTTAAATGTTCCATACAACCACTTGCTGATTTATACATTAATTTACTATCGCTTGGAAATTGTCTTTCTTTAACTATAAGTCCATCAATATTAAATGATGCAGCGCTTCTAATTAGTGAACCGATATTTCGTGGATCAGTTACTTCATCTATGCAAACAAATGTTAAGCTTTTTTTTTCTTTTATAAATTCTTTTAAGTCTGGTTGTTCTAGATGCTCAATCTCAGCAACATAGCCGCCATGCATTAACTGTTCTTTTGTTGTGTATTTATCTAGTTCTTTTTTTGTTTTAAAATAAACCTTAACATCTGTAAGAACATTTTTTTTTGGATTTTTTCTATGTATATTTTTTTTACTTTCTTCAGTTAGAAATACCTTTAAAACCTTTCTTTTTGGGTTTCTTAATGCCTCAATTACAGCATGTTGGCCAATGATGAAAAAAGATGATTTATTCATATATATTTGTTTGTTTTATACGCATTTTAGCATGTTTTCCCAGTAAATCTCGTGTTGCAATTGCATAATAAAAATATATAAAACGCTTGTTGTTTGAAGCTTTATTGAACAAGGGGACACTTCCCCAAAAGGAGGGGTTCCAGAGCGGTCAAATGGGGCGGGCTGTAAACCCGTTGACTTCGGTCTTCGAAAGTTCGAATCTTTCCCCCTCCACCATTCAATAAAATTTTATAACAATTGGAGTGTTATTCTTGATGTTGTGCGGGTGTAGTTCAATGGTAGAACGCTAGCCTTCCAAGCTGGATGTAAGAGTTCGATTCTCTTTACCCGCTCCAAGAAAAAAAAGAAATTATTAATAAAACAAAAAACTGAGGTAAAAAAGAAATGTCAAAAGAAAAGTTTGTAAGAAATAAACCGCACTGTAACATCGGTACAATCGGTCACGTCGATCACGGTAAGACAACTTTAACTGCAGCTATTACAAATGTTTTAGCTTTAACGGGTGGAGCAAAAGCTGTAGCTTACGATCAAATTGATAAAGCTCCAGAAGAAAAAGAAAGAGGAATTACAATTTCAACTGCTCACGTTGAGTATGAAACTGAAAAAAGACACTATGCTCACGTAGATTGTCCAGGTCACGCTGACTATGTTAAAAACATGATCACAGGTGCTGCACAAATGGATGGAGCAATTTTAGTAGTTAATGCTGCTGATGGTCCTATGCCTCAAACTAGAGAGCATATTCTTTTAGGAAGACAGGTTGGAATACCTTCTATTGTTGTTTACTTAAATAAAGTTGATCAAGTAGATGATAAAGAAATGATAGAATTGGTTGAAGAAGAAATAAGAGAACTTTTAACTTCTTATAAATACCCAGGTGATAAAACTCCAATTATTAAAGGATCAGCTTTAGCTGCTGTAGAAGGTAGAGATGATGAAATTGGAAAAAATTCTATTTTGGAATTAATGAAGGCAGTTGATGAATTTATTCCGCAACCTACTAGAGACAAAGACAAACCTTTTTTAATGCCTGTTGAAGATGTTTTCTCAATTTCAGGAAGAGGAACTGTAGCAACTGGTAGAATAGAATCTGGTGTGATTAAAACTGGTGAAGAGGTTGAAATCGTTGGTGTTAAAGATACTAAGAAATCAGTTTGTACTGGTGTTGAAATGTTTAGAAAACTTTTGGATACAGGTGAAGCTGGTGATAACGTTGGTATTCTATTAAGAGGTGTTGAGAGAGACGACATTGAAAGAGGACAAGTTCTTTGTAAACCTGGCTCAATTAAACCACATACTAAATTTGAAGCTCAGGCATATGTACTTAAAAAAGACGAGGGTGGAAGACACACTCCTTTCTTTACTAAATACAGACCTCAGTTTTATTTTAGAACAACAGACGTAACAGGTGAAGTAACATTACCAGCAGGAACAGAAATGGTTATGCCAGGTGACGATGCTAAATTCACTGTTACTTTAATTACTCCAATTGCGATGGATGAAAAATTAAATTTCGCTATTCGTGAAGGTGGTAGAACTGTTGGAGCTGGAGTAGTAACTAAAATTATAGAGTAAACTCTATAGGAGTGTAGCTCAATTGGTAGAGCGCCGGTCTCCAAAACCGGAGGCTGAGGGTTCGAGTCCCCCCACTCCTGCCAAATTAGCTAAATAGTATATTATGAAAAACCCAATAAAATTTATTCAAGAAGTTAAACAAGAGGCCTTCAAGGTTTCTTGGCCTACTGGAAAAGAAACAATGCAAGGTGCATTAATGGTATTTGCTATGGCAGTTATTATGTCTCTCTTTTTTCTACTTCTTGATCAGGTTCTTAAATTTTTATTGGAAGCTTTACTAAAGGTAAGTATTTAATGAAAAATTGGTATATTGTTCAATCGCACTCAAATTTTGAGAATAAAGTTGCTGGATTAATAAGAGAAGAGGCTGAAAAAGCTAAAATTTCTGATAAAATAGAAGAAATTGTAGTCCCAACCCACGATATTACTGAAGTTAAAAGAGGGAAAAGAATACAAAGAAAAAAAAAATATTTTCCTGGCTATGTATTAATAAAGAGTGAAATGGATAATGACATTTACCATATAATTAAAAACATAAAGAGAGTAAGCGGTTTTTTAGGCTCCAAAGGTATACCGGTGCCAGTATCTGATAAAGAAATTGAAAAAATATTAGGACAAATTAAAGATGGTGTGGCTCAGCCAAAATCTGGTATAGAATACATCATTGGTGAAAAAGTTCAGGTTGTTGACGGACCTTTTGCATCATTCAGCGGAATGGTTGAAGATATAGATGAAGAGAAATCAAGATTAAAAGTTTCTGTTTCAATATTTGGTAGACCAACACCAGTTGATTTAGAATATAACCAAGTTGAGAAAGCAAGTTAATGGCAGCAAAAAAAGAAATTAGTGGATATATAAAATTACAGATCAATGGTGGTCAGGCTAATCCAGCGCCTCCTGTTGGACCTGCGCTAGGTCAACGAGGAATTAACATTATGGAATTCTGCAAGGCCTTTAACGATAAGACAAAAGCATTTACTGGAAAACCAATACCAGTTATTATAACTGTATATAAAGATAAAAAATTTGATTTCGAAATTAAATCACCTCCAGCATCATATTTTATTAAAGAAGCTGCAAAATTAAAAAGTGGTTCAAAAGAACCTGGAAGAAATATTGTTGCTACGATAACAAAAAAACAAGCTGAAGAAATCGCAAAACAAAAAATGAAAGATCTTAATGCACATGACTTAGAACAAGCAGTTAAAATTATTGCAGGATCAGCAAGATCTATGGGTATAGAGGTTAAAGAATAATGCCATCAAAAAGATTTAAAAAACTACCTGTTAAGACAAATGAATTAACTTCCGAAGTTATAGAAAAATTACTATCAGCAGTTAAAAAAAATTGTACAACGAAATTTGATGAATCAGTAGATCTAAGTTTTCAAATTAATAACAAACAAAAAAAAGGTGAAGTTAATATAAGAACAGTTGTAAATTTACCAGGTGGTACTGGTAAAAAAGTAAAAGTTGCAGTTGTTTGTGAAGATTCAAAAGCACAAGAAGCAAAAGATGCTGGTGCAGACATAGTTGGAAGTGATGATTTTATCGAAAAAATTAAAACTGGAGAATTAGGTTTTGAAAAATTAATTTCTACACCTGGAATGATGATTAAACTTTCAAAACTTGGAAAAATTTTAGGCCCTAAAGGGTTAATGCCAAATCCTAAACTTGGCTCAGTGTCTGAAAATATTAAACAGGCTGTAACTGATGCTAAATCTGGTCAAGTAGAAATTAGAAATGATAAAGATGGCAATATTGGAGTAAGCATTGGAAAAAAATCATTTCATGATGACCAGCTTCTAAAAAATTATCATGCAATTTTAGATACTTTAGAAAAAGAAAAAGGAAACAATACTTTAAAAGGTGATTTAATAAAAAACACCTTTATAACATCAAGTATGGGTGTATCTTATAAAGTTAAGTTAGGGAAAGTTTTATAGTTATGATGAATAAAGAACAAAAAAAGAATTATATTACTGAAATTACATCTCAATTCGAAAATAACGAGTCTGTTTTAGTTACTCACTATCAAGGTTTAACTATGACTCAATTGGATAATCTTAGATCTCAAATGAGAGAACACGGCATCATCTTCAAAATAACTAAAAATAGAATTACAAAATTAGCGTTAGAAAAAACTAAGTGTAAAGATTTATCAAGTTTATTTAGTGGTCCCACAGCAGTTGCATTTTCAAATGATGCAATCATGGCAGCTAGAATTCTATCAAAATTTGCAAAAGAGAATGAAAATCTCAAACTTCTTGGTGGAATCATGGGTAGCGATATACTAGACCAAGCAGGACTGCAAAATGTAGCTAGTTTACCAACACTTGATGAAGCAAGAGCTAATATTGTTGGAATTTTAGCAGCCCCAGCTTCAAAATTTGTAAGTATTTTGCTTGCACGTTCTGAAAAAATGAGTAGTTTGAGCCCAGAAAATTCTTAAAAAAACAACCTAAAAAGTAAAAAAAAAATGCCTGATCTAAATAAAATTATTGAAGACTTATCAAGTTTAACTGTAGTAGAAGCAGCTGAACTTTCTAAACAACTTGAAGAAAAATGGGGTGTTACAGCTATGGCTGCAGCAGCACCAGCAGCAGGCGGAGCCGCAGCTGAAGAAGTAAAAGATGATTTTACAATTATGTTAATTTCAGCTGGTGATAAAAAAATAAATGTTATTAAAGAAGTTAGAGCAGCAACATCTTTGGGACTTAAGGAAGCAAAAGATTTAGTTGAAGGCGCACCCAAAGAAGTTAAGTCTGGCGTAAACAAAAAAGATGCTGAAGAAATTAAAGCTAAGCTAGAAGCAGCTGGCGCAAAAGTAGAACTTAAATAGATTAATTAGAAAGAATTTAATTACTGATTAATTTATTAATCAGTAAATTGGTACAAATGCAATTATCTTTCACTGAAAAGAAAAATGTTAGAAAAAGTTTTGGTAAACTTGCTGAAACTTTATCTATACCCAATCTTATTGAAGTTCAAAAAAACTCATACAAACAACTTACTGATTTTGATCCAAAAGCTGGAGATCTTTCAAAAGGGTTTGACAGAGTTTTCAAAAGTATTTTCCCAATTGAAGACTTAAACGACAAAGCAACATTAGAATACGTTTCTTATAGATTGGAAAAACCAAAATTTGATACGGAAGAATGTATTCAAAGAGGTTTAACCTACTCTTCAGCTCTTAAATGTACTTTAAGGTTAGTTGTTTATGAAATAGATCAAGAAAATAACACTAAAGATATCCTGTCCGCAAAAGAGCAAGAAGTTTATATGGGTGAAGTCCCAATGATGACTAATAGTGGTACATTTATAACAAATGGTGTTCAAAGGGTTGTTGTGAATCAAATGCATAGAAGCCCAGGTGTATTTTTTGATCATGATAAAGGAAAATCTCATGCTAGTGGTAAATTACTTTTTAATTGTAGAATAATTCCAAATAGAGGTTCTTGGCTTGATCTTGAATACGATGTTAAAGATTTTTTATACTTTAAGATTGATAGAAAGAAAAAAATATTTGTTTCAACTTTATTAATGGCGCTAGGTTACACCAAGCCTGAAATTGCAGATCAGTTTTATGATAAAGAGCAATACATTTTTGATGCTAAAACTAATAAATGGAAAACAAAATTTAATCCTGAAAATTATAAAGCTAAGAATTTCTCAGAAGAAGTTGTTGATCAAAAAAATGGAAAAGTTGTTATCGCATTAGGTGAAAAAATTAATTATCTAACTGCAAAAAAAATAGCAAAAGATGGACTTAAGGATATTTTAGTTAGTCAAGAGTCTCTTTATGGTAAATATTTACACAAAGACATTAAAATTAGTGAAGATAAAGTAGATGAAGATCAGGATGAAGATGAAAATACGTTTAAAATTGGTACTGAAATAAATGACGCGATTTTACAAAAAATTCTTGAAGCAAAAATCAATACTATTGAAGTTTCTGTTACCAATACTATCAATAAAGGCCCATACTTATTATCAACAATTTTAAATGATAAAAATGAAAACAAAAATGACGCTATAACTGAAATTTATAAAGTTTTAAGACCTGGAGAACCACCAACAATAGAAATTGCAACACAAATATTCAATAACTTGTTTTTTAGTTCAGACAGATATGACCTTTCTGATGTTGGAAGAGTTAAAATGAATTCTAGATTAAACCTTGACTGCTCTGACAAAGTTACAATTTTACGAAATGATGACATTATTTCTATAGTACATAAAATGCTAGATTTAAGAGATGGTAAAGATGAAGTTGATGATATCGACCATTTAGGAAACAGAAGAGTTAGATCTGTAGGCGAACTAGTAGAAAATCAAGCTCGTATTGGTGTTTATAGAATGGAAAGAGCTATTAAAGAAAAAATGACAACTCTCGATATTGAGTCAGCTATGCCACAAGATTTAATTAATGCTAAGCCATTAACAGTTTCATTAAAAGATTTTTTTGCAAGTTCTCAATTATCTCAATTTATGGATCAAACAAATCCACTTTCAGAAATTACTCACAAAAGAAGAGTTTCAGCCTTAGGACCTGGAGGCCTTACAAGAGAAAGAGCGGGATTTGAAGTGCGAGATGTTCACCCAACACATTATGGAAGAATTTGTCCGATTGAAACTCCAGAAGGACCAAATATTGGTTTAATTAATAGTTTATCAACCTATGCAAAGATAAATAAATACGGTTTTATTGAAAGTCCATACAAGAAAGTTAAAAATGGTATTGTAGAAGACAAAGTTGAGTATTTATCAGCAATGGAAGAAACAAAGTATACTATTGCCCAAGCTAATTCTAAAGTTGATAAAAATGGAAAAATTACTGAAGAGTTAGTTTCTTGTAGAGAAAACTTAAACTTTATTTTGTCAAGAACAGAAAATATTGATTACATTGATGTTTCACCAAAACAATTGGTTTCCGTTGCCGCATCATTAATACCTTTTTTAGAAAATGATGATGCAAACAGAGCTTTGATGGGTTCCAATATGATGAGACAAGCAGTTCCACTATTGAAACCAGAGTCTCCATTGGTTGGTACTGGTATTGAAAGTGATGTTGCACTTGATTCTGGTGTTACGATTGTTTCTAAACGTGACGGTGTAGTAGATAAAATTGATGGCAAAAGAATAGTAATCAAGGCTACAGAAGAAACTGATTTTACAAAATCTGGTGTTGATATTTATAATCTTCAAAAATTCAAAAGGTCAAACCAAAATACATGTATTAACCAAAAACCATTAGTTAGAGTTGGTGATAAAGTAAAATCAGGTGACATTATAGCCGATGGTCCATCTACTAAATTAGGCGAGCTAGCACTTGGAAAAAATGTAACAGTAGCATTTATGCCATGGCAAGGTTATAATTTTGAAGATTCAATTTTAATTTCAGAAAGATGTGTCACAGATGACGTGTTTACTTCAGTTCATATAGTTGAGTATGAAGTTATGGCAAGAGACACAAAACTAGGTGAAGAAGACATAACTAGAGATATACCAAACGTTAATGAAGAATCGTTAAAAAACTTAGATGAGTCAGGTGTTGTATATATTGGTGCTGAAGTTAAAGCTGGTGATATTTTAGTTGGAAAAGTTACTCCAAAAGGTGATTCTGCATCTGGACCAGAAGAAAAATTATTAAGATCAATTTTTGGTGAAAAAGCAATTGATGTTACAGATACTTCACTAAAAATGTCCAGAGGTAGTAGTGGAACAGTTGTCGATGTTAGAGTTTTTAATAGGCATGGAATTGAAAAAGATGAAAGATCAATTACAATTGAAAGAGCTGAAATTGAAACAGTTCAACAGGACAAAATTGTTGAGGAAGAAATTTTAGATAGAAGTATTCAACAAAGAGCAAGCCAAATTCTTTCTGGCTCATCTTTATCCAAAAAAATTAAAGATTTTGATCTAGGAACTAAACTAGATTTAGATGTAATTGGAAAACTTAACATAAGTGATATTTTCAAGATAACTGTTGGCAATGTTAATGACGAAGCAAGTCTAGCCCAATTAAAAGATCAATACAGTAAAGCTAAACAAGATATTCTGGAAAGATTTGAAGACAAAGTTTTAAAGATTAGAAGTGGTGATGATTTACTACCAAGTGTGATGAAAATGGTTAAAGTTTTTGTTGCTATCAAAAGAAGACTTAGACCTGGTGATAAAATGTCAGGTAGACATGGCAATAAGGGAGTAGTTAGTAAAATTGTTCCTGTTGAAGATATGCCATATAGAGAAGATGGAAGAGCTGTTGATATAGTTTTAAATCCACTGGGTGTACCAAGTCGTATGAATGTTGGGCAAATTTTAGAAACTCATTTAGGTTGGGCTTGTAAAGAATTCGGTGAAGAAATTAAAAGATTAGTTAATGAAAATAATAAAAAATTAGAAAAAACTGAAAAAATTTCATCATTTTTAAAGTCAATTTATGGTAAAGAAATATTTAATGACGGTATTGATAAATTAAACAAAACTGAGTTTAAAGATTTATGTGAAAATTTACAAAATGGAGTAGCTATATCAACTCCAGTTTTTGATGGAGCAAAAGAAAAAGATGTATCTGAAATGCTTCAATTAGCAAAATTACCAACATCTGGTCAAACACATTTATGGGACGGAAGAACAGGGGAAATGTTTGATAGACCAGTAACAGTAGGAATTATTTACATGTTAAAACTTCACCACTTGGTAGAAGATAAAATTCATGCCAGATCTACTGGTCCTTACAGTCTTGTTACCCAACAACCTTTGGGCGGAAAAGCACAATTAGGTGGCCAAAGATTTGGTGAAATGGAAGTCTGGGCTTTAGAAGCATACGGAGCATCATATACTTTACAAGAAATTTTAACTGTAAAATCAGATGATGTTGCCGGTAGAGTTAAAGTTTACGAAACAATTGTAAAAGGTGAGGAAAATTTTGAGTCTGGAATACCAGAGTCATTTAATGTTTTAGTTAAAGAAATTAAATCATTAGCACTAAACATAGAGTTAAATTAATTATGAAAAAAGAATTAACAGATCTATTTAAAAGCAGTGAAGTTTCAGAAGCACAAAATTTTAGTAGTATAAAAATTACACTTGCTAGCCCAGAAAAAATTAAATCTTGGACCTATGGTGAAATTAAAAAACCAGAAACAATCAATTATAGAACTTTTAGACCTGAAAAAGACGGTTTATTTTGTGCTAGAATTTTTGGACCAATTAAAGATTATGAATGTTTGTGCGGTAAGTACAAAAGAATGAAATTTAGAGGAATTATCTGTGAGAAGTGTGGCGTTGAAGTAACCAAATCTAATGTACGTAGAGAAAGAATGGGACACATTAATTTAGCAACTCCTGTAGCACATATTTGGTTTTTGAAATCATTACCAAGTAGAATTTCTCTAGCCGTAGACATGAAGCTCAAAGAAGTGGAAAGAGTTTTGTATTTTGAAAATTTCATAGTTACGGAGCCTGGCTTAACTGGTCTTCAAAAAAATCAATTACTAAATGAAGAAGAATTAGCAAAATACCAAGATGAATTTGGTGAAGAATCATTTGAAGCAGGTATTGGTGCTGAAGCTATTCTTTCAATTCTAAAATCTTTAGATCTTGAAGAAGAAAGAAAAAAATTAACTAATACGATTAAGGAAACTAAATCAAAAGTTAATGAAGAAAGATCCATTAAAAGATTAAAATTAGTAGAGTCATTCATAGAAACTGGACAAAAACCTGAATGGATGATTTTAACTGTTATTCCGGTTATACCACCTGAGCTTAGACCTTTGGTTCCATTAGACGGTGGAAGGTTTGCAACGTCGGATTTAAATGATCTTTATAGAAGAGTTATAAATAGAAATAATCGTTTAAAAAGACTTATGGACCTAAAAGCTCCGGATATAATTGTAAGAAATGAAAAAAGAATGCTCCAAGAATCTGTTGATGCATTATTTGATAATGGTAGAAGAGGTAGAGTAATTACAGGCACTGGCAAAAGACCTCTTAAATCTTTAGCTGAAATGTTAAAAGGTAAACAAGGAAGATTTAGACAAAACTTATTAGGAAAAAGAGTTGATTATTCTGGTAGATCAGTAATTGTTGTGGGTCCAGACTTAAAACTTCACCAATGTGGATTACCAAAAAAAATGGCTTTAGAATTATTCAAGCCATTTTTATATGCTAGGTTAAATAAATTAGGATTAGCAACAACAATTAAACAAGCAAAAAAATTAGTTGAAAAAGAAACAAATGCCGTCTGGGATGCACTTGAATTGATTGTTAGAGAACATCCTGTAATTCTTAACCGAGCACCAACACTTCATAGATTAGGTGTTCAAGCATTTGAACCCAAATTAATTGAAGGAGATGCAATTGAATTACACCCATTGTGTTGTGCAGCCTTTAACGCTGACTTTGATGGTGACCAAATGGCAGTACATGTTCCATTAAGTTTAGAGGCACAGTTAGAAGCAAGAATTTTAATGTTATCTACTAACAATATTTTAAGTCCTTCAAATGGTAAGCCTATAATAGTTCCAAGTCAGGATATGATTTTAGGACTTTATTATCTATCTCAAGCACCTTTTCAAACTGATAAACCAGAAGGTTACTTTGTAAACACTGATGAGATCGAGCACGCACTATCTACTAATCAAATTAAAGTACACACGACTATAGTCTCTAGATTTGAAACTGTTGATGAAAATGGTAATAAAAAATTAGAAAAATATACAACAACAGCAGGAAGATTTTTGTTAGCCAATCTTTTACCCAAGAATAAAGACATAAAATTTTCAATGATTGATAGATTGTTACCAAAAAAAACAGTTTCAGAAATAATTGATAGTGTATTTAGGTTTTGTGGACAAAAAACAACTGTTATATTTTGTGATCATTTGAAAGACCTAGGATTTAAGCATGCATTTAAAGCTGGTATTTCTTTTGGTAAAGATGATTTGGTTATTCCAGCTAATAAAGGTCAATTAATAGATGATACTAAAAAACTAATAGCTGACTATGAAAATCAATATTCTGAAGGTTTAATTACAAGAGGTGAAAAGTACAACAAAGTGGTAGATGCTTGGTCTAAATGTACAGACAAAGTAGCTGGTGAAATGATGAGAGGTATTTCTGCAACTGAAAGCACTCCAGATGGAATGAAAATAAATTCAGTTTTCATGATGGCTGATAGTGGTGCTAGAGGTTCAGCTGCTCAGATGAAACAGTTAGCAGGTATGAGGGGATTAATTGCCAAACCCTCTGGTGAAATTATTGAAACTCCAATTATATCAAACTTTAAAGAAGGATTAACTGCATTAGAATATTTTAACTCAACTCACGGAGCAAGAAAAGGATTGGCAGATACAGCATTAAAAACTGCAAGTTCAGGTTATTTAACGAGAAGACTTTGTGATGTTGCTCAAGATTTAACAATTTCAAAAATAAAATGTGATGATCCCGGGTTTATTGAACTTGGTGAAATTTTAGAAGGTGGAAATGTTGTCGTTAGTTTATCAGAAAGAGCTCTTGGAAGAATAACTGCATCAAATGTTAAAAACCCTATAACAGGTGAGGTGGTAATCAAAAAAGATTCAATGATTGATGAATCTGGATGTGATAAAATTGATGCAGCGGGAGTTAAATTTATTAATGCATACTCAGTTATGACTTGTAGTTCAAAAAAAGGTGTTTGTGCTACTTGCTATGGTAGAGATCTTTCTAGAGGTAAAATGGTACATGTTGGTGAAGCTATTGGTATGATTTCAGCTCAGTCTATTGGTGAACCAGGTACCCAATTAACTATGAGAACGTTTCATGTAGGAGGAACAGCATCTGTTAAACAGGAATCCCAAATCGTTACTAAATCAGCTGGAATTTTAAAAATATTAAATTCAAATTTATTAGAAGATGCAAAAAAAAATCTAATTGTTAT
Organism: uncultured Candidatus Pelagibacter sp.; assembly: GCA_905618895.1. Lineage (GTDB taxonomy): Bacteria > Pseudomonadota > Alphaproteobacteria > Pelagibacterales > Pelagibacteraceae > Pelagibacter. Next base: position 12,943 of record CAJQTA010000034.1, read on the forward strand.
GGGTAGAAATACGCAACTATCTATCGAAGATGATAATGGTGTGCAAGTTGCAGTTTATAAAGTAGCATACGGATCAAAATTATTTTTTAAACATGAAGATAAAGTTAAAGCTAACTCTAAAATTTGTGAATGGGATCCTTACACAACACCAGTTATTGCTGAAAAAAGTGGTATAGCTGGATTTGTTGATTTAATAGATGGTATATCAATTCAGGAAACTACTGATGATGCAACTGGAATATCTTCTATATCAGTAGTTGATTGGAGAGCACAATCAAAAAATACAGATTTAAAACCAAGAATAACTCTAAGAGATGACAAAGGTAATGTTATCAAAAAAGCCGATGATAACGAGGCAAGATACTACCTTGTTCCAGACTCGATTCTATCAGTGAAAGATGGTCAGAAAATATTTGCGGGAGATATTATAGCAAGACTACCTAAAGAAACGACTAAAACAAAAGATATTACAGGAGGTTTACCTCGTGTTGCTGAATTGTTTGAAGCAAGAAAAGCAAAAGACAGCGCAATCATAGCTGAAAATGATGGGCAAGTATTATTTGGAAAAGAAGTTAGAGGAAAACAAAGAATTTCAATTCAATCAGAAAATGGTGAAGCTTCAAATTATTTAATACCAAAGGGAAAACATATAAATTTCAATCAAGGTGAAAAAATTAAAAAAGGTGAATACTTACTAGATGGACAGCCCTTACCACATGATATTTTAAGAATTTTGGGTATTAAGGATCTTACTGAATATTTTGTTAACCAAGTACAAGAAGTTTATAGACTCCAAGGTGTAGTTATTAATGATAAGCATATAGAGACCATTCTGAGACAAATGCTTAAGAAAGTAGAAATTAAAGTATCTGGAGATTCATCTTATCTACCAGGTGAAATGATTGACAGAATTAAATTTGGTATAACAAATGAAAAACTTGTAGCTGAAGGCAAAAATCCTGCTGTCGGTGAAAGAGTTTTAATGGGTATCACTAAAGCATCATTACAAACAGAATCGTTCATTTCTGCTGCTTCATTCCAAGAAACAACAAGAGTTTTAACAGATGCGGCTATAAAAGGCAAAGTTGACCCATTAAATGGCTTAAAAGAAAATGTGATTGTTGGTAGACTTGTTCCTGCTGGAACAGGCCATATTAAAAATAGCTGGAATAAAAAAGCACTTGATGATGATAGTAAATTCCTAGCCGATCAAGATAAATTAGAGCCATCAGAATCACCTGAAAGCCAAGCAAATCAATAAAAAATCACTTTAAAATTGTAGTTTTAGTTTGACAAAGTGTAATTAAATAGTATTTTGGCCATGTTTTTGGTTGGAATGTAGTACCTACTTAATGGAACTAAACGCTGCCACAAAATAACCTGTCAGTTATTTTCATCAAAAATATATTAATTAATTAAAATAAATTATGCCAACTATTAATCAGTTGTTAAGAAAAAAAAGAATTAAGCCTTTAAAAAGGAACAAAGTTCCTGCATTAGAAAAACAACCACTTAAAAGAGGTGTTTGTATTAAAGTTTACACAACTACGCCAAAAAAACCTAACTCAGCTTTAAGAAAAGTTGCAAGAGTTAGACTTTCAAATGGTTTTGAGGTTACAGCGTATATTGGAGGAGAAGGTCACAATCTTCAAGAGCACTCTGTAGTATTGATCAGAGGTGGCCGTGTTAAAGATTTACCTGGTGTTCGATATCATATTCTTAGAGGGAATCTTGATACTCAAGGTGTTGCCAATAGAAAAAAACGTAGATCTCTTTATGGAACAAAAAAAGGTAAATAAATATGTCTAGAAAAAAAACTCAACCAAAAAAATTAGTTGTTCCAGATCCAAAGTTTAACTCTACAATAATTCCAAAATTAATTAATAATATTATGTACGACGGTAAGCGAGGTGTTGCTGCTAAAATAGTTTATGAAGCAATAGAAAAAATTAAAACTAAAACTAAAGATGAACCTATAAATATTTTTAATGAAGCAATAAATAATATCAAGCCTACAGTTGAAGTTAGATCTAGAAGAGTGGGTGGTGCAACATACCAAGTTCCTGTTGAAGTAAAATCAAATAGAGCTCAAGCTTTAGCCATCAGATGGCTAGTAGACGCTTCAAGAAAAAGAAAAGATAAACACATGGCTGATAAAATTTTTAATGAACTTTATGATGCTTATGAAAAAAAGGGATCTGCAGTTAAAAAAAAAGAAGACGTACATAAAATGGCAGAGTCGAATAAAGCTTTCGCTCATTTTAGGTGGTAAAAAATTATGGCTAGAACGAATACATTAGACACATATAGAAATATTGGAATTATGGCTCATATTGATGCTGGTAAAACCACTACAACTGAAAGAATTTTATATTATACAGGAAAAAGTCATAAAATTGGAGAAGTTCATGATGGAGCAGCAACAATGGATTGGATGGAACAAGAACAAGAAAGAGGAATTACAATTACCTCAGCTGCAACAACTTGTTTTTGGAACGATCATAGAATTAATATTATTGATACACCTGGTCACGTGGACTTCACTATTGAAGTTGAAAGGTCATTAAAAGTTTTAGATGGTGCAGTATGTGTTTTTGATGGTGTAGCAGGTGTTGAGCCTCAATCAGAAACTGTATGGAGACAAGCGGATAAATATAAAGTTCCAAGAATTTGTTTTGTTAACAAGCTAGATAGAACGGGTGCTGATTTCTTTAGATGTATAGATATGATTAGAGATAGATTGGGCTGTAAACCATTAGTTCTTCAAATCCCAATAGGTATTGAGGCGTCATTATCAGGAGTAGTAGATTTAGTTAAGATGAAAGCACAAGTTTGGAAAAATGAAGCTTTAGGTGCTGAGTGGGAATATAAAGAAATTCCAGATGATTTAAAGGAAATTACTCAAAAATACAGAACAGAACTTGTTGAAATGGCTGTTGAGCAAGATGAGAAATTAATGGAAAGCTATTTGAACGGTGATGAGATTAAAGAAGAAGATTTAGTTAAATGTATAAGAAAAGGAACATTAAATTTTAGCTTTGTGCCGATAACTACAGGTTCAGCTTTTAAAAACAAAGGTGTTCAGCCATTACTTGATGCTGTTATTAATTATCTTCCGAGTCCAATTGATATTGGTTCAATTAACGGAACTGTTCCCGGAACAGAAGATGTAAAAGAAATGAAATTTGATGACGGTGCTGGTTTTTCTGCATTAGCTTTTAAAGTTGCTAATGACCCATTCGTTGGATCATTAACATTTATTAGAATTTATTCAGGTACAATTAAAACTGGTACAGGTATTTATAATTCATCTAAAGAAAAAGAAGAAAGAGTTGGAAGAATGCTTCTAATGCATGCAAACTCTAGAGAAGATATTAAAGAAGCGAATGCAGGGGATATTGTTGCATTGGCAGGACTAAAATTTACAATCACTGGTCACACATTGTGTGATGAAGCCAACTTAGTTTTATTAGAACCAATGGAATTTCCAGAACCAGTAATCGAAATTGCTGTTGAGCCAAAAACAAAAGCTGACCAAGAAAAAATGGGTGAAGCATTAGCAAGGTTAGCAAAAGAAGATCCTTCATTTAGAGTAACATCTGATGAAGAATCTGGTCAAACAATCATTAAAGGTATGGGAGAATTGCACTTAGACATTATTGTTGATCGTATGAAAAGAGAGTTTAATGTTGAAGCAAATATTGGAGCACCTCAAGTTGCGTACAGAGAGACTATTCAAAATCCTTCTGAATTTGAATACACACACAAAAAACAAAGTGGCGGTGCAGGACAATTTGCAAAAGTTAAATTATTAGTTGAACCTCAAGAACCGGGCAAAGGTAGAGAAGTTGACAGTAAAATTAAAGGTGGTTCAATTCCTAAAGAATTTATTCCAGGTGTCGAGAAAGGTATTGAAACTATATCTGATGGTGGAATTTTAGCTGGATTTCCATTAATTGATTATAAAGTTACAATACTAGATGGATTACACCACGATGTAGATTCTAGTGTTCTTGCATTTGAATTAGCTGGCAGAGCTTGCTTTAAAGAAGCCTGCACTAGGGGTGGACTAAAATTATTAGAACCAGTAATGAGAGTTGAAGTAGTAACTCCTGAAGATTATATGGGCGATGTTATTGGAGATTTAAATAGTAGAAGAGGTCAAATAAGTGAACAAGAAAGCAGAGGAAATGCAACAGTTATAACTGCAATGGTTCCTCTAGCCAATATGTTTGGATATATAAACAGTTTAAGATCAATGTCCCAAGGAAGAGCGCAATACTCAATGTTCTTTGATCATTATTCTAAAGTCCCACAAAATGTTCAGGATGAAGTAACAAAAAAAATTGCAGGATAATTAGCTATGGAAAAACAAAATATTAGAATTAAATTAAGAGCTTACGACAATAAGATCTTAGACGCATCTACCGAAGAAATAGTGAATACTGTTAAAAGAACAGGCGCTACTGTCAAGGGTCCAATACCATTACCTACAAGAATTGAAAAATACACAGTCTTAAAAGGCCCACATATTGATAAAAAAAGTAGAGAACAATTTGAAACTAGAACTCATAAAAGGTTAATAGATATAATTGAACCTACACCTCAAACTGTTGAGGCACTAATGAAGTTAGATTTAGCATCGGGAGTTGATGTGGAGATTAAAATATAATTATGACAGAAATAGCATTAATAGGTAAAAAAATTGGTATGACAAGAGAGTTTTATAAAACTGGCCGAATGGTACCCGTTACAGTAATAAAAATGGAAAAGGCTCGAGTTATTCAAGTCATAGATAAAGATAAGCGTGGCTATAAAGCAGTTCAATTAGGTTTTGGCAATATTAAAAGTTCA
>CAJQTA010000035.1 GCA_905618895.1 uncultured Candidatus Pelagibacter sp.
AGTTTTCAAGTGAGATATAAAATCACTTTCGTTTTTGAACCTGTCTCTTATTGGGTATCGAAATCTATCCCAATCTAAGAACGAATCTTTAAATAACTTTAATTGAATTTTAGCAATGTCTATAATAAAGAATTCATCAATATTTTTCGATATTTCTTTATAAAGCAATTGATTAGTTGTAGCGTGATGAGGCACATGTTTAAAGTCTATCAATAACCCCAAAAAAGTTTTTTTCATTAATCCTTAGTGCTTATTAAATCGCTGTCCATCCACCATCGATCACAATCATAGTGCCTGTTATGTATGATGATGCATTAGATGACAAAAATAAAACATTTGCAGCTATATCGCTCGGTCTGCAAAAGCGTTTTAATGGAACTTTATCTAAATATTTTTTAACAAACTTTTTATTATGATTTTTTTCTTTAATACCGCCAGGACAGATGCTGTTGACCCTAATATTATATTTTCCATAATAAGAAGCCATTTGTCTTGTAAAATTATTTATGCCTCCTTTAATAACAGAATAAGTCATGCTTTCAGTCATTTTTGTATCCTTATAAATGCTAATATCCTGTCCAACTAATCCATAAATTGAACTTAATAAAATAATTGACCCCTCTACATTTTTCTTTTTCATATTATCTGCGGTAATTTTAGCTGTCCAGACAAAGGAATTTAAATGGATATCAATATTTTTTTTATAACTCTTAATATTAATTTTCTTGAACGAATTATTTTTCCAGTCTGATGTTCTTGGGTAACTGCAATTAATAAGGATATCTGGCACTCCATTTAATTTCATTAATTGACTAAATTTTTTTTCTAGGTGCTCTAACTTTGAACAATCAAAATAGATATTTTGAATTCTTTTAATTTTTTCTTTATTAAATTTCACATCTAAATTAAAAACTTCACAACCTGATTCCTGCAAAGCTAAACAGACCTCATGGCCAATTACTCCTGAACCACCAATTACAAACGCTTTTTTATTTTTGATGTTAAAAATTTTATTATAATTAATTTTCATTTATTTTCATTTTATCCATAGTTTTTCTATACTCCTCCCATTGCCCTACATCAAACCAACTACTGTCATCAATAGGAAATACCCCGATTTTATATCCTCTTTTTTTTGCTAATGATATTAATTGAGGAAAATCAAATTTTTTATTATTTGGTATTAACTTTAAGGCTTTTTGATTTACTAAATATATACCTGAGCTTGCTAAAAAATTTATCTTTGGTTTTTCAGTAATTTTTTTTAATTCTCCTTTTTTGTTCACATTACAAATACCATAAGGGATTATATGCTGTTTGGCAGAAGCTATAATGGTAATTAAATTTTTTTTTTGTTCATGAAATTTAATAATGTCTTTGCAATCAATATTAACTAGTGTGTCACAATTAATAACAAAAAAATTTTTTTTTAAGGTTTTTTTTAATAGTTTCAAAGAGCCGGCTGTCCCAAGTGGTTTTTTTTCCTGAATATATTTTATTTTAAATCTTGATTTAGTTTCCCTAAAATAAGCTTTCATTATTTCAGCTTTATGATTAATAGTGTATAAAAAATTTGATATTCCCTGAACTATGAATTTTTCCATTATATGTTCAATGATAGGTTTTTCATTTATTGGTATAAGAGGTTTGGGTAATATATGCGTAAAGGGTTTCATTCTGGATCCTTCACCACCTGCCATTATTACAACTGGTGTTTCAAGTTTATTGATATTTTTCGTATCAGGATTAAAAATTTTACTCCAATAAGTTACATCCTCAACTATTTTTTTATTATTAAGTATTGGTAGAATATCATAATTTTGTTTAAGAAAGATTTTTTTCAATTTTTCTTTAGTGAGATCTTTTTTATAAATAAATTTTCCTTTTTTATTAAAGATAGAGTTAATTTTACTATCTAAATTAAAATCTTTTAACAAAGCAGCTCTAATGTCTCCATCACTCAATGTGCCTAGCATTTTTTTTGAGCCATCTACTACAATAAGACATTTGTGAAGATTTAAGTTTATCAACTTCATAGCTTGTATTATTGTTTGATTTTTTAAAATTATAAAATTTTTATCTATCATATTATTTTAAATTTTTTTTTTTTATAATTGCTTCAGCCATAACTAGGTCAAGTTTATCATCTATCTCAATTGATTTCCATTTAGGCATTATAAATGGGATTGTTTTATCATGACAAAAAGTTCTCTTTTTCATTAAAGTAGTTACTTTTGATATATAAATTGATCCTTCTAAAAAATACATAGTTTCAAGATCTTGTCTTCTAATATATTTTTTTCCAGACTTTCTAAGGGGGGATAAGTACCCTTTGCTATTTTGTTTATATAAAAAGGATGGATGAAATGCTTCAAGCTTAGAAACACTGACCAAAGAATCATAATTTTTAGATGTTATTTTATTTATCGCTCTGTCTATGTCTTGATAAGTTCTTAAAGGAGAAGTGGGTTCTAGTAATAAAACATAGTCAAAGTTTAAGTTTTTTTTTTTAAGAAAATTTATTGCATGCTCTATAGCGTCCACTGAAGAAGATGTATCTTTAGCAAACTTTTTGGGTCTAATGAATGGTATCTTTGCTCCATACCTCTTTCCAATATTTGCAATTTTTTTTGAGTCTGTGCTTAAATAAACTGTAAGGTTTTTTTTAGATTTTAGGGCTTCTTTTATTGTCCATGCTATAAGGGGTAATTTTCCAAGTTTTTTAATATTTTTATCTTTTATTCCTTTGGATCCTCCTCTGGCTAATATTATACTTAAAATCTTTTTCATAATTTATTTTATATTTTTAATTTCAAAAGCTT
>CAJQTA010000036.1 GCA_905618895.1 uncultured Candidatus Pelagibacter sp.
ACAAAAGTACTACTTTTACTAATGAAATTTTTAACGAAGCCCAAGCTGAGGGTAAAACAGTTGTTGTGCACTCCTGGAACAAAAGTTGTTACACATGTGGTGAGCAGGTTAAAATATTAAATGAAGCTGAGAAAGAGTTTAGTAATTTTTTATTTTTAAGCTTTGAACAAACCAAAGACAAAGAAATAGCCAAACAATTAGGAATTGAGTACTGGACAACAATAGTAATTTATAAAAATAATAAAGAGGTTGCTAGAAGTATTGGTCAAACGAAAAAATCTAAAATTTACTCCTTACTAGAATCAATTTAGAAAAGTTAATTAAATTTCTCCTAACTTAATATTTCTGGAAATATTTGTATCAATTAGTTTAGGTCTAGATAAATTTAGATTATTCATAATCTCTATATAATCATCTACATTTTTAACTTGTAGCCTAGGATTAAATTTTTTTTCATTACCAATTGTGCTTACTTTTTTTCCTTTATAGTCATGAGCTGGATACAGAAGTGTTTCTTCAGGTAGTTTTAATAATTTATTAAAGATAGATTCATAAGAATCCTTAGCATTTCCATTTTGAAAATCAGTCCTACCAGTGCCATTAATTAACAAAGTATCCCCTGAAAAAAGATAATTACCCATTATAAAACTATAGCTATCAGAAGTGTGACCTGGTGTATAAATTGCTTTTACCTTTAGATTATCAACTTTAATTATTTCATCATTTTTAACTTTAATTTGAACAGTTTCTGAGGGTGTGTGCTCTCCCATAATTGTTGAACAGTCTGTTACTTTATTTAGTTCCGATGCACCCGTCACATGATCTGCATGTATATGTGTGTCTATAACTTTAACTAATTTTAAATCAAATTCCTTTAAAAGTTTAATGTAAGTTCCAACATTTTCTAGAACTGGGTCAATTATTAAAGCCTCCCTCCCTTTTCCTGAAGCAACCATATAAGTGTAGGTGCTTGAGCTTTGATCAAAAAGTTGTTTAAAAATCATAATATTTTATTGTTAATTAAAACAAATATCAAAAAAATGTTAGAAAGACTAAATATTTTATACAAGAATTGAAAATTTTATATTTAATATTTTGCATTATAGTATATAAAAATAACCCAAGGGGTGTCGTAACTGACTGAGATTAAACCCTAATAACCTGTCCGGTAATTCAGAAAGGGAGAACAATGGATAAAATAAACTACATAAGTCAACCAACATCACTAACAATAGTAGTAATAATAAGCTTAATATTTACATTAATTGGATTGGTTTATTCTAAAAAGTATCAAGGAGTAAATAACTATCTAACAGCTAATAGAAATATAGGATTTTTTTCATTAAGCTCTAGTCTAGTAGCATCAGCACTAGGTGCGTGGATTTTATTTGGCCCAGCTTCTGCTGCTACGTGGGGAGGAATAGGAGCGGTTATTGGTTATGCATTAGGAACAGCCTTTCCAATGATTTTTTTAATTTTCTTGGGAAAAAGGATAAGAAATGAATTTCCTCAAGGCTCAACATTGATTGAGTTTTTAAGAAAACGATTTGGTAAAAGTTTATTTAAATTAATTTTACTTATGACAATTTTTTATATGTTTGTTTTCTTGTGTGCCGAAGTGACAGCAGTAGCAATGTTGATTAACTATATTTCAGGAACTGAATTATGGATTACAGCTTTAATTGTTCTTGTAGCAACTTTAGCTTATACTCTTTATGGAGGATTAAGAGTTTCAATATTTACTGACACTATTCAAATGATTGTAATTTTAATTTTATTTTTAATTTCAGTTATTTATTTAACGTCTTTTACAGGCGATCAGTTTTCATTTTCTTTTATTAAGGAAAAAAATCCACACTTATTAAGTGGAAATTATATTCCCAATTATACAGCAGGTTTAACTTTCTTTATTGCCGTAGCTGCCACGAACCTCTTTCATCAAGGAAATTGGCAAAGGGTCTATGCTGCAAAAAATAACGATACACTAAAAAAAAGTTTGATTTTTGCATTTATTTTGATCATACCCATTGTTTTATTTATGGGTTTTAGTGGATTAGTTGCTGTGTCTGTAGACTCAAATGTTAGACCTGATCTTGGTTTTTTCTCACTGTTATTAAGAGGCCAAACTGAATTTTTATCAATTATAATAGTGATTCTGGGTTTGTCATTAACCATCAGTACTGTTGATACTTTAGTTAATGCGATTTCAAGCCTAATTGTAGTTGATGGTCGAGCAACTTTTAACTTTAATAATAAAGCAGATTATTTAAAAATTTCTAAATATTTTATTATTGGCCTTTCAATTATCGCTTTTATCATTGCTTCAAAAGGATTTAGTATTTTATACTTATTCTTACTTGCAGATTTATTTTGTTGTGCATTTGTGATGACTGTTTTTTATAGTTTTTACAATAAAAAGATGAATGAAAAAACTGCATATATATCGATAATTGTAGGGTTGATTGGGGGTTTTCTTTTATTTCCTGCGCCAGATTTTTCGAAAAGTTTGTTAGTTGGAATTATTTTACCAATAGAATTATTTCCAGCTTTTGTATCGCAATCATTATTATTCTTATCTTTCATGATAGCCACCTTCATACCAGTAGCTATTTGGAAATTAAGGTAGTTTATTATACAAAGAATTTAAAAAATAGCTTTAACGACGAAAGATAACTTTCTGTAATTTTAAGTTTGATGTGCAGTTTTAAAAAATTGTAATAGGAATTTTAATGACTATATATTATCCATCATATGTCAGAAAATTTTATATCAATTAGCAATTTATCAAAAGTTTATGACAATGGGTTTGATGCTCTTAAAAAAATTAACCTTAAAGTTAAGCAAGGTGAAATTCTTGCGATGCTTGGGCCAAATGGAGCGGGGAAGACAACACTAATTAGTATAATTTGTGGAATTGTTAAACCATCTTCAGGAACTGTAACTATTGATCAGTTTGATATTATAGAAAATTACCGCGAAACAAGATCAAGAATTGGAATGGTTCCCCAAGAATTAAACTTGGAATCATTTGAAACAGTTTTTGATACCGTGTCCTATTCGAGAGGACTTTATGGCAAATCCCCTAAGCCAGAACATATTGAAAAAATTTTAAAAGACTTAAGTTTGTGGGATAAAAAAGATCAAAGATTGAGACAATTGTCTGGTGGAATGAAGAGAAGGGTTTTAATAGCTAAGGCCTTATCTCATGAGCCAAAAATATTATTTCTTGACGAACCCACAGCAGGTGTTGATGTTGAGCTTAGAAGAGACATGTGGCTAGTGGTTGAAGAATTAAGAAAAACAGGTGTTACTATTATTTTAACCACTCACTATATTGAAGAAGCAGAAGCTATTGCTGATCGAGTAGCGGTAATTAATCAAGGTGAAATTATTGTAGTAGAGGATAAAAAAGAATTAATTAAGAAAATGGGTCATAAAAAATTAACAGTTGAACTACAGGATGTGATTATAAAAATTCCAGAAGAATTATCTAAATATAACTTAGAAGTTGGAGAAAACAGAATGTCATTAATCTATACTTATAATGTACAAGCTAAAAAAACAGGTATTACTGATTTATTGCAAGGTTTAAAAGATGCAGGATTAAGATTAAAAGATCTGATAACAGAACAAAGTTCATTAGAAAAAATTTTTGTTAATTTAGTTAAGGAGAGTAATGAAAATTAATTATTATGGATTTAAAGCTATATACCTTCATGAGATGAATAGATTTAGAAGAACTTTAGGTCAATCTCTTATTTCACCTGTAATATCTACATCGTTATATTTTGTTGTTTTTGGTTCAGTAATTGGAAGTTATATTCAAAAAATAGATGGTGTCAGCTATGGTTCGTATATAGTTCCAGGGTTATTGATGCTTACTTTATTAACTCAAGCAATAAGTAATACTTCCTTTGGAATATTTTTTCCTAAATTTAATGGAACTATTAATGAAATTTTAGCAGCACCCATTTCATCACTTGAAATTGTTCTGGCTTTTGTTGGGGCAGGAGCAACTAAAACATTAATTGTTGGTGTTGTAATTTACTTAACTGCCTCATTTTTTGTGGATGTGACAGTTAAATATCCAGTACTAATGATATTTCTATTAATACTAGTTTCTTTTACGTTCGCTTTATTTGGATTTTTGATTGGGGTCCTTAGTTCAAACTTTGAGCAAATGTCTATTGTTCCTTCTCTAGTTATTACACCAATGGTATTTTTGGGTGGAAGTTTGTACTCTTTAGATATGTTGCCTCCTTTCTGGCAAACTGTGAGTTATTTTAATCCAGTAGTTTATTTAATTGATGGATTAAGATTTTCATTTTATGGAATATCAGATTTCAATATTTGGATAAGTGTGGGATCCATGATCTTATTTTTAATGATTTGTGTGATCTCTGTTTCAATATTATTGAAAAAAGGATATAATATCAAAAATTAATTATTTTAATATAGAAAATTACCAATAAAAAGTATTATTATATAGTTATGTTATCTTTTATATTACCTTTTATAGTTTTAATAGTTGTTGTTGTATTTATCCATGAATTTGGACACTATTATTTTGCCAAAAGATATGGTGTAGGTATTACTGATTTTTCAATTGGATTCGGTAAAGAAATATTTGGTTGGAATGATAAATCTGGAACTCGTTGGAAAATATGTATGATACCTTTGGGTGGATATGTTAAATTCTTTGGAGACAGAAATGTTTTTAGTCAAGCTGATCAAGAAAAAATAATTAACAAATATAGTAAAGAAGACCAAGATAAATTATTTGTCCTTAAACCATTATATCAAAGAGCCTTAATAGTTGTAGCTGGTCCATTAGCAAATTTTTTATTAGCAATAATAATATTTTTTTCTATCTATACATTTGTAGGTAAGGATTTTACTTCAGCTGTTATTAATGAAGTACAGAAAGATAGCCCAGCCATGGAAGCTGGACTTAAAAATAATGATATAATAGTTTCGATTGATGGCAACAAAGTTAAAAGTATCATGGAAGTTTCAAAGTTTATAATGATGTCAACTGATGAATTTGTTGATTTTACAGTTTCAAGATCAAATCAAAACCTTACCTACAAGGTAAAGCCAGATATAGTTGCTAGTGAGGATAATTTAGGAAATAAAATAAATAAACGAATGGTTGGTATTAAATTAGGTGCTTATAATAATGAAATTAATCATGTAAAATTAGGACCTGCTAAAGCTATTTATTATGCAATAGGTGAGGTGTATTATGTGAGCGCATCTTCTTTAAAGTATTTAGGAAGTATGCTTAAAGGTACGGGTGATAGCTCTCAATTAGGTGGACCTATTCGAATTGCAAAAATTACAGGGCAAGTTGCTGAATTTGGAATTTTACCTTTTTTGAGTATGATGGCTTATATTTCTATTAGCTTAGGCCTTATTAACTTGTTTCCAATACCAATGTTAGATGGTGGTCACTTAATGTTTTATGGCTTCGAAAAAATATTAGGCCATCCATTAAGCCAAAAAGTACAAGAAGGTTTTTTTCGAATCGGAATGTTTTTGTTGCTATCTTTAATGTTTTTTACAACCTTTAATGACCTCAAAGACCTTGGTCTATTTTAATATTTATAAAATTTAAATTCTTAAAAACCCTTTAAAATCAACACTAATTTAATAAAATACAATATACAGTGTTAATTAATCATAGAAACACTAATAAAAGTCTTGATTTATAGGCTTTTATGTAAAATATAGTTAAAAAAACCATTAAAACCGGAGCAAAAAATGAATAAAAAACAACTAATGGCTAAACTTTCAGGTTCCTTAAACCTAAGTAAAGCAGATGCAGAGCGTACATTTGATACTATTACCAACACTATTCTTGACGCCTTAAAAGGTGATGATTCAGTGAAAATTGCAGGTTTTGGTACTTATAAAGTAGCTAAAAGAAAAGCTAGAGTAGGAAGAAACCCAAGAACAGGTGAGCAAATCCAAATTGGCGCTTCTCAAAAAGTTAAGTTTTTACCAGCTAAAGCACTTAAAGAAGTATTTAATAAATAGTACACTAACAGTTTAAAAAGGCCCCTTAATTGGGGCCTTATTTATAGCGTCCAAGAATATTAAACTCCCTATCTGAAACTATAATTTCTCCTGAACTTGCACTAATATTTAGAATTTCTGAAATAACAACAAAATGAGTTATTAAAATTATATTTTTTTTACTATTCAAATCAAGAATATATTTTTTTAGATCCATAACCTGTTTATCTTTATTTTTTTCAAACCTTGAATCATAAAATGAATTAAGTGCATTAAAAGTGGTATATTTATTGAAAGCAAATTTTGCTGTATCTTTACATCTGCACCATTCGCTTGACAAAACTCTATCTATTTGAATTTTATTTTTAGAAAAAAACTGACCTATTTTTTTTGATTGATTAATACCTTCTTTGTTTAAATTTCTTTGTGTAGAACAATCATTTAAATCAAAATTAATTGGGTCTCCGCTTCCAGGAGCGTAAGCATGTCTAATAAAAATTAGTTTATCACCATCTTTAATTAAATTGATTAATTCTTCTTGAGAATTAATTGGTGTTGAAAAAACTATTAAGAGAAAAACAATAAAAGTTTTTTTCATTATAATTCATTTTCATCCCAAAGTTTTTTGTAATTTATAAATGGAGATAATCCATAACTAGAATTTACATTGGTTAAATGCAAAGAAAGACTTTTTAAAGGTGAGATACAAAATTCTTTTGTATAAATTTCATTTAAATGTTTTTCGAAAGGGTCACTTCTATCTAAACAGGTATTATAAAAATTATCCCAATATTTGTCTAATAAAGCTTTTGTCGTCATGAACGTACATAGAGTTTGATTGATTGTTCTCCAATGTCTTTTATTTCCAATTAGAATATTTGTTTTTTCATTATTCATATATAGGTATGGATAATCAGCAGGACACATAAAAATATCTTTATTAACTTGTGAAGCTATTCTTTCGAATGATGCAATCATTTCTTCCATCATAGGTTCAAAGTGTAAATAATCATCTTCAACAAAGAAAACTAAATCTTTACCATGCTCTTTTCCAAGCTCAAAAGATTGAAGTAGACTAGTTAAATTTGAAAAGGTTTGATCATTTTTTTGTAGTTTGATCGTATCTTTATATTTTTCATGGTTTAAAGAGGTAATATTTACATCCAAACCACTGCCATCTATTAGTTTTTTAATTTTATTTAAATTTTCTTCTTTAGATTTATCATCAACAATTATGGCCTTGAATGCAACATTTGGGTATTTTGTTTTAGAAAAATTAACTGATCGTATAAGTGATTTTAAAGCTCTTAAAGAATATTCAATTTTAGGTTTTTCAAATAATCTTTTTTTATTTTGATCCCATATCTCGACATCGGTATTAGTTCTAAATACAATAAGTACAGAGTCAACTTTTTTAGTAATACTTACATCTCCTAATGGTAAAACTATAGATTTTTTATTTATTATTGAAAGGTCATCGTTTAAACTTTTATTAAGAGTGGGAGATGAAAAATCACACTGATCTATTAGTTCGTAACCAAGAAATTTAGAAAGTTTGATAAATATTTTTTTTATAATGTTTTTTTTCATATAATTGTTTATAATTAAATTTTACAATATTATGACTATTAAATCATCACAAACACTTGTTTCAGAAGCATTAAAAGAAATTAAAACAATTAGTCCAGAAGAGGCTTTAAAGTTGTCTAATGAAGGAAAATCTAACTTAATCGATATTAGAGATATTAGAGAATTAGAAAATGAAGGAAAAGTTGAAAATTCTCTGCACATTCCTCGAGGTATGCTTGAATTTTGGGTAGATCCTGAAAGTGTTTATTTTAAAGATGGTAAACTTGATGTAAATAAAGAAATGGTTTTATTTTGTGCGGGAGGTCTAAGGTCTGCTCTCGCAGCCAAATCTTTACAAGACATGGGTTTTGACAATGTTTCTCATATTGATGGTGGTTTTAGCGCAATAAAAAAAAGTAATTTTAAAATAGTTTAATTTAATCGTACAAACTAATTCTTTTTGCATAAAATGTTCTTATTATCCAATATATAACTATTCCAATTGGACCGATTAAATAAGTAATTATAAGTGGCAATGCCACAAGAAATTTTTTCATTCGAAACATTTGAGAGTCATTTACCATCCAGCCGCCACAAAATAAATTTATAGCCAAAAAATGAACCCAGAATACAATCAAAAAGGATTGATTTTCAAACAAGTAAGAAATCTCATTTAATCCAAAATAGAGCGTAAAATTTTGTAAGAAATCATAATTATTCATGTAGGCAATGTAGAGCAGGTAAGAATAAGCTAAACTTAAAATGAATAATGGAAAGACTGAAGTGATAAATACCTTACATATCCGTGACTGTGGAAAGAAAATCAATACAAACCAAAAAGGTAAAATACCCAGATTTAACCATAAGTAAATCATTTCAAGTGTAAAGAATGTATAAATTTGCGTGATCATTTTTTAGTGTATTATATTACAAGATACCATGATTCCCATGAGAAACAGAAAAAAAACTTTAGAAGTAACCATTGAAGAAATGAGAAATTTTTCTTTTGCCTATATTGAAAAATACGCACCTTCAAAACAACAATTACGAACCTATCTTTTAAAAAAATACCTTAAGGCAAATGTTCCTAATATCAAAAAACAAGATATTACTGACTTAATTGATATTGTTTTATTAGATCTTGTAAAAAGCAAGTTCATCAGTGATAAATTTTATTCTGAAAGTAAATCAAGAAGCTTAATTCAAAAAGGGAGCTCTATAAATAAAATTAGATACTATCTGATGGGCAAAGGAATTGATAATAATTATATTAAAGAAACGATTGATAAAATTAAAGAAGATAACTCTGATCAAGATTTTTTCTCTGGGATCAAAGTTTGTAAAAAAAAAAGGATAGGACCCGCAAGACCAGAGGATAATAGACCATTATTTTATAAAAAAGATATTTCTCTTATTGCAAGAAATGGATTTGATTTTGGAACATCAAAAAGAATAATGGATATTGACAAAGATGAATACACAAAGATTATTAAATTACTTTAGTTTTTTTTTTTCCTCTTTAGTTAAATAATTAATTTTATCTCTTACATAGTTTCTAACAAAAATAAAAAGCAATAAACCAAATATTGAAACAGAAACTATTATAATAAGTATTACTCTTAGTGTTTCATCCATTAGATAATATTCTTATTTTTTAAAATTATACTTGTATTTTTGAATTCTTTTTTCCCGTAAATAATTTCATTACCATTAAAATCTTTAATTTTTCCACCAGCATGGACTACTATAGCATGTCCAGCTGCAATATCCCATTCACATGCTCTTGGTTCTGCAGCATACAGATCAAACTCTCCAGCTGCTACCACACAAAATTTTAATGAACTTTTCATTTTTTGATAAGATACAACCTGATATTTTTTGTGTATTTCTAAAATCTCTGCTTTTAATTCATTAGAATAGCTGACTGCTTTTATTTCTTTATGTTTTTTTTTTTTATTAATTAATTCTATTTCTTGATTATTAATTAACTCATAACTATTTGACATTGCATAAGAATAAAAAATTCTTTTTTTTCCTGGCGCAGTAATAATCCCTATAGCAGGTTTTTTATTTATTATTAGAGCTGCATTTAATGTGAATTCATCTCTATTATTTATATAATCTTTTGTTCCATCAATAGGATCTATTAACCAAAAATCTTTTAAATTTTGATCATTTTTATGGGCTAAATTTTCTTCTGAGACAATTGTAATATTCGGAGTTACTTCAGAAATTTTTTTTGTTAATATTTTATTAACCTCAATATCACCGTTAGTTACAGGAGTATTGTCATCTTTAATCTCTTTTATCAATCCCGCTTTTCTCAAATCTAAAGCAACTCGTCCGGCATCATTAAAGGTTTCAATTAACGAAAGGGTAATTTTTTTTGCTTCTTCAATGTTCATCTATTTATTTTTTCTATTTTAATATTTTCTGAATTTATTACTTTTTTTCCAACATTTTCAAAATTAATTGTAACTTTACCATTAATTATTGACTGAACCTGCCCTATACCCCATTCTTTATTGTTTGGATTGGTGACCTTGTCACCTGGCTCATAATCTAAAATCATTTGATTTACTTATATTAAATATAAGAATAAATATCATTAAATATGACAAAATTTAATTCAATTGGAATTGATAAAGATCCAAAAGATACTTTAGTTGTGGTAGCCATGTCTGGTGGGGTAGATTCCTCTACTGTAGCAGCTATGATGAAAAAGGAAGGTTTTAAGGTTATTGGTATTACGCTTAAACTTTATAACGATACTAAGCAAACAGCTAAATCTAAACAATGTTGTGCAGGCCAGGATATTATGGATGCAAAAAGAGTTGCTGATAAATTAAAGATAGAACACAAGATTCTTTACTATCAAGATAAATTTAAAGATGGTGTTATTAACAACTTTATAGATAGTTATTTAAATGGAGAAACGCCGATACCATGCGTCCAGTGCAATCAGACAGTCAAATTTACTGATTTATTTCAAGAAGCGAAAAATTTAAATGCTGACGCTTTAGTTACCGGTCACTACGTTAAAAGCATTACTGAAGGAAATAATACTGAAATGTATAGAGGTATAGATTTAAACAGAGACCAAAGTTATTTTTTATTTAACACCACTAAAGAACAGCTTAATTTCTTAAGATTTCCTCTAGGCAATTTATTAAAAGATGAAACAAGAAATATTGCAAGAGAACTTGAGCTTAACGTTGCTGACAAGCCAGATAGTCAAGATATTTGTTTTGTTCCAAATGGAGATTACGCATCAGTTATAGAAAAATTTAGACCTAATTCTTTTAATAAAGGAAATATAAAAAATATAGAAGGAAAGGTAATAGGGGTACACGACGGAATTATTAATTATACAATAGGACAACGAAAAGGAATTAAGATTTCAGACAAAAATCCTCTTTACGTAATTAAAATTCTGGCTGAAACAAATGAAATAATTGTTGGTAGTAGAGAACATTTAATTAAAACTAAAATTAATTTAAAAGATTTAAATATCATAACAAACGACAAAAATGATTTTAATAATGAATTATTTGTAAAAGTGAGATCAACTGGAAAACTTATAAAAGCTAAAATTAATATAGATAATCAATTTGCAAATGTAGACTTACTAGAAGAAGAACTGGGGATTGCACCAGGACAAGCATGTGTATTTTATTCTAAAAATGATAAAGGTTATAAAGTTCTTGGTGGAGGTTGGATTAAAAATTAATTAATTTTTTTCCACATTAATCCAGAGAGTAGGTAAAATACCAGTAGTATAATAAAATAATTCCACTCAAGTATATATTCAATGTTATTAGGAAAATTAAAAATAGATAACATTATCAATACAGTTGTAGTAAAAATCAAAACAATGGATACAAAAATTACTTTTGTTAACACAAATAAATTAAAACAATATTTTAAAAAAACATTTTTGTTAATGTAGAGCTTGTAAGCCAAAAGTGATTGAGCAAAAACTTCAAATAAAATAAACAATACGATTACGATTCTTCTAAAATCTTTTAAGATTTCGTTGTTTGATGTAGTTCCTAAAAAGTAAATATGTATAAATAAACATAAGGCTGAGCCAACACCAAAAAAAAGAAAAATATTTTTATCATTATTTAAAATTTGCTTAAAAATTTTGTTATAACCATACCAATACATAATCATTAAGATTACACCTATGTATAATAAAGATTTAAAAAAAATATTTATAGGATATCTTTTAACAAGGTTACTAATTGAAACCTCTCCATATAAAAAAGGGTTTACTACAAATGATGATCCAAGAGTTAGGTCTTTTTGTTTCTCATTAAGAAGAAATGAATAAGGCGGAAAATATTTATAAAAAAAATATTTGGTAGTATGATTTTTTATGCATGTCTTATTTTTTTGATCGCTTACACGTTTTTTTAATTGAATTTTTTCATTAATATACTTTTTTTTTATAGACCATTTACTATTAACTAAATTGTATATATCGCTTTGTAAATAATTTTCATTTCCATTGATTGAACGTATTTCTTTTACTTTATAGATAAAACATTCATCAATATTAGTACTTGACTCATTTAAATAATCCGTAGACTTTCCTGTACAGTAATTATTATCTTCTGAGCAATTCATAATATGTTCGTTACCAGGAATGTCAGTAAGGAATGAATATTTACCCCCTACTTGAACATTAGAACTAACCAAAATATTGTGAATTAATAATGAACCAAGTATTGCAATTGTTGGGATTAAAAATAATAAAAATGAATTTATCTTTAGTTTAGCTATTGTTTTACTCAAGATCATTTTTTGAATTTTAAAAGAGATTATTTTTTCTTATTTTTTCTTTTTGCTCTTCTTTTTTTAGAGCCCTGTTTTCTTCTTCCTCTATGTTTTTTTGGGTAACCCATATTTTCCTATTTTATAATTTTATTGACGTAATGGCAGGGATATAGCATTCTCATAGAAACTTATCAAATTTTTTATGGTAAAATCTCTCAAAACCTTTCTTAAACATACTGCAAAAGATTACCATAATCAGTCAGTTAATCCGCCAGTGGTTCGTGCTTCTACTATTATCTTTAAATCTATGCAAGATATTAGAAAAACACAAAATAAAGCAAAAAAAGATCCTACAGGTGGCCATTTTGATTATGGCAGACAAGGAACTTCCACCACGCACGTTCTTCAAAAAATTTTAACCCAAATGGAAGAATGTCATCACGTTTTTTTAACACCAACAGGTTTTGGATCAGTTTTTTTAGCAATTTTTAGTGTTGTTAGGCCTGGGGACGAAATATTTGTTGTGGATCCAGTTTACAACCCAACGCGTTTATTAACTCAAGATTTTCTTAAAGAATTTAATATCAAAACAATTTTTTATAATCCTCATGACTTAAAAACTTTAGAAAAAAAAATAAATAAAAAATCAAAATTAATTTTTGTTGAAAATCCTGGTAGTAATTCTTTTGAATTTCAAGATTTAGGTAAAATTGTATCAATAGCAAAAAAGCATAAATTATTAACAGCTATAGACAATACATGGGGTACACCATATTTCTTAAAACCAATGAAGTTAGGTTTTGATATGTCAATTGTTTCAGCCACAAAATATTATTCAGGTCACTCTGATGTAATGGGTGGAAGTTTAGCCGTTAATAAGAAAGTTTTTAAACAAGTTCAAGCAACAGATAAGGTCACGGGTTTAAGGTTGAGTCCAGATGATGCCTATCTAATTACAAGAGGTTTGAGAACTTTAGATGTTCGATTAGATAAACATGAGCAAAATGCAAAAAAAGTTGCAGGTTTTTTATCCAAATATAAAAATATAAAACTTTTATATCCATACAAAAAAGATTCACTAAATTTTAGAATGTGGAAAAAATATTATTCAGGTGCATCTGGTTTAATGGGTCTGAGAATAAAATCAAAAAATAAAAACTCAGTCATTAAGTTTGTAAATTCACTTAAGTTATTTGGATATGGTTATAGTTGGGGAGGCTTTGAAAGTCTTGCTTTACATCAAGAGTCGAGAGAACAAGGAAATAGAAAATATTTAAATTTAACTAAAGATGAACATTTAGTAAGGTTACATATAGGCTTAGAAGATCCTAAAGATTTGATTGATGATTTAAGAACATCTTTGAAACACATAAAATGAGTTCAGAAAAATTCATAACAAATAAAACTGCTTTATTAACCCTGATTGCAGCTTGTGTTGTTGTTTTAATCTCACTTGGTGTTAGGCAAACGTTTGGTCTATTTTTCATGGATTTTAAAAATGACTTAAATATTTCAATCACCAGTTCCGGTTTAGCAATTGGTATTCAAATGTTGATGTGGGGATTAACAGGACCTATATTTGGGGCAATGGCAGATAAATATGGTGGGCATAAAA
>CAJQTA010000037.1 GCA_905618895.1 uncultured Candidatus Pelagibacter sp.
TAAAGCAATAGAGTGGAGTCAATTAAGTGACGGTTTTGCAAATTGTCCACCAAAAAAACCTGCGAAAGGTCAAATAAAATTTAGCTATGCAAATAATAAGAATAATTTTTGTAGTATGGGTGGTGGCAATACATCTTGTGTTTATGCAAATATAGGAAAAAAAGATGGTTCTGATGATTATTTATACGCAGAGTTTAATCTCTGTGAATTTTAAATATGAATAGAAAAGCCTTCACCCTAATAGAACTCCTAGTCGTTGTAGCCATCATCGGTATTCTTGCTGCTGTAGGGGTTGTTGCTTATAATGGGTATACGGAGGCAGCTAAGAAGAAAACAATGCAGCATATTCATGCTAGTACTGTAAAGATAATAGCTGCTGAGCTGATGAAATGTCAGTTAGGAGAAACTCATTTTTTCCCGATTAGTAAATATGGTGGCAAGATTGGTAATTCATGTGGCTCCTCTGCAGCTTGGAGAGCTGGAACTGCTAGAAATGGAGCATACAACGCTATTGCTTTTAAAAATCCTTGGAATACTAAAGATTTTACCATTTGGGAAGTTACTGGCAGAGCAGGTTATTTTGAAAAGGGTAAGAGTATAGTTACTAGTTCAGGTAATACAGTAAGTTTAAGAAGTTGTTGGGCTGATGGATGTGATGCTTCGAACAGAAAACTAGACACTCTTACAACTGATTAAAATTTTAATGAGAGATAAAAATTGTAAAGCCTTCACCCTAATAGAACTTTTAGTCGTTGTAGCTATCATCGGTATTCTAGCTGCAGTGGGTGTGGTTGCTTATAATGGGTATACAGGTGCTGCGAAAGTATCGGCAACAAAAGCAAATCATAAAATGATTACTAAAATGATTGGTGCTAAAGGAATTCAATGCAGTATAGGAGGAGATATCGAATATACTAACGTTAATGGTACAATAAAAACTATGAGCTGTCCGGTTTCGATAGAAAATTTTATTGGATATATGAATCAAACCATTTATGGACTTAAATTATCCAGTCCCTATGGCACTCCTAATCCGTCATGGTGTAGATTAAACGTAACAAATTGTTCACCACCAGGATATATGTCTGCTTGCCCAAGTAATCCAGATCAATTAGGTTATTTGAGTGTTTTTAAAGTAAGCACAAATCAAATTAAAGTATGTAGTAATTTAAGGTATAAAAATGGATCTATAGTTTATCTTGAGGATAATGTTTCCTATGAATAAAGCCTTCACCCTAATAGAACTCTTAGTCGTAGTAGCCATCATAGGTATCCTCGCTGCAGTAGGGGTAGTTGCTTATAATGGGTATACAAAGAGTGCAAAACAAAATGCAACAAAAAGTAATCACAGACTAGTAGTTAAATTTGTAACTATGACTATGTTAAAGTCTAATTTAAATGATGGTTATTTTGAAGGGATGTACGAAAATAACGGGTGTGATAGTAAAGTTAACAAAAAAATGACACCCAGTTCATTAGATCAAGTATCAATGAAATTTATGACACATTTACGTTGTGTAATTAAAACTCATCCATTTAATGATCCTATATATGGAGCAGTTAATTGGGGTCCAAGGGGAACTTTGGGATCAGTTGAGTTTCATAATGAATGTATAAATTCAAAACCAGTAATTCAAATAGATACTGTGTGGAATGATAAAAATGAAAAATTAACAAATCAAATAGCTATGTCAGATTATGGTGTTACTTGTTAATAGCAATCGCAAAGCCTTCACTCTAATAGAACTCTTGGTGGTTGTCGCCATCATTGGTATTTTAGCTGCTGTAGGAGTGGTTGCTTATAATGGGTATACAGCGAGTGCCAAAGAAAAGGTTGCAGAGTCAAATTTCAAAAATATCAATAAAGCTTTAGTACTAGAATTTATGAACTGTGAATTAGATAGCAGTAAATTAATCTTTAATAGTCATAGTTGCAGTAATAGTAATGCACCTTCAGCAAATTTAATTGGAAGTTATATTACAGGTACATTAAAAATTAAAAACCCCTATGGATCATCATTAATAAACTCAAATCCTTGTAATCAAGGTACAGTCTCAATTTCAACACCGTCTAAAGGAAATTATTCAATAAGTAGTTATATTAGTTCATCAAAAAAAATAGCAACTCATACAATTGGAACAACTTGGACGCCAATAAAAGTTTCTGGCTCAACGACCTATACAAGAATCACTGCTAACAATAGTGCTGGCTATAAAACAATCACTGCTAATTCTAATGCTTGCTATAAACAAATCACAGC
This sequence comes from uncultured Candidatus Pelagibacter sp., assembly GCA_905618895.1. Classification (GTDB taxonomy): domain Bacteria; phylum Pseudomonadota; class Alphaproteobacteria; order Pelagibacterales; family Pelagibacteraceae; genus Pelagibacter. The sequence goes on from CAJQTA010000037.1 coordinate 2,262, forward strand.
TAATACTAGCGCTGGTTACAAAAAAATTACTCCAGGATCTAGTGGTTCCTATAAACAAATTAAGCCTTAATTTTAAAAAATATAAAACAAAAAGCCTTCACCCTATAGGATTATGTGGGACAACTAGCAACATACTAGCAACAAAAGAGATAAAACAAGTTTCTGGTGCAAGTGTCATTGAATAAGCGTTGGTATTCCTAAAGATAGTAAGGGAAAAAAGGCGCTTAAATTAAGCGCCTTTTAATAATTAAAGATGACTTTAACTAATTCTTTTTAGGTGGAGTTTCCTCTATCTTAGTTTCCACCTTGAGGTCTTCTATTTGATCTTTTGCAGCTTTTTCTGGATCAAGTGGATTTCCTTCAATTTTTTTTGCTATTACTCCAGCTTTTTCTCTTATTGCCATTTCTATCTCTGCGGCAATCTTGGGGTTTTGCTCTAAGTAAATTTTAGCATTTTCTCTACCTTGGCCAATCTTTTCACCTTTATAAGCATACCAGGCACCAGCTTTTTCGACAATATCGGCTTTTGCTCCAAGGTCAACTAATTCACCTACTTTACTAATACCTTTTCCATACATAAGATCAAATTCAACGACTTTAAATGGGGGTGCTACTTTATTTTTAACAACTTTAACTCTTGTTGAATTACCAATAATTTCGTCTCCATTTTTGATGGCACCAATTCGTCTAATATCCATTCTTACAGATGAATAAAACTTAAGTGCATTTCCACCTGAAGTAGTCTCTGGACTTCCAAACATAACTCCAATTTTCATTCTAATTTGATTAATAAAAATCATCATAGTATTTGTGCTCGAAATTGAGCCTGTTAGCTTTCTTAAAGCCTGACTCATTAACCTTGATTGAAGTCCTACGTGGTGGTCTCCCATTTCTCCTTCAATTTCTGCTCTAGGGGTTAATGCTGCTACTGAATCAACAACTATTACAGAAATAGATCCTGACTTAATTAATGTATCGGCAATTTCTAATGCTTGTTCACCCGTATCTGGTTGTGAAATTAATAATTCTTCAGTATTTACACCAAGCTTTTTTGCATAAACTGGATCTAGAGCATGTTCCGCATCTATAAATGCACATATTCCACCTGTTTTCTGAGCTTCAGCTAGTACTTGTAGGGCTAAAGTTGTTTTTCCAGACGATTCTGGACCGTAAATTTCAACAACTCTTCCTTTGGGTAAGCCACCTATTCCAAGTGCTACATCTAAACTTAATGAGCCTGTTGATACCGATTCAATATCCATTGCTCTTCTTTGGCCAAGCTTCATAACCGAGCCTTTTCCAAAATTATCTGTTATTTGGCTGATTGCTGCCTCTAAAGCTTTGTTTTTTTCGCTGCCTTCTGCCTGTTGTGCTTTTGTAGATTTAACTACTTTTAGGCTATTTTTAGTCATTTTTTTCCTTTTGTTAAAATAATTAGTGTTCGAATCATCTGTTAAATGTACACATTTTGTTCTTTTTTTCAATAGTTATAATTTTTATTAAAAAAAAGGCTTTATTATTGAAGTTTTAGGTAGTCAATTTTTAAAAGTCCTACCGATTGGAGTAAGCTAAATTGAGATAGTAAATAATTTCTTTCAGAATTTGCTAGGCTTATTTTAGAATTCAGCAGAATAGAATTAGACTGCATAACATCCAATGTAGATCTTCCTAACCCAGATTCATATTCTTCGGTAATTCCTTCATTTGCAATTTCGGCTGCTTGGACTTGAAGTTTAACTGAGTTTAATAAACTTTTTGATGATTGCAAACTAGACCATGCGCTTGCAACATTTGTATCATTAGATTTAATTGCATTATCAAATAAGAATTTTTTTATATTTTTTTTATTTTTGCTCTTCTTTAATAAGGCTATATTTTTTCCACCTTTAAAAAGAGGCCATATAATAGTTGCTGTAACTGTTTCTTTATCTTGTTCATCATAGCTTGAACTTAAATCATCAGTCTTTGATGATTTTAATGATAGTGTTGCAGATGGAGAAAAATCTGCCGCTGCTATTTTAACATCTTTTTCTGACTGTTCGTATTCTAGCCTAGCAATAATTAGATCCGGATTGTTTTTTTTTGATATTTTAATTGCTTCATTTAAGTTATTTGGGATTTTAAAGTCAATATCTGAATCTTTGCTTAAACTATTAACATTTGTAATAGGGCCAATTACTTTCTCATAAATCAATTTTGCTGTAACGTCGTCATTTTTTGCCTGTATATATTTTGCTTGAGCGCCTGCAAGAGATGATTCTGATTGAGCTAAATCAGATAAAGTAATTTGACTTCTTTCTAATCTTGCTTGTGCAGTTTCAACCGTATTTTCATATAATTTTACATTTTTTTTATTAATATCAAGTTTTTCCATTGTAGACACCAACCCTGTATAAGCTTCAATTGCCTTGTATATGGTTTCTTGTTCACGTTTTAAAAGTTTAGCTTCAGCTAAATTTAAACCTATTTTATTTTTTTCAAATGTTGCTATTCCTGCAAAACCTTGGAACAACGTTTGTTCAATGGTGATAGATTGTGTCTTAGGATCAATATCTGTTGATGAAACATTGGCTCCAGATCTATTGGTTAGTTTTTGTGTGCTTTCCCCACTCCTAGAGCTTGATAACGTCAATGATGGCAAAAATTCACTTTTTGAAATATTTAAATCTTCTTTAGAAACTTTAATATTTTCTCTTTCAGCATTTAATTCAGGATTATTTTTATAAGCTTCTAATAATGCCTCCGACAAGGTAACCGCATAGGATGGTTGACTAAATAAACTCAAAGATAACAATATTATAAATATTTTTTTCATTTTTTATTAAATTTTAATTTTTCAATTTGATGATTACTATTTAAATTAATAATTATAGATGAGCTTTTTAACGCATCTTTAAACATTTGTTGAGTAATTCTTTGATAGGTTTGCATAAAATTTATTACATCACCACTACTCATAATCTTTGAGTTTTTCTTATTTTTTGTCTGCAACCAAAGCTTCCTCTCTTGTTTTAATCTCCACTGTCTTAATAAGTTAAAATTTTTAGCTTTTAGATACAATAATACATCTAGTTGTTTAAATAATGTCTTATATTTTGTTTTTAATTGATTGTTAACATGAGATCTCCATTTGGTGTTTTGATCGTGAAACTTCTCAAGTGAGTTAATAGGTTTTTTGAGCTGGCTTACTTTTTGAGCTTTAGCACCAACGCACCAACCTTCAAAAATTATCACATCAGGTTTAGATTTAACTTTATACCAGAAGCCTTTTTTATAACGATCATCTATTGCTTTATTAAACTTAGGAATTGCTAGATTTTTAAAGTTCTTTGACTTAACTTTTTTAAAAAATTTAAGCATCAAATCTATATCATGTGTTCCTGGAACTCCTCTAGTCATTAATAGTGGGTGCTTATTTTTGGATAATAATTTTCTATCTTTTCTTGTTTTATAAAAGTCATCAATTGAAAATTTAAAAACATTTAACTTAAAGTATTTTTGTAGAATCAAAGCTAAAATTGATGAGATGGTAGTCTTGCCTGAGCCCTGCCCTCCAGCCAAACCAATTATGAGGGTCTTTTTCTTATTAACTCTTTTTGATATCCAAAAGCTTACAGGAATTAAAAAAGATTTAATCATCTTATCTTTATTTTTAAATTTATCCTTCTTTGTTTCTTGAGATGAGATAAATTTAAAACAATCTTTTTTTATTTTGCTAAAACAATTGTTAACTTCTTGCATAAAAAATTATTTTTTATCAAGAGGATGGTTTTGACCATCATTCACACTAACATTTTCTAATTCAAAAGTATTTATTTCATCTACACATCCAAGATTAAATCCTGTCATAGCTGGATTAGCTCTTGGGTTGTGATGTGTATAAATTCCACAATTAGAACAAAAATAGTGTTTCGCGATTTTTGAATGGAACTGATAAAGTTTTAATTTATCTTCACCTTTAACTATTTTAAAATCTTCGTTCTTAACCATAGACATAATTGCGCCTTTTCTTTTACAAATTGAACAATTACATTTTAAAACTTTTTCCAAACTATCAGGTAAGTTTATTTCTGCTTCCACTTCTCCGCAATGGCATTTTAATTTCTTCATTTATATTTCTCCTTTAGTTTTTGCATTAATCTCAAACATTGCTTCATTTCTTCTAAGTGTAGGAAGAGTGAAAGGTTTGTTATAAGTTGCCTTAATAGGTGAGCTCAAGATTGATATACCCTCTTTTCTTAATTCATTTTCTAAAATACTCTTATGTTTAATAAAATTTTTATCAGAAGCTCTTCCTGAATATACGATAACTGCATAATAGCCTCCTTTAATATTCAAAATCTTTACATCTGAATTAGAAGGACGTGGCGTATTATCTTTGTTAAATTTTGTAGGCAAATAAAATTGCATTGTCATGTTTCCTTTTTTTTCTATCTGAGTGACCGGTGTTGTCATCTTAATTTCTTCATTACTTTCATTATTACCAGAGATATAATTAAATAATTTTCTAAAACTACTACCTTGATTTGATATTACTGTTTCAATGGCTAAACGATCAGAATATTTTCTAATTTCATAAATTTTATTTTTTTTTATTACCTCATAATTTACTTCTTCATAAGCCATAGAATTAGAGGTTAAAATTAAACCCAGAACTGCAATTGTTATAATTTTTTTCATTTTAATATGAGGTTTAAACTATCTCTGGTTGAAGTTATCCACAAGGCCACAAAATGCAGTTTGAATGTTCACCTTTTGATTCACCTTTGATTCAGTTACGGACTCAAAATACAACCTATTGACTGTATTGTATAAGTGTTCTATTAATAAGAACAAAACCAGAACATGAAATTAACTATTCCCTTTTATCTACATAAAGCGGGTGCAGGCTTTCCTTCTCCTGCAACAGATTACATTGAAGAAGATGTAGATCTTAACGTTCATCTAATCAAAAATGTTCCAGCGACTTTCATTATTAGAGTTCAAGGAAAGTCTATGATTGACGTCGGTATTCATGATGGTGACTTATTGGTTATTGATAGAAGTTTAAAGCCTAAAAATTTTTCTACAGTGGTTGCAAATATTCACGATGAATTAGTTGTCAAAAGTTTTGTTAAATCTAAAGATGGACAGTTTTTAACATCAGGTTCAAAAAATATTGAAGACAAAATAATTATTAGTGATGAATCTGAGGTTTTCATCTGGGGAGTTGTGACTTATGTCATCCATTCAACGTACTAAGAAGATAGCATTAGTAGACTGTAATTCTTTTTATGTTTCTTGTGAAAGGTTATTTAATCCAAAAATTAGAAATGAGCCTGTGGTCGTTTTATCTAATAATGATGGTTGTATCATTGCACGATCGAATGAAGCTAAAGCTCTTGGTATAAAAATGGGAGAACCTTACTTTAAAGCTAAAGATATAATACTTAGAAATAAAGTTTATGTTTTTTCTTCAAATTATTCTTTGTATGGAGATTTATCTAGAAGAGTAATGAGAACTTTAAAAAGATTTAATCCTGAATTAGAAATATATTCTGTTGATGAGGCTTTTTTAGATTTAAGTAATTACCCTGATAATGAAGTTGAAGATGTTGGAAAAGAAATTAGAAGTATTGTCTTACAGTGGACTGGTATACCAACTAGTATTGGTATAGCAAAAACTAAAACATTAAGTAAAATTGCAAACCATATAGCAAAGAAAAAACAATCTGGAGTGACAAACTTAATAGGTATTGAAAATATTGATCCATTATTAGAAAAGATAGATATTAATGATGTATGGGGAGTTGGCAAACAACTCACTAAATTTTATCATCAAAATGGAATTTACAATGCAAAACAATTAAAAAATATGTCAAACACTTGGATTAAAAAAAGTTCTAGTGTTTTAAGTTCTCGAACTGCGTTGGAACTTAGAGGTATTCCTTGTATCCCATTAGAAACTAAAACCTCAAAAAGGAAAAGTTGTATTGTATCAAGGTCATTTGGTATAAGAGTTGAAAAATTACAAGAACTACAAGAAGCTGTGGCAAACTATTGTTTAAATGCTTCAGAAAAAATTAGATCTGAATCTTTAATTGCAAAATCAATAACTGTTTCAGTTAGGACAAGTCCATTTCAAAACAAAGGAGTTTATTACTCAAATGCTAAAACTATAGATTTTCCAATCGCTACTAACAACAGTATTGAAATAGTTAAAACTGCATTGGTTGCATTAAATCAAATTTTTATAGATGGATACAGGTATCAAAAAGCGGGAATACAATTATCAGGACTATCAGAATCTGTAGGCAGTAAAAACTTATTTTCTACTGAAAAAGATGAAAAAATTAAAACATTAATGAAATCTATTGATAATACTAATTATAGATATGGCCGATCAACACTGAGTCTAGCTAGTGCTGGGGTTAATAAGAAGTGGAATATGAGGAGAGATCATTCTTCAAAAATAGATACTGCTGACTTTCATTCATTACCAATAATAAAAGCTATTTGAATTTAGTTTGTTTAGAAATATTTAGAAAAGACTATTAGCTGGCACCAAGTAACAAAACAACTCCGTCCAACATACCTATTTAATAATCCAAAAAATAATATTTATTATATAAACCAAGACACCATAAAACATAAACATTAAAAATTTTTCTTTTCCTGTTTTTTCGCTCCAGTTCAATTTAAATAATACTGACGGATTGACTAACAATAAAATAACCCCAATTACAATTACAAGTATCGATAAAATTATAAATACATTCATAAATTTTTAGCTGTTAAAGACGAAACCGAGAACAAAGAAATTTAAAAATGAAATAGTTAAATTTTCCTAGCCCATAATAACTAAAATATTTTTTTTTATTTTCTCTTTTTTTAGCTTTTTTCTTTTTTAACATACTTAATTTCGTTTTGCACTTCTTTTGAGTATTTAAGATTGTGACAATCGCTACAAAGAAATAATATTTCAGGTCCAGAGCTAACCTGTGTAAGTACGGACTGATCTTCACCACAATCTACACAACTGGATAAAATTTTCTTCATTTAATTTTATCAATACTCCCAATATTTTCTAAAGAACTAATAAATTCTGACATATTCTCTCTTCTAGATAATATGATTACTGAGATCATCATAACAATAACTCCAACGACTGGTATTAATGTAATGAGTGAGATATTTCCTATAATCAAAAATAAATAAATAGCTAAAAATAATGTAGACCTAATTAATAATGTTGTTTTAAAAACAGCAATAATAGAAAGCGAATGTTTTACTAAGTTAAAAAAACTCATCTTGGATGGACCAAAATATCTTTTTCCTCTTATCGATGGAACAGAAATTCTATCTTTAATAATTTTTGCTAATGATCCTGAGAAACTGCTCCATGTAGCTTGCTCATTGGTCATTTTATTAACAATAGATTTTGGAAGACATGTATAATTTCCGAACTTAATTGATTGACCTGTAAAAACAAAAGTTAAATATTTATGAATCATGTAACAAAATTTAAATATAATACCCTCAGATCTCTTAACTCTATCAGCTGTAATAACTTTATTGGGATAATCTTTAAGTTTTTCAATTAATAAAAATAATTCTTCAGGCCTGTCTTCACCATCTCCATCCATAGGGATGACATAATCAAAATCTTCCTTTTCATTAATATATTTTAAACCGGTAGCATTACATCTTCCATGACCCCTATTATGCTTCATATTAATAACTTTAACTGAAGATAAATTCTTGGGAACAAAAATTTTATTGGATTTTGCCTCCGTAGAAGCATCGTTAATAATTAAAACAGATATATCTGTATCTTCTTCATCAAATTGTAAGTCTATATTTTCTAAAAGTTTAAATACAGAAGGCCAGTCATTATAAATAGGAATTAAAATTTTAATTTTTTTCATTTATTTCCAACACAAACTTGATCAATACACATAAATACAGAAAAAGAATTTATCTTATCTTGGGTAACAAATCCTTCCCAAACAGGTCTTGATTTAAGATGGTATGATAAATTACCCGCATCCCATTCACTGCCAAGCACAACGTTAATAGGTTTGCTATACTTTTCACTCCATTTTTCTTGAACTTTGTTAGCAATTAACTCGCCAGGGTAGTCTGTTCTTTTGTTATCATTTACCATTGAAACACTAGCATAGATGATGGGAGATAAAGTAAAAAAGAATAAAAAAGAAATAAAAAAACTTCTTAATTTTTTTAAATTTATTTGTTTTTGAAATAAGAAAATAAAAAATAAACCAAAGAATAAATAAAAAGGAGTCATCCACATTGTTTTTATTTTTGACCCTGTCACAAGAGAAGTCAGTGCTATTAAAATTATTGGAACAAAATTTATAAAAATTAAAAATAAAAAATTTCTATCTTTAAAATTAAATTTTATTTTAAACTTATTAACGAGAAAAAATAACATAATCCAAAAAGGTATCAATACTCCAAATTGTTTTAATAAATATAAAAATGGGTTAATAAAATAGTCAATAAAATTTAAATCTAGTGAATTTGATCCAGTTCTGTGCATGCCGTACGAAATGGTAATGTAATTGTTTTCAGTTAACCACAGCAAATGTGGAAGTATCATTATTAAAAAGATTTCGAGGGCAATTAAACTTTTAAAATTAAATTTTTTGTCTTTAAAGGAAATGTAAACAAAGTAAAAAAATATACTTATTAAAAGGTAAACAAATAAATAATGTGATAGAAATCCTATTGCTCCAAAAAAACCAAATAGAACCCAATCTTGAAAATTATCTTCCATTGTGGATTTGTAAGCAAAATAAACTGTTAAAGCCCAGAAAGGTAACTCTGATATATATACATTAAATTCTGGTGTTGTGTAGTTGTAGAAATAAATACCCTCTAGCAGTAAAACAGACATAAATCCAAAAATTTTATTTTTAAAAAAATTTCCTGAAAAATTAAATAAGACAAAAAAAGATATAACAACAAAAATTTGACTTAATAGATAATATGCCCAATCTGAGTTTGCAAAAATTTTATAAAATATTTCAATAAAAAAAGCGCTAGCAGGGGGATGTTTATTAAAACCCCAGTCTAAATTGTTTCCCCATGCTAAAGCTTCAATGGTATCAAGTGGTAAGTTATTATTTGTTAATGAAGGAACTAAGGTCCAAACAAGTAAATGAAATGTAACAAAAATGTAAAATAATTTTTGTATGTTTGTTTTTTTAAAGCTCATTTTGGTCTTATAATTTTAACTTAGACTTACATTTATATGAATTAAGCTTACTTGACAGCAATTAATTGCTGAATATACTGCTGCCATTCAAAATTTAGAATATGACAAAAATCACAAAAAAAACTGTAAAAAAAACTGCTAGTGCTGTAAAAAAAGCAAAAGCACCTATAAAAATTTCAAAAACTTACATACCAAAAGATACTGAAAAATATATGTGTGAAAAACATCAAGTTTTTTTCAGATTAAAACTTCAAGAATGGAAAAAAGAAATAGTTAAGGCAAATAATGAAGCTCTTTATAATGGCTCAAACGACGATAATAGTGTTTCTGCTGACATTGTGGACCAGGCGAGTTCATACACAGACAAAACTGTTGAAATGAAAGCAATAAATAGACAAATAAAACTTATTTCAAAAATTGACCAAGCTATTTTAAGAATTAAAAATGGTACATATGGATTTTGTGCAGAAACGGCAGAACCAATTGGTTTAAAAAGACTAATGGCAAGACCAGTTGCAGAACTTTGTATAGCTGCTCAAGAAAAACATGAAAAAGAAGAAAAGGTTTATGCTGATGATTAAAAAAAAAAAAATAGATCTTACACAAAATTCAATTTCATTTCTTTTTGCTAAAAAATATATCTATTATTATTATGCTTTTATTTGGATAATCTTATTATTATATTTATCCATCAAATGAACAAAAAAATAATATTAATTATAATTATAGTATTGGCCATAGAATTATCAGGAAACGGCATCTTAAGCTCGTTCTACAAATTAATGAGTTAAAAAAATCAAGATTAGGGTTGAGGAGGAAGCTCAATTTTATTCATAAATTGATATCCCCTTATCACAGCTTCTCTTTTAGAGATATCGATATACCATCTGGATAAATTCTTATAATTCTTAAGCCCAATATCATGCCATTCATGTCTTGCAATCCAAGGCCATGTTGCAATATCTGCGATTGTATATTTTTTACCTGCTAAAAACTCAGATAAAGCTAATCTTTCATCTAGTTCACCATAAAGTCTTTTGGCAATTTTAAAAAATCTTTCTTCTCCAAATTGGCTTTTGCCAGAATTGTAATGATGGAACTGATGGTGTTGTCCAAGCATCGGTCCAATAGTTCCCATCTGTGCCATCAACCATTGATTTATAACATTACGATCTTTAACTTCATAAAATTTATTATATTTTTCTGCTAAATACATAAGGATTGCTCCAGACTCAAATATAGATTCTTTGTTTTCGTGATCCACTATTACAGGTATTTTACTAAAGGGGCTTATTTTTTTAAAATCAGGATTAAATTGCTCTTCTTTGGATAGGTCCACTGCTGCAACTTTAAAATCACAACCTATCTCTTCAAGTAATATGGTTATTTTTTTTCCATTTGGAGTATCCGAAGTGAAAAGCTCAATCACTCTTTAACACCTAATCGATCTTTAACTGTTTTTGAAGATGTAGTGAATTCAAATCTATATTTTTCATCTGGCTTTGCATACTTAAAGCATCCTCTAGCAGCAAGAGCACCCTCATGAAAGCCTGAGAGAATTAATTTAAGCTTACCTGGATAAGAGCAAATATCTCCAATTGCAAAAATACCTTCTTTGTTAGTTTCAAAACTTTCTGTGTTTACTGGTATAGTCTTCTTATCTAAATTTAAACCCCACTCAGCAATTGGTCCAAGCTTCATGATTAATCCAAAGAACCCTAGGACGTAATCTGTTTTAATTTCTTTTATGGTTTTATCATCATGCTTAATATTAATATTTTCAATTTTATCACTTCCTTTAACTGAATCTAATTGATATTTAGTATAAACTTTTATTTTACCTTCTTCTTTTAATTGATTAACTTTATCAATACTTGCTTGCATTCCTCTAAATTCGTCTCTTCTGTGAACCAATATAACCTTAGATGTATTTGATAATTCAATTGCCCAATCTAACGCTGAGTCTCCTCCACCAAAAATAGTAATAGCTTTATCTTTAAAGACTTTTTTGTCTCTAATTGAATAAAGTATTTGTTTCCCTTCATATTTTTCAATTTCTTTTGTTGGAAATTTTCTTGGCTCAAAAGAACCCACTCCTGCTGCAATAATTATGCTTGATGCCTCAAATTCAGTTCCTTTATTTGTTTTAATTATCCATTTCTTTTCAACTTTTTTAATTTCTTCTACTCTTTCATTTAGATGAAAGTTTGTTTTAAATGCTTTTATTTGTTCTATTAAGTTATTAGTTAATTCTTCTCCTGTGCATTCAGGAACTGCAGGGATATCATAAATAGGTTTGTCAGGGTAAAGCTCAATACACTGCCCTCCTATTTTATCTAAATTATCAACTACTTCACATTTTAGTCCAATTATTCCTAATTGGTGAATGCAAAATAACCCAACTGGTCCTGCACCAATTATTAAAGTATCTGTTTTAATCATTTAACCTTGTTTTGATGGAGTGCTAACTATTAGCCCATCTAATTCATCTGAAACTATTATTTGACAGCTTAATCTACTATTCTTTTTTGGCTCAAAAGCCATATCAAGCATATCCTCTTCTCCATCTTCTTTTTTTGGCATTTTATCAAACCATTCTTCATTTACATAAACATGGCATGTAGCACAAGCCATCCCTCCCCCACAGTCTGCATCAATTCCTGGAATATCATTTTGAACTGCTCCTTCCATCACCGTTAATCCATTAGCAACTTCTATTGTTTGAGAGTTCCCACTGTTTTCTATGTAAGTAATTTTTGGCATATATCTAGATATATAATGACATAAAAAAAAAGGGCAAGTACGTAAAACGTACTCGCCCCCTTAAATTATTTAACGAGTTTAAAGCTACTTAGCTCTTTTTCCACCTGAACTCGTTGCAGCAGCCCAAATTACTAGACCAAATGCAATTTTGTTAATGAAGTCAGCTAAGTTATAAATCACGTTTAGTGAGTTAGAATCCACACCACCTGTTAGGTAACCAAATACGTAACCTAATGGGTAAATTGCCCAACCTACTGTAACGATCATTCTCATAGCACCAAATGCAGTTACAAGAGCTTTGTTTCCACTTTTTGCTGCTGCTTTTCCAGCTTCTCCTGAAAATATTTCATAAAGAATATAGATCCATCCAGCCATACCGATAATAAAACCAAGCATAGAATTGATGTAACCTGCTTCTCCTAAATATCCTCCAACTAGCATTACAACTGAACCAATTAACAATCTCCAGAACATTCCAGAATTTGCTTTTCCTACAGCTGATAGAATTAAATAAAATTCTACCATTTGTAATGGTACAGTGATTAACCAGTCAATATATCTGTAAACAGTTGGTGAGTCACCAGTTGATACCCATACATCTCTCATATACATGTAATGTATAAAGGCAATACCAGTTACTAAACCAGCAACAATTATTGATGTTCTCCAACTTGATGCAACATTACCTGCTTCCAAGAAAAAGAAAGCAGTTGCTGCTAACATCCCCATTGAAATCACCCAAAATGAAATACCTACGAAATCATCTTGAGCTAACATTGCAGTTTCTGCGTTTGCTACACCTGAAATACCCATTAGGGCTACAGCTGTAAGAGCAAACAATTTTAGTTTTTTCATAAAAAACTCCCTCTTTAGTTAGTTTTTACATTAGTTTATATAAACCAGGTACAAGCATTGCTTGAACCAAAGTTGGGACAGTGATTATCAAATATAAATAGTTAATAGTAGTCTTATTTACATCTAATTTGAGTTGATTTTACTTACTTTTTAAATTTAAATAGAATTTATAATTTAAAAACCAACAAAATAAGTAAAAATAGAATCAAAATAGATGGGCAATAAATTTAAAGAAATTTACAATAACTCTATAAAAAATCCTGAAAATTTTTGGAAAGAGGTATCAGATGATATTTTTTGGTTTAAAAAACCTAGTAAAATTTTAAATAAATCTAACCCACCTTTTTATAAATGGTTTGAAGATGGTGTTACTAACACTTGTTATAATGCATTGGATGTTCATATTGATCAAGGTAGGGGTGAAAAGTTAGCTTTAATTTATGACAGTCCAATAACTGGTAATAAAAAACAATTCACTTACAAAGAATTAAAAGAAAAAGTTTCAAAATTTGCAGGAGCTTTAAGAAATCAAGGAGTTAATAAAGGAGATCGAGTTATAATCTATATGCCCATGATTCCTGAGGCAGTTATAGCTATGCTAGCTTGTGGAAGAATTGGAGCAATTCACTCTGTTGTCTTTGGTGGTTTTGCATCGAATGAGTTGGCTAACAGAATAGATGATAGTAAAGCAAAAATTCTTGTGACTGCTTCCTGTGGATTTGAACCTGGAAAAACTATTGAATATAAACCGTTGGTTGATGCAGCGATTAAAATGGCTAATCATAAAATAGATAAGATGATCTTATTTCAAAGAATTGGTCATGTAGTTAAGTTAAATGCTCCAAGAGAAATTTGTTGGGGTGAAGCACTTTCTAACGCTCAAGAAGTTGATTGCGTAGAGATGAAATCAAATGAACTTGCTTATATTTTATACACGTCAGGTACTACGGGCATCCCCAAAGGAATAGTCCGAGATATTGGTGGGCACATAGTTGCTCTTAAATGGACTATGAAAAATATTTATAATATTGATGCCGATGATGTCTGGTGGTCAGCAAGTGATATTGGTTGGATTGTTGGTCACTCTTATATTGTCTACGCTCCTTTGTTTAAGGGGTGCACAACAGTATTATTTGAGGGTAAACCAGTTGGTACTCCAGATGCTGGTATATTTTGGAAAATAATTTCTGACTATAAAGTTAAATCTCTTTTTACAGCTCCAACTGCTTTTAGGGCTATTAAAAAAGAAGATCCTAAGGGTAAATTTTTTACTAAATATGATTTAAGTAAATTTGAATCATTATTTTTAGCTGGGGAAAGAGCTGATCCAGATACAATTAAATGGGCTGAGAATTTATTAAAAGTTCCTGTAATTGATCACTGGTGGCAAACTGAAACAAGCTGGGCGATTAGCTCTAATTGCACTGGAATAGAAATGATGAAAACAAAATATGGTTCAGCTTGCAAAGCTGTGCCAGGCTATGATGTTAAAATTATAAAACCTGATCAAACATTGGCTAAACCAAATGAAATGGGTGACATTGTTGTTAAACTTCCTCTGCCACCAGGGACTTTTCCAACATTATGGAACGCAGATAAAAGATATAAAGACAACTATATGACTAATTATGAGGGTTACTATGAAACTTATGATGCAGGTCATATTGATGAAGATGGTTACATTTGGATCATGTCTAGAACTGACGATATTATAAATGTTGCAGGTCATAGATTATCAACTGGTGCAATTGAAGAAGTTCTTTCTGAACATCAGTCAGTAGCTGAGTGTGCAGTATTAGGAGTTGCTGATAAATTAAAAGGACAATTACCAATAGGCCTTGTTGTCTTAAAAACAGGAGTTGAAAAAAATAACGAAACTATCTCAAAAGAATGTGTAAAAATGGTTAGAGATAAAATTGGCCCAGTAGCTGCATTTAAAATTGTAATTGTTATTAAAAGATTGCCAAAAACTAGATCTGGTAAGATATTAAGAGGAACTATTAGAAAAATTGCTGATAAAGAAGAGTATAAAATACCAGCTACAATTGATGATCCTGCTATTTTGACTGAAATAAAAGAAGATCTAATTAAAAATAATATTTTAAAAGACTAATGGTTTACCTTCAGGGTCACCTAAAATTTTTCCATCTCTCATTTTAATTTGGCCACCAATAATTGTTGATACAGGTGTTCCTTTAAATTCAAGTCCATCGAAAGGCGACCATCCACATTTACTTTCAATATTTTTATTTTTGATTACAATTTTTTTATTCATATCTACAATTGTAAAATCTGCATCAAAACCTTCTTTAATAAAACCTTTGTATTTAATTCCAAAAATTTTTACTGGATTTTCACATATAGAATTCATCAGTTGCTCAAGACTTAATTTTCCATCATTGATATGATTTAACATAACTGGCATAAGAGTTTGAACTCCTGGCATTCCGGATGGCGAATTTGGATAAATTTTTTCTTTATTTTCTTTTAAGTGTGGAGCGTGATCAGAACCAATTGTATCATTAAGATTATTTTTTACCGCATACCATAATCTATCATAATGAGATTTGTCTCTTATGGGAGGATTCATTTGAGCATAGGTTCCCAGCTTGTCATAACAATGAGGAGCAAACATAGTTAAGTGCTGAGGTGTTATTTCAAATGTAATGTTACCTTTATGCTGTGATAAAAAATCAATCTCTTGTTTTGTACTAACATGAAGAATGTGTGCTTTTTTTTTATAACGTTCTGCTATTCTTACAATTCTTCTAGTTGATGAAATTGCACATTCTTCACTTCTCCAAATTGGGTGTGTGTGCACATCCCCATCCTTAATTAATTTTTTATTAATATTTAAAATTTCTTCATCTTCAGAATGAACTGAAACAACTTTTGAGCTACTTTTAAATACTTTTTCAATATCTTCTTCATGCTGGACTAACAAATTACCAGTGGAAGAACCTGCAAAAAGTTTGATTCCACAACATCCCTCTAGTCCTTTTAAGTTCGCTAGTTCTACCGCATTGTTTGGTGTTGCTCCAAAATAAAATGCATAATTGCAATACATTCTATTGTTTGCGAGATCTAATTTTTTTTTAAATTCTACTTTATTTGAAGTTGGAGGATTAGTGTTTGGCATTTCAAAAACACTCGTTATGCCCCCTGCAATTGCCGCTCTACTTCCTGAATAGAGGTCCTCGGTGTCAGTTGAGCCAGGTTCTCTAAAATGAGTTTGGGTGTCTATACATCCTGGTAAAACTGTTAATCCCTTTGCATCAAATATTTCTTTTGCTTTGCTATTGATTTTTCCAATTTCAACAATTTTACCATTTTTAATTGCTATATCCTGAGCTGTAAGCTCATGATCTATAAAACAAACACCATTTTTTAGAATTAAATCAAACATTTTATTT
>CAJQTA010000038.1 GCA_905618895.1 uncultured Candidatus Pelagibacter sp.
AAGCTCTATTACTAAATGCAAATACTGAATTTGATGGAAAACCAGAACTTGAAATTTATGCTGATGATGTAAAGTGCTCACATGGAGCGACATCTGGAAATTTAGATGAAGACGCAATATTTTATTTGATGTCTCGTGGCTTAAGTCACCAACAATCTAAAGAATTATTAATTAACGGTTTTCTACTGGACGCAGTTGAAAAAATTACAGACACAGAAATTAAAGATTTAATTAAAGATATGATAGGAATTACAGAATGAGTATATCAAATATTAAAAAAGAATTTCCCATATTTAACAATAAGATTCATAATAATGACCTTGTCTACCTTGATAGTGCTAACTCATCTCAAAAACCACAATCTGTAATTGATAGAGTAAATGAATTTTATACGAACGAATTTTCAAATACAGGCAGAAGTGTTCATTATTTAGCTGTAGCAGCAACTAATCTTTATGAAAATACACGCTCGTCAATTCAAAAATATATTAATGCTAAAGATAAAAATGAAATTGTATTTACTAAGGGTGCAACTGAAGCAATCAATCTTGTGGCTAATACTTTTGGACAAAAATATTTAGAACAAGGTGATGAAATTCTTATAACAGAACTTGAACATCACTCAAATTATGTTCCATGGCACTTTTTAAGACAGTCAAAAGGCATTAAGATAGAATTTGCAGAAATCAATGATGATGGTGAGATCACTCTTGAAAGTATTGAAAAAAAAATAACTTCAAAAACAAAATTAATTGCTATTACTCATTTATCTAATGTGACAGGAGCTGTTTTGCCAGTTAAAGAAATAACAGAATTAGCTCATTCTAAAGGAATTGCAGTTTTAGTTGATGGTTGTCAGGGAGCGCCTCATTTAAAGCTGGATATGCAAGACATTGACTGCGATTTTTATGCTATTTCATGTCACAAAATGTATGGACCCACTGGACTCGGAGTACTTTATGCAAAAAAAAAATGGTTAGAGCAATTACCTCCATACCAAGGTGGTGGTGGAATGATTAACGATGTTAAAAAAGACAGTATTACTTATGGTGACCTACCAAACAAATATGAAGCAGGAACAATGGCTACTGCACAAGTTATAGCTTTTGATCAATCAATAAAATTCTTAGAAAAAATTGGAATTGAAAATATAGTTAAGCACGAACAAGAATTGATTGAATATGGTCAAGAAATACTCAGAAAAAATAACTCTGTAAAACTAATAGGTAGCCCAAAAAATAAAGGTGCAGTGTTATCCTTTACAATAAAAGGAGTCCACCCACATGACATTGCAACAATACTAGATGAAGATGGTGTTGCAATAAGAGCAGGACATCATTGTTGTCAAATACTTCATGATAAATTGGGTATACCAGCTAGTGCTCGTGCTTCATTAGGAGTCTACAATACAAAAGAAGATTTAGATCAACTTAATTCATCAATCAACAATTGTAAAAAAATTTTTAATTTATAATGAATATTAAAGAACTCTATCAGGAAATTATTTTGGAACATGGAAAAAACCCAAGAAATCTTAGAAAGACAGATAATTTTAATAAAGATGCAAAAGGGAATAATCCTTTGTGTGGTGATAATGTTCATATATATTTAAAGTTAGATGAAAAAAAGAAAGTTGAAGATATATCATTTGAAGGTAGTGGCTGTGCAATTTCAATGGCTTCAGCTTCAATTATGACAGATTTAATAAAAGGAAAAGAAGAACCTGAAGTTAAAGAAATTGTAAATGATTTCTTAGGTATGATTAAAGAAAATCCAGAACTAAAATCAAAAAATTTAAAAGAAGATGAAAAAACTAAGCTTATGTGTTTATCAGGAGTAAAACAATATCCAATGAGAGTTAAATGTGCCACTTTATCTTGGCATACTTTAATTTCTGCGATTGACAATACTCAAGAAGAAATTAATACTGAACAATTAGGTTAATTATGGATTTAAAAAAAGAAATAATTGAAGAGATCAGAAAAATTTACGATCCTGAAATACCAGTTAATATTTATGAACTAGGATTAATTTATGACGTTAAAATAGAAAATGAGAATACAGCCAAGATTATAATGACATTAACCTCACCCAATTGTCCAGTTGCAGAAAGTTTACCTCAAGAAGTAAAAGACAGTGCAATGCAAGTCGAAGGAGTTGAAAAAGTTGATCTTGATTTAGTTTTTGAACCACCGTGGAATAAAGATATGATGTCAGAAGCTGCAAAATTGGAATTAAATTTATAATGAATCAGATTATTAGATTAAGCGATAATGCTGCTAATCGAATTAAAGAAATTATGGCTGGGGTTGAAACCAATTCTCTAGGGGTAAGAGTAGCAGTTAAGTCTGGTGGATGTGCGGGCATGTCTTACGTTATGGAATACGCTAAAGAAGTTAATCCAAATGACGAAATTATTGAAGACAAAGGCGTAAAGGTTTTTGTAGACGCGGCTGCTGTAATGTATTTACTTGGTACTGAAATGGACTATAAAAAAGAGGAATTTTCGTCCTCATTTGTATTCAATAACCCTAATGAATCTGAGCGTTGTGGCTGTGGAGAATCGTTCAAAGTATAATTTTTATTTTTAGCATACCAGCATTGCATTATTTGCATATCTAGTGTAAAAATTAAACATGAATAAGTTTGAATTTAAAAATCTTGTTAAAAATTTAGAAAAGTCTTTGAAAGAAAGATCTTTTTTTAAAAACCTTCGTAAGGAAGTAAATACTGGTGCAAATGGCACTCAGGATTACGTTGTTAAAAAAGGAATTAACAAAGATACAGTTGCAACTACTAAACAGTAACTACTTCTAACTACTATAATACATTTCAAACTCTACAGGATGAGGGGCATGCTCGAATTTGTGTATCTCTTCAAATTTTAATGCAATATAGGCGTCAATCTGATCGTCAGTAAATACACCACCTTGAGTTAAAAACTCCCTATCTTTATCTAAACTTTCCATTGCTTCTCTTAAAGATCCACATACAGTAGGAATATTTTTTACTGCCTCTGGTGGAAGATCATATAAATCTTCATCGAAAGATTTACCGGGGTTGATTTTATTTTTAATTCCATCAAGACCAGCCATCAGCATCGCAGCAAAGGTTAAATAGGGGTTTCCAGCAGCATCTGGAAATCTTATTTCACATCTAGCACCATTCTTACTTAAAGTAATTGGAATCCTACATGAGGCAGACCTATTTCTTGCGGAGTAAGCAAGTAAAACTGGAGCTTCAAATCCAGGGATTAATCTTTTATAACTGTTAGTAGTAGAGTTGGCAAAAGCATTAATTGCTTTTGCGTGTTTTAAAATTCCACCTATATAATGTAAAGCAGTTTCAGATAATCCAGCATAAGCGTTACCAGAAAAAACTGGTGTTTTACCTCTCCAAATGGATTGATGAATATGCATTCCAGATCCATTATCACCAGCAACTGGCTTAGGCATAAACGTTGCCGTTTTCCCAAACGAATGAGTCACCATTTGAACTACATATTTATACAATTGAACGTTATCAGCTTGATCTACCAAAGTTCCAAAATACATGCCAAGCTCATGTTGACTAGGAGCAACTTCATGATGATGTTTTTCAACTTTAATTCCAACCTCTTTGAGACTCTTTAAATATTCACTTCTCATATCCTGCTCACTATCAACTGGGGGTACTGGAAAGTATCCACCTTTTACAGGAGGTCTATGACCCATGTTGCCGTTAGGATATTCTTTACC
The DNA here is from genome assembly GCA_905618895.1 of uncultured Candidatus Pelagibacter sp. Classification (GTDB taxonomy): domain Bacteria; phylum Pseudomonadota; class Alphaproteobacteria; order Pelagibacterales; family Pelagibacteraceae; genus Pelagibacter. The sequence continues at coordinate 3,738 of CAJQTA010000038.1, forward strand.
AGAGTTATATGGACCTTCTTTGCTATCAATCTTAAAACCAGTGTCATTCGGATCATTTTTAATTCTCACATCATCAAAAACGAAAAATTCTGGTTCTGGACCAAAAAAGGCTTTATCGCCTACTCCAGATTTTATTAAATATGCCTCAGCTTTTTTTGCTATTCCTCTTGGGTCTCTTTCATAGGGAGTTCTTTTGACAGCATCTAAAATATCGCAAAAAAGAACTAGAGTATTATGAGATGTAAAAGGGTCCATAAACATTCTACTTGTATCTGGCTTTAATATCATGTCAGACTCGTTGATAGCTTTCCATCCAGCTATAGAAGAACCGTCAAAAAAAACACCATCGTTAATCATTTCTTCATCAACAATAGCTACATCCATAGTTAGATGTTGCAGCTTCCCTTTTGGGTCTGTAAACCTTAGATCAACAAATTCTGCTTCTTTTTCTTTAATGAATTTTAAGACATTTTTAGCACTCATTTACTCTCCTATATAAATTTTATTCACATTTATTATCAAAAAAATATTAAATAATATCGCTTTTTTAATAAATACCACCTATGCATTTTTTACATGTGTATTAGACTGCTAATTGTAAAATTATCAATCAATTGTTAGTTGTAATATGAGTTTATTAGACAAGGAAACAGTCAAAAGAGCAGAAAAAGCACTTAAAGATTTTGATCAATCATTAGCAGTTATTATTCTAGAAGAAACTGCTCGAACAGCAAAAGATGCAGCACTATCTTTAAAGTGCGAGGTAGGAGCAATAGTAAAAAGTTTATTATTCAAAACTGAAGACGGCTACATTTTATCATTAGTTGCGGGAGATAGAAGATGTTCATTAAATAAGTTAAAAAAAATAACAAACAAAAAAAATATATCAATGGCAAATCCAAAAGAAGTAAAAACCCAAACTGGTTACACAATTGGTGGAGTTTCACCAGTAGGGCATTTAAACAAAGTAAAAATTTTAATAGACAATTCATTAAAAAGATTTAATTACCTCTATGCTGCTGCCGGACATCCAAATTGTGTTTTTATGATAAATTTTACAAAACTTCAAAAGATTACAAATGGTGAAATTAAAGAATTAAGTGAATGAGACAACCAAAAATAATTGATTATATTTTATTAACTTTTTTAGCTTTAATTTGGGCTTCAGCTTTTTTTAATATCAAAATTGCAACTTATTCTTATGGTCCAGTAACAATTGCTTTTCTGAGAGTTTTCTTTGGAGCAATACCAGTATTGTTATTATGTTTGTATAAAAACATTAAGATAGAAGCTTTTTCAAAAGATTGGCATTGGTTTGCGATAATAGGTTTTATTAATTTAGTAGCACCATTTTTTTTAATAGCTTATGGAGTGAAATCAGTTCAAAGTAATTTAGCAGCAATTTTAATGTCTACGACTCCTTTAAGCTCAACAATATTAGGTCATTTCTTTACTAAAAATGAAAAATTCAATTTTGTAAAAACTTTTGGAATTTTAATTGGTTTTTCAGGTATTGTTTATCTATTTTCAGACAACTTACTAATCAATGATAGTAATTTTATTTCTGCACTATTAATTTTATTGGGGTCGACTTGCTATGTAGTTGGTGGAGTCTTAACACTTAAGATTAGTAAGAAAAAAAATGAAAATGTAACAGGTTCAATATTAATTTGGGCAATAATAATTTTAATACCTCTGGTATGTTTTTTTGAAAAACCTTGGACTTTAAACCCAAGTGCTGAGTCTACAATATCAGTAATTTATTTAGGAGTTGTTTCTACAGGGTTAGCTTGGTTACTAAGATTTAGAATTTTAAAATATAATGGTTTAATATTTCAGTCTCAAGTTTCTTATTTAATTCCAATATTTGGAATGATCTTAAGCTATATATTTTTAAAAGAAATGATTACTCCTAAAATTTTAGTATCATTAGCAGCAGTTGCGGTAGGACTTTACTTTGTTAGAAAAAGCAAGACATCTAAATAGCTACTTAAGTTTTGCAAACTCTTTAATATGATCCGGTCTTGTCTCACAACAGCCCCCAAAGATTGTTGCACCTGCATCTTTAAATTTTTTAGCAAATACTGACATTTTCTCAGGCGTGAGGTCTTTTCTTTGTCCCAAAAATTCATTTGGGTTTCCATTACTTTTAGCATATTTGGCGATGTATCCATCTTTTGAAACTGTAGTTACAAATGCATTAAGCTTAAAACCAAATGGAATATCCAATCTTTTTAATTCAACTATATTTTTTTCATAATTTTCTGGTGAAACACATGAAAGTATTATTCCAAGCAAACTTTTATGTTTAATCTTGTTGATTATATCAGAGATAGTTTCATTGCTTGGTAATTTAGTTCCATCAGAAATATGTGCTCCAATCAAATAAGGTTTGTTAAAATCTTTAATAGCTTCAATCCCTAGTTTAAATTCTTTGACACTACTCAATACGTCAAAATAAAAAAAATCGACAAATGGGTTCAAAGTTTTAGCTTGTTTAAAAAAATCTTCTTTAATTTCACTATCGTCTCTAGTGTCAGCCTCATATGTATTGTTTTGGGGAGGTAGACCCCCTGCTATTAAAACATTAGGATTTAATTCTTTAGCTTTCTTTGCTATTTCCCCAGCTTTTTTATTTAAATATTCGAACTGATCTTCAATGCCGTTATCACGCAATCTTTTTCTTCTTAAAGTAAAGGTGTTGGTTACTATAACTTCAGCTCCTGATTTTATAAAATCTAAGTGTATAGCCAATAAAAGTGGGTGATATTTTTTTTGTAACAAAGCATTTGCACTCCAAAGAGTTCCATTAGGCTCCATACCTCTTGCAAGCAATTCTTGCCCCGTTCCACCATCTAAAATTCGTATCTTTTTAAAAAAATTATTATTCATTTTTTGTTCCTACTTTTAAGCGCTTTAGCCTTAGACTAACTTCATAATTTAACTTTAGAACTTTTGCTACTTTTTAATGATTTCCATTTTAGCAGTTAATGCCTGCAATACGGATCAAATCAGCAACTTAATTTTATATATAAATAAATATATTTTGCAAGTCTATAAAAATAACTTTACACCCAATCTAATAGAAACAAATATAACAAGGCTAGCAGTTATTAAAGCTAATAATTTAGAGGATAAAATTTTTAAATTTAAAAAATTTCCTATTTGACCTCCAATTAAAACTATTATTATAAGAAACCAGTAATCTAAAATTTCATTTAAGATAGTATCTTTTGTTAGCTGCCCTAAAATTCCCAACAAAGAGTTTATAAAAATAAATACTGATGCTGCGGTAACGATATGTTTTGGTTTAGCTGCTTTAAGTAGAAAAAGTAAAGGACTTAAAAAAATTCCACCACCAATTCCTACAACTCCTGAAATAAATCCTAAAATACATCCTATGAGAATTGAAAATATTATAGGAACTTTTCTATATACATCTATACTATCGTCATACGATTTGGAGTTAATTAATAGTAATACACCAGCTGCAGATAAGACAAAAAATAAAAATATTTCAAAAAAATTTTTATCTATAGAAAGGGAACCACCAATAAAAGCTAAAGGAATAGACCCAATTAGATAAGGCATCAAGATTTTTAAATTAAGATTTCCGTCTCTGATGTAATTAAAACAATTACCTGAGACAACAGCCAAATTGCAAAAAAGAGCCATTATAGGAAAAATATAATAAGGAATCTCCCAAATTAAAAATAGAGCTAAGTATGTAGAGCCGCCCCCAAAACCAACGCTTGAATATAATATTGCTGTTATAAAAAATAAAATTGATAATATAATCATTATAATTAATTTAAATTTATGATTGTAAATATAGCACTTTTAACAGTTACAGACACCAGAACTTTAGAAAATGATAAGTCAGGATCTATTTTAGTTAATAAAATCGAAGAAGCCAAACATAAATTGATAGATAGAAAAATTTGCAAAGATAATGAAGAGGATATTATTATTATTTTAAAAGAATGGATAAATAAAAAAAATATAGATGTTATTATTACAACTGGTGGAACTGGTTTAACTGGAAGAGATATCACTCCTGAAGCAGTAAATAAAATAGCAGATAAGCATATACCAGGGTTTGGTGAAATATTTAGAACAATTAGTCTTAAAACAGTTGGTACATCTGCGATACAATCTAGAGCATGTGCGGTACTAGCTAATGGTAAATATATTTTTGTATTACCCGGATCATCAGGTGGTGTTACTGATGCGTGGGATGGAATTTTAAAGCATCAACTTGATATTAATCATAAGCCATGTAATTTTATTGAGCTATTTCCTAGATTAAAAGAAAGATAATTATTTTTGGTATTTCTTTTTCCACTCTAAATAAGACATTCCATAAACATGCTTTCGAGCTTCATCATCTGTGATTGTAATACTTTTTTTTTCTGCCTCTTCTCTGTACCATCTAGATAAGCAGTTTCTACAAAAACCAGCAAGATTCATTATATCAATATTCTGCACATCTTTTCTTTCATCTAAATGATTTAGTAGTCTTTCAAAAGTTGCAGATTGTAATTCTTTTTTTGTATTATTATCCATATTTAATTAGTATAAAAATTATTAATGAAACTTAGTGGATCATATCAAATTAATCTAGAAAAACAAAAAGTATGGGAAAGTTTAAATGATCCTGAGATATTAAAAAAAGCAATACCAGGTTGTGAAGAGTTTAAAAAAAATTCTGATACAGAGTTTACAGCAACAGCAACCAATAAAATTGGACCATTTAATGCAAGCTTTACCGGAGAAGTTGAGTTGAAAGATCTTAATCCTCCTAATAGCTACAAGATAAAAGGCTCAGGCAATTCACCAGTTGGATTTGCCACGGGAGAGGCTACAGTTAAACTTGAAGACTGTGAAGGTGGAACAAAACTTATTTATAATGTTGAGGCAAATGTAGGTGGTAAAATTGCACAAGTAGGCTCACGATTAATTGATATGACGGCAAAAAAAATGGCAGATATATTTTTTGGAAAATTTTCAGAATTAATTGCCCCCGAATTAAAAGTATTTAAACCAGATGATGGAACTCAAATTCAAGTTTCAATGAATAAAAGTCTTGAAAATTTATTCAATAAAAAATTAGTTTATTCATTAATCTTAATTTTTTTAACATTTGCTGGGTATTATTTTCTAGCATAAGTAGAAAGTTTATACCTTTTAATCTTGAGTAAGCTTCTTCGTTATGATGTAATTTGACATTACTAATTAATCGAGAAGGAGAGAGCTTGATGACAAAAGTAAATTTAGAAGTTAACGGTAAAAAAGTAAGTAAAGACGTACCAGATCATACAATCTTATCAATTTTTTTAAGAGATAATTTAAATTTAAATGGTACTCACGTAGGATGTGATACCAGCCAATGTGGAGCATGCGTGGTTCATGTTAATGGCAAATCAATCAAAAGTTGCTCAACTTTAGCTGCAGACATTAATGGCTCAAAAGTTACTACAATAGAAGGCTTGGTTAGTGATGGAAAAATGCATCCAATGCAAGAAGCATTTAAAAAGATGCATGGACTTCAATGCGGTTTTTGTACACCAGGAATGGTCATGAGTGCAATCGATCTATTAAAAAATAAAAAAGATCCAAGCGACACAGAAATTAGAGAGTGGCTAGAAGGAAATATCTGTAGATGCACAGGTTATCAAAATATTGTCGCTGCGGTTAAAGAAGCAGCTTCAAAAATGTAATTAAAGGAGGATTTATATGGCTAGTTTAGTAGGTTCAAGAGTAGAAAGAAAAGAAGACAAAAGATTATTAACAGGTAAAGGAAGATACACTGCTGATATCAATATTTCGAACCAAACATATGCTGTATTTGTAAGATCTCCCCATGCAAGAGCAAAAATTAAAAAAATAGATATATCTAAGGCTTTAAAAGCCATGGGTGTTGTAGAAATTTTAACAGGAGCAGAAATTGCTACTGACAAGATTGGCGGTTTAATTGCTGGATGGGCAATTAGAAGTGAAGATGGATCTGAGATGAAAGTTCCAGCAAATCCTCCTTTGGCAAAAGATAGTGTAAACTTCGTAGGAGAACCCATAGCTGTAGTATTTGCAGAATCTTTAGACGAAGCTAAAGCCGCTGCAGATTTAGTTAATGTTGATTATAAAGTTTTAAAAGGTGTAATCAATACAGCTGAAGCTATGAAAGGAGAAACTATTCATGACGGAATAGAAAAAAATCTTTGTTATGATTGGTTATTGGGTGACAGAAAAGCTGTTGAAGAAGCTTTTGCAAAAGCTGATAAAATTATAAAGGTAGACTTAATTAATAACAGATGTATTCCCAATGCAATGGAACCTAGAGCTTGTGTTGTGGATTACAATACAGCATCAGAAGAAATAACCTTATATACAACTAGCCAAAACCCACATCTTTCTAGGTTGATAATGTCTGCATTTGGTGGGGTAGCACCTGAAAATAAATTAAGAGTAGTTGCACCAGATGTTGGAGGTGGCTTTGGATCAAAAATTAATGTTTATAATGAAGAAATAGTTTGTAGTTGGGCTTCCAAAAAAATTGAAAGACCAATAAAGTGGGTTGCTGAAAGAACAGAATCTTTTTTGACAGATACTCATGGTAGAGACCACGTTACCCATGCAGAACTTGCTGTAACAAATGAAGGAAAATTTTTAGCTTTTAAAAATGAAACAATTGCAAATCTTGGAGCGTATGCAAGAGTATTTGGAACTGTTACACCAACTTATTTATTTGGACCGTGTGCGACTGGTGTATATATAATTCCGGCAGCCTATACAAATGTTAAAGCAGTGTATACAAACACTGCGCCAGTAGACGCTTATAGAGGAGCAGGAAGACCAGAAGCAACTTACACAATTGAAAGATTAGTTGAAAAAGCTGCAATGGAACTTGGTATTGATAGAACAGAAATAAGAATGAAAAATTTTCCGACTGAATTTCCATTTAAACAAACATTGGTTCACACAGTTGACTCTGGTGATTATGTTGCTGGACTACAAAAAGCTAAACAAATGTCTGATTATGCAGGTTTTGATGCAAGAAGAAAAAAGTCAGAGGCTAATGGGAAATTAAGAGGCATTGGAGTTTCATCTTATTTTGAAGCTTGTGGAATAGCACCTTCTGCAGTTGTTATGTCGCTAGGTTGTGGAGTAGGATTATGGGAGTCATCAGAAGTAAGATTTAATCCAACTGGACAAGTTTCAGTATTTACAGGAGCACATAGTCATGGGCAAGGACACGATACTACATTTGCTCAAATTGCAGCAGATGAACTTGGTGTAGGACTTGAGGCAGTTGATGTAGTCCATGGAGATACAGATAAAGGAACATTTGGAATGGGAACTTATGGTTCTAGATCATTAGCAGTTGGAGGAATAGCAATTGTAAACGCATGTAGAAAAATAGTAGCCAAAGGAAAAAGAGTTGCTGCAAAAATGCTTGAGGTCAGTGAAGATGAGATAGACTTTAAAGATGGAGAATTTATTGTGTCTAAATCAAATAAAAAGAAAACAATTGGTGAGGTTGCTTTTGCTTGTTATTTACCAGGCAGTAGAGACTCTGACTTTAAATCACCATTACCTGAAGGTGAAGAGCCAGGATTAATTGAATCATCTTTTTTTGACCCAGCTAATTTTTCTTTTCCAGCAGGATCTCATATTGCAGAAGTAGAAATAGATCCAGAAACTGGTGAAGTAAAAGTTGAAAAATATACAGCTGTTGATGACTTTGGTAGAATTGTAAATCCTTTAGTTGTTGAAGGTCAAGTTCATGGTGGAATTGCTCAAGGAATTGGTCAGGCACTCCATGAAAACACAGTGTATGATGAAACAGGCCAGTTAATCACTGCTTCTTATATGGACTATACAATGCCAAGAGCAGATAATTTTCCAGATTTTAACCTAGGTTTTACTTGCACACACGCAACATCTAACCCACTTGGAGTTAAAGGTTGTGGTGAAGCTGGAGCAATCGCGTCACCACCAACAATAATGAATGCTGTAATTGATGCATTAGGTGGACAAGAGATAACAATGCCTGCAACAGCAGAAAAAGTGTGGAAGGCTTGCAAAGTATTAAAAAAAAAAAACGCTAAAGCAGCTTAAGGAGAAATTATGAAAACATTTAATTACCATGCACCAAAAGATATCAAGAAAGCATCAAAGTTAGCTTCGACTAGTTCAGCTTTTTTAGCAGGTGGAATGACAAGTATTCCATCAATGAAATTAGGCTTAGCAACGTATAAAGATATAATTGATATAAAACATATCAAAAAGCTATCTGGAATTAAAGTAAGTGGAAAATCAGTTACAATTGGTTCGACAACCAAACATGCTGAGGTAGCAAGTTCAAAAGATGTTCAAAAAGTAATTCCATCTTTAGCAAAATTAGCAGGAGGAATAGGCGACGCACAAGTTCGAAACAGAGGCACAGTTGGGGGGTCTATTGCAAACAATGATCCTTCCGCATGTTATCCATCAGCTTGTATGGCTCTTAATGCAATAATACATACTAACAACAGAAAAATAGAAGCATCTAAATTTTTTAAAGGAATGTTTGAAACTGCATTAAAAAAAGGTGAGTTAATTGAAGCTGTTGAATTTAAAATTCCAGAAAAATCAAATTATCAAAAACATCCAAATCCTGCATCAAGATATGCAATTGTTGGAGTTTATATTGCAAAGTATAAGAAAGAAGTAAACGTAGCAGTCACAGGTGCAAAATCTTCAGTTTATATTGATAAAGATTTATCGAAGGCTCTATCAAATAGCTTTTCATCTAAGGCTATAGAAGGAATGGAGTTAAATAGTTCAGAAATGAACACAGATATCCATGCTTCTGGAGATTTTAGAGCTAGCCTGGTAGTTACATATACTAAAAAAGCTGTTGAAGCTTGTTAGTTAAGATCTATATTTTTCCAAATGGAAAATTCATTTGATGAAAAAATTTTAGAAGAAGCTCATGACTGGGTAAAAGCAAATCAAAAAGTAGTACTTGCAACTGTAATTCAAACCTGGGGATCCTCTCCTAGACCCACTGGTAGTAGAATGATTGTAAATGAAAATGGAGATTTTTCAGGATCGGTTTCTGGTGGATGTGTAGAGTCTACTGTTGTTAGGGAATGTATTGGAATTATAAAAGACAATAAACCTTTTAAAAAAATAGAATTTAAAGTTTCAAATGAAAGTGCATGGGAAGTTGGACTTGCTTGTGGTGGCGAAATAGCAGTTTATATAGAGCAAGTAATTTGAATCTTATGATTAAAGCACATAAAAAATATATAAATTGGTGGAAAAATTTTTTAAGAATTACTGACTATAGCTTACTTTGGGTAGCTTTTATAAAAGGATTAATTGTAGGACTATTAATTTATCATTTATTTATTATCTAATGAAAAAAAAACTTTTAGAACAAATTATAAAAAAAAAAAATAACAAATCTGAATTTGCAATAATTACTAATCTCAAAACAGGAGATAGTGAAATTTTTGAAGTAGGTAAACCAATTAATAAAGATTTTAAAAAATATACAGATCAAATAAATTCTTTTTATAAGAATAAAAAAAATGGTGTTATTGAAGATACAAATATATTTATAGAAACTTATATTAGACCGATTAAAGTTATCATTGTTGGAGCTGTTCATATAGCTCAATATCTCATTAATTATGCAAAAAGTTTAAATTTTGAAATAATTGTTATTGATCCAAGAGGATACTTCGCAACAGAACAAAGATTTCCTGGTATGAAAATTATAAATAAGTGGCCAGATGAAGCTTTTAAAGAAATGGAAACAAATTCAAATACAGCTTTAATTGCACTAACTCATGACCCAAAGATTGATGATCCAGCATTACAACATGCGCTAAATAAAAAATTTTACTATATTGGTGCTTTAGGGAGTAAAAAAACTCATGCAAACAGAATTGAAAGATTAAAAGAATCAGGGTTTAATGAACATGAAATTAATTCAATCCATGGACCGATAGGAATTAAGCTAGGTGGAAAATCAGCTCCAGAAATAGCTTTATCTATAATTGCACAATTAGTATCGGAGACTTACAAGGAATGAAAAAAACATTTGGCTTTATGATGGTTGGAACAAACAATCTAACTGATTCAGAAATATTTTATAACGCAATATTTGCACCATTAGGTCTTAGTAAAGTTTTAACTACTGAGAGATATATTGGTTACGCTCAAAAAGATAATCTGCAGGAAATAAAATTCTATATTACCAAACCTTTTAATAAAAAACCTGCTACTTATGGCAATGGTACACAAATCTCATTTTTAGTAGACGCAAAAAAAACAGTCGAAGAATTTCATGCTATTGGATTAAAAAATGGTGGTAACAATGAAGGCTCACCAGGAATAAGATCAGGTGATTATTATGCCTATATACGTGATTTAGATGGAAATAAAATTTGTGCTTATTGTATATTAGATAAATAATGATTACTGCAATTTTACTTGCCGCTGGAAAATCAAGGAGAATTCCATCAGAAAATAAATTGATTAAAATTTTTAAAGGCAAGCCTTTAATTAATCATATTTTAAAATCTTTAATTAAAAGTAAAGTTAATAAAATTGTTATAGTGCTTGGTTATGATCATATTAAGATTAAAAAACTTCTTTTAAAAAGTAAAAAAATAACTTTAACAATAAACAAAAATTATAAAAATGGGATATCATCATCAATTAAGTCTGGTCTTAAGAAAATTACTAGAAAAAATAGAGGTTTTATGATTACCCATTCAGATATGCCTTTTATAAAATTATCTCATATTAATAAAATTTATGTTTCATTATTAAAAAAAAATAACTTGGTACATGCAATGAAATACAAAAACATAATAGGAAATCCAATAGGTTTTAATATTTCAGTTTTAGATAGATTTAAGAAGATAAAAGGAGATATAGGAGCAAAATACATGGTTAAAAGATTAAAAAAAGATACAAATTTTATAAATGTTACTTCTAATAAAATTTTTAAAGATTTTGATTTAAAAAAAGATTTTAATTAGCTTTGATAGGATTGCCTTTAAGCCACTCACTATCTTCATTTTCGTAATGTTCTTTTTTCCAAATAGGAGATCTTTTTTTGATCTCTTCTATTATATGTCTAGATAAGACATAAGCTTGGTCTCTATGTTTGCAAGCAACAGCGATGATAATACTTATTTCACCTAATTCTACGTAGCCTTTGATATGTTCAATAAATACAGATTTATCTTTTATATTAAGTTTTTCATCTATTTCTTTATATATTTCTTCAAAACTTTTTATAACTAACCCATCATGACTATCGTAAGTCATGCCAATAACTTTTTTATTTTCATTAATATTTCTGACAGTTCCTGTAAAAAAAATTGAAGCACCAAATTTTGATGACGCAATAAAAGTTTCTGCTGTTGAAATCTTTATTTTTTCTTTTTTAATATCAATAATTTTAGTATGAAGCATTAACCACCTCCTATAGGTGGAATGATACCAATTTTTTGATCTTTATTAATTTTATAATTATCATTAATTATATTATTATCTTCAGAACAAAATACTGATGTTTCTATAATTTGCTTAAAATTTTCATTACCTTTAAAATTTTGATCTAAATAATTGATTATTTCTTTTCTAAAATCTTTAATTGTTATTTTATTTTTTAGATTAAATTCTAGATGATCTTTACTACTAAATTCTCTACTTGCACCAAATAGCTCAAGTTTTATTTTCATAATTTAAAAAATATTTTCTAAAAACTTGGGTAGTCCATCTGGATTAGTCCATAATCCACTTTTACCACCTTCTTTGATTAATAATCTAACATTATCAATTCTAAGATGTGGGTTTACTATCTTACTAAGATCGTAGATTGTAATTAATGCAGTGTTAACTCCCATAATTGCTTCCATCTCAACACCTGTTTTAGCAACTGCAGAAACAACACAAAAAAACTTCTAATGAACTACCATCTTCATGCATAATAATTTTAGTTGCAGTGTGATCAATTGGTAGCGGGTGACACAAAGGAATTAATTCACTTGTTTTTTTAACACCCAGGACAGCAGACACTTCTGCTAAAGTAATAGGGTCGCCTTTAGGCATTTTTTTATTTTTAATTAAATCAAAAACCTCTTTTCCAACATAAATCTTACCTGACGCCAATGCTCTTCTAAACGTTTCTTTCTTTGAAGAAACATCAATCATATTAAAAGAATTTTTCTTAAATATTTCTTTAGCCCAATCTTTTAGTTTTTCATTATTTATTACTTTTAAATTTTTCATTTATCCTCCTGTGCTTGATAAGTTTGTAGTGATACCTGTGTCTCCTAGCTCTAAATAATGAGACTCTTTTTTAAGATGAAGTTGTTTTATGATAAGATCTACAAGCTCTTCTTTTTGATTATCATTTTGCAAAAGATGTCGGATACTAATTCCCGTATTTCCAAATAAACACAATCTCAAGTCACCCCTAGATGTAATTCTCAATCTATTACAAGTTTTACAAAAATCCTTAGAGTAAGGGGCAATTAATCCAAATTTACCCTTATATTTAGGATGAACAAAGTTTAATGCAGGACCCGCATCCTTTCCATAAGTTTGATGAACCCATTTATTTTTCTCTAAATAATCTTTAAATATCTTTGAAGTAATGTGATTTTTTTTAAAATAATCTAAATTATCACCAGTTTGCATTAACTCTATAAACCTAAAATCAATATTATTTTCTCTTATAAAGTTTCCAAACAGTTCAAAATCTTCATTAGTATCATTGATACCTTTAAGTAAAACAGCATTAACTTTTATACTTTTAAAATTTAATTTTTGTAAAATTTTTATACCCTCTAAAATTTCTAGAAGCCTGTCATGCCCCGTTAGTTTTTTAAAGATTTCTCTATTTAAACTATCTATACTAATGTTAATTCCGTCTAAACCTGCTTCATGCAATTGTTCAGCAATTTTATCTAATTGATAACCATTAGTAGTCATTGTTACTTTAGGGATATTTGAATTCAGCTTGATATCTTTAAGAATATCAAAAAAGTCTTTTCTAACTGTTGGCTCTCCACCAGTTAGTCTTATTTTACAAACACCTAGTTCAGATAAAGCTTTTGACAGCCTTGATATCTCTTCAGCAGACATAAAACTTCTCGTATCTCCAGGATTTTTTTTGTATCCTTGAGGTAAGCAGTAAGTACACTTGTAATTACAAACATCCGTAATAGATAATCTTATATATGGAAATTTTCTTCCAAATGTATCAGTAAGTGTTTTCATCTAATTCTTATTATATTATATTATATTTAAATATATGAGTAAAATTATTACCAATACAGAAGTAGAGCAATTTAAAAAAGATGGTGCAGTCTTAATTAAAGGTAAATTTGATAACGCATGGATTGAAAAGCTTAAAAAAGGAATAAAAAAAGCCAAAGAAAGGCCTAGTCCAAGATTTGTAAATCATACCAAAGATAAAAAATTACCTGGATATTATGAGGATTTTTGGACTTGGGACTTACATGAAGAATTTAAAGATTTTGTTTTTAATTCACCAACATCTAAAATTGCAGCAGAACTTTTAGATGCTAAAAAAGTTAATTTAGTAATGGATAACTGGTTTTTTAGGGAAGCAGGTTCTAAGTCATCACCACCTTTCCATCATGATATATCGTATTTTGATTTTGAAGGATCAATGTGCGTATTATGGATACCACTTGAATCTGTTAAAAAAGAAGATGGTATTGCATGGGTTAAAGGATCTCATTTATGGAATAGATTATTCTTAAGAACAAGATTTAATGATGGTCATGAAGTAGATGGGGAAGCTGGAATTGTTAATGGAAAAAAATATGAATTAACCCCAAACATATTAGATAACAAAGATAACTATGAATTTCTCCAATGGGACCTGGAAGTTGGTGATTGTATTTATTTTGATATTAGAACACTGCATGGAGGATTAAATACTATTACACCTAAAAAAAATGTTCATAGATATACATTGAGAATGGCAAAAGAAAATTCTCAAATAATTTATAGAGGAGATTGGACCAGAGAAGAAAGGACCATTATGGAAGCTAATGGTTATAAAAATGGTGATAATATAGAGGGTAAAATGTTTCCAAAACTTTGGTCTTTAGGTTAAAAGTATTTAAAAAATTATTATAAATTATGTACAGTAAATTTGGACAATTCATTGATGGTAAATGGTCACCTTCTTCTAACAAAGAAACTTATGAGGTTATCAATCCCGCAACAGAAGAAGTTTTAGGCCATGCATCTAAAGCTACATCTGCTGATGTTGATAGTGCACTTAAGTCTGCTGAAAAAGGATTAAAAGTTTGGAAAAAAATAACACCGTGGGACAGATCTTACATTTTGAGACGTATAGCAGATAAAATACGAGAAAAAAAAAATGTATTAGCTAAATGGATGACTTTAGAAAATGGAAAGCCCTTAGTCGAAGGTATTGGTGAAACAAATGGAGCAGCTGACATTTTTGAATGGAATGCTGAAGAGACAAAAAGAATTTTTGGTCAAACTATCGAAAGTAGATTTGAAGACACAAGAGTGCATGTTTATTATCAGCCAGTTGGAGTAGTAGCTGCGCTATCACCTTGGAATTTTCCACTTATTTTAGCAGCTAGAAAAATATCAACTGCACTAGCAGCTGGTTGTTCAGTGATCATTAAACCAGATACTATTACACCAGGTGTAGTAATGGAATTAGTTGATATTTGTAGAGAGTGCGGTGTTCCACCTGGAGCGGTCAATCTTTTATCAGGTGATCCGCCAAGTATAGCTTCTCAATTAATTCAATCAGATATAATTAAAAAAATTTCAATTACTGGATCTGTAAGAGTTGGAAAATTGATATTAAAACAAGCTGCAGATAAAGTTCAAAGAGTAACAATGGAATTAAGTGGGCATTCTCCTTTTATAGTTTTTGATGATGCAGATATTAAAAAAGCAACTGATATGGCTATTGCTGCAAAATTCAGAAATAATGGACAAGTATGCATATCTCCTAATAGATTTTATATTCAAGAATCTAAAAAAGATGAATTTGTAAATTTATTTATCGAGAAAACTAAAAAGTTAAAAATCGGAAATGGAATGGATCCAGACACTCAATTAGGTCCATTAACAACTCAAAAAAGATTAGAAGAGATTGAGGAGTTAGTTGAAAAAACTAAACAAGAAGGAGCTAAAGTTTTATTGGGGGGAAAAAGACCAGCTGGATTTAATAAAGGTTTTTATTATGAACCAACAGTTTTTGATGATGTAAAAGATGACTTCACAATCATGAAACAAGAACCATTTGGGCCATTAGTTCCAATGCTATCTTTTAAATCATTTGATGAAGTTATTGAAAGAGCCAATGATCATGACCTTGGCTTATGTAGTTATGTTTGTACTAATTCAATGGAAACAGCTCATTTAGCATCAGAACAGTTAGAAACAGGATCTGTAGCAGTTAATACTGGAGCGGTTGCAATTGCCGAAGCACCATTTGGAGGAATTAAACAAAGTGGATATGGCAGAGAAGGTGGATCAATGGCTATCAAAGATTATCTAAATGTTAAATATACTCACATGGGTATTAAAGGTTAATTAAGTGAAATTATTAAGATTGGGAAATGTTGGTCAGGAAATTCCAGCAGCTATAGATAAAAATGGAAAATATAGAAATCTTTCCTCACATCTAAAAGATTTGAATCCCGAGACAATTAACTTTGAAAACCTTGAAAAGTTAAAAGGAATTAATTTAGAAAGTTTAGAAGAAATAGATCAAAGTAGTAGAATTGGATCCTGTATCACAAAACCAGGAAATTTTTTTGCAATAGGATTAAATTATACAGAGCATGCAAAAGAAACAGGGGCAGAACCACCAAAAAACCCAGTTCTATTTAATAAATCAGTACACTGCATTGTGGGGCCCAATGATAACGTAGTCATACCAAAAAGTTCAAAAAAACTAGATCACGAGGTAGAGATAGCATTTGTTATTGGAAAAAAAGCAAAAAGAGTTTTAGAAAAAGATGCTCAGGATTATATTTTTGGATATTGCATTTGTAATGACGTCAGTGAGCGTGAGTGGCAAAAAGAAAAAGGTGGCCAATGGGTAAAGGGGAAATCAGGAGATACGTTTGGGCCTTTAGGGCCTTATCTAGTTACAAAAGATGAGATTAAAGATATTGGAAGTATGAATTTATCTTTAGATGTTAATGGTAATAGACATCAAACAGGAAATACAAATCAAATGATTTTTGATTTTAGCTTTCTTGTTGCACACATAAGTAGTTTTATAACATTAATGCCAGGCGATATTGTCACAACCGGTACTCCTCCAGGAGTAGGTCTTGGAATGAATCCTCCTGTATTCCTTAAAGATGGTGATAAAATGAAACTATCTGTTGATAATTTAGGAATACAAAATATCAAAGTAATAAATGAGTAAAATTTTATGATTGAATTATTTATAGCGTTTGGTGCAGGTTTAATTAGTTTTTTATCACCCTGCGTTTTACCACTAATACCAGGTTATATTTCTTTTATTTCAGGAGCTTCATTAAATGAACTACTTGCAAAGAAAAAAATAGACTTACTTCCTTTGATATTATTTTCATTAGGTTTTTCTTTTGTTTTTATTATTTTTGGAGCAGCAGCCTCTTACTTAGGTCAAATTCTTTTACAAAATTCACAAACATTAAGGATATTTGCAGGTTTAATTATAATAATATTTTCATTACAATTACTTGGAATTCTAAATATTAGTTTTTTAAATTTTGAAAAAAAAATTTACACAAAGAAAAATAATAATATTTGGTTTTCTTTTGTGGTTGGAATGGCATTTGGATTTGGATGGACTCCATGTATAGGGCCAATCTTAGGGTCAATACTTGCATTAGCATCTACAGAAGAGACTATATTTAGGGCTATAGTTTTATTAAGCTTTTATTCGCTAGGTTTAGCAATACCGTTCGTTTTGTCTGGTTATTTGATGCAAAGATTTTTAATGTTTTCTAAGAATTTTAAGAAAAATATAAATTTTGTCTCTAAAATTGGTGGATTTATATTACTTGTAACTGGAATTTTAATTTTAACTAACCAGTTACAAATACTTGGTTACTACATTTTAAATGTCTTTCCATTTTTGCAAAATTTCGGATAATAATTAAATATTTATGAAAATTTATCAAATTGACTCCAGTGCTAGAAAAAAAGGTTCAACCTCAAGGGCATTAGCAAAAAAATTGTTAAATAAGATCAAAAAGCCTGAAGACACAGTAGTTTATAGAGATCTTGATGATGAAATGCTTTTTGTATCAGGTTTAACTGAATCTGGCATGAAAATTCCTAAAAACGAACAAACTGAACAACATAAAAAAATGTTTGAGCTATCAGATAAGCTTGTTTTAGAGTTAAAAGAAAGTGATGTAATAATTATTTCAGTTCCAATTTATAACTTCGGTCCACCGGCAACATTAAAAGCATGGTCTGACCTTGCCGCAAGAGTAAAGGAAACATTCAAGTATAATGAAGATGGAAGTAGAGTTGGCTTACTTCAAGATAAGCAAGTATATCTTGTGATTACTTCTGGTGGTACAAAAATTAATAGCAAAGAAGATTTTCTAACACCATGGTTAATCCATGTTTTAAACTTTTTTGGAATTAAGAAAATAGATATCATTGCAGCTGATCAAATGGCATTAGATTATGAAAAATCTATTAAAAATGCAGAAGAACAAATTAAAAAAATATCTTAAAGGTCAAACTTTCTTTTTAAATGTCTAAGTTTTCCTTCACTACTGTCATGATCGATATAACATCCTTGTAAAAATCTTTTACCTTCATTTGCATCATAGACTGTTCTGCCGTGCAGTAAACGATGATTATCCATCATTATTATATCACCTGGTGTCAACTTAAATTTAATTCTAAATCTTTCTGAATTATAAAGGTCAGATATTTTTTTTCTTGCTTTGTAATAGACATCTAACTGATCTTTTTCTAATGGGGGCACATAATCTAACCGTGTGTTAAATCTTATTTGTTTAAAATTATTTTTTTCATCTAACTCAATTAATTCACCTTTATTTTCCAAAACAACATCTTTATCTGAAAATTTAAACTTCACTTTTATTTTTGTTAAAATTTCAAAATATTCTGGGTTATTTTTTTTTAAGTGTGTTGCAACTTTAAAACCATCAACCAAAGTTGATAACCCTCCACTAACTTCATTTTCAAGACAATGAAGCAATTGAATACAAGGCACCGGTTTACGATAGGGATTATCTGTATGAGGAGGAAGAGCAAGTGACGTATAAGCTAAATCATTAGGGCTAGGTACCGATCTTACATTAAAAAATTCTCCAAAATTTGTATGCCTAATACTTCCAATGGAATTTGCAAAATCAACAATATAATTATTTTTAGTAGGCACATTTTTTAATATTACAAAACCATATTCATAAAATGATTTAAGCAAATTGAACATCTCTCTACTTTCAGAAAAATTTTTATTGAATTTATAAGTTGGATTATTTTTAAGAGAGGAGTCCCAAAACTTTTGTTTAACAGTATTTGAAAGGTTTTCTGAATCTAAAAATTCAGATGTTAGTTTGCTGATTTCAAACTTAGAAGTAACACCATCATTAAAAGTTAATTTAAGGAAGTTATTATCAATTTGGGCATTTTCAATATTAATATCATTTAAAAGTGAAGGATCAAAAAGCCTCTGATCATTATTTTTATCTAGGTATTTTTCATCACGAACTCTCTCTCTTAACCAAATAGGATGAATTTCTGTTTTATTATACTTGTTATTAAAAATAATTTTTTTATTATCTAACTCGATCTTCATAAATATTTGCCAAGAATTATTTAAAAATTAACTTTAATCAAGATAAATAAGGTAGTATTAATTCTGTAAATGAACTCATTTAACTCAAAAAAATATAAGGTTTATGTAGTTTTTTTGAATAATTTAGCTAAAGAACTCACTAAGTTTTATTATTTAAAGTTAAATAAAAATTTTAAAGTATCTAATAAACTGAAAGGCAAAGGGTATGACCCCGTTACCACTTCAGACAAAGCATTTGAAAAATTTATAAGATCAAAAATTAATAAAAAATTTCCTAAACACCAAGTTATTGGAGAAGAATTTGGACACAAAAAATCATCTAGTGATTATACTTGGGTGATAGACCCAATTGATGGAACTAGATCATTTGTAATTGGAAACCCAACCTGGAGTAATCTAATATCTTTAAATTTTAAAGGAAAGCCAGTTTTAGGAATGGCTAATTTTCCTATTCTAAAAAAATACTATATAAATTTTTCTAATAAAATAGCTTATATGGTTAATAATGGAAAAAAAAAGAAAATCACCGTTAATAAAAAAGTATCCTTTTCAAATATTAAAGTATCAGCAGCTTTTCATGGTTGGCTATCATTAGATAAGCAAAAAAAAATTCCTAAAATACTAAAATTGATGCAATTCCCTTGTAGTGACGCTCTAAGTTACGCACATCTTGCCGAAGGAAAAGTGGATGCGGTAATACAATGTTCAAATAAAATATGGGACATACATCCTGTGATGCCGATCATTGAGGCTGCAGGAGGAGTTATTAGCACTTGGGATAATAAAGATGCTGTTCTAGCGGGTAATATTCTAGTTTCTGCTAATCAATCAATTCACAATAAACTATTACAATTATTAAAACCTGTATTAAAATAATGGAAGTTATAGTTCTACAGCATATAAAAATTGAAGATCCTGGATACATAAAAGATTTAATGTTGGCAGACAATATTAAGCTTACTACGATAGAGCTTGATGAAGGTGAAAAAATACCAGACGATCTATCAAAGTTTGACGCAATGCTTTGTATGGGTGGTCCCATGGATACTTTTATGGAAAAGGAATATCCATGGCTAATAGAAGAAAAAAAAATGATTAAAGAATTTGTTGTTGATTTAAAAAAACCCTATTTAGGTTTTTGCTTAGGCTGTCAGTTATTAGGTGAAGTTGTGGGAGGTAAAGTTGTTAAGTCACAACCTGCGGAAATTGGAATAATGGATGTTAATTTTTCAAAAGAGAAAAGTAATGATATTTTATTTTCTTCTTTTCCAGAAAATATCAAAAGCTTGCAATGGCATTCATATGAAGTAGACGGTCTTGATAACAATAAAGATATAACAGTTTTGGCATCCTCACCAATCACAAAGTATCAAATTTTTAAATATCAGAACCATGCTTATGGTGTTCAGTTTCATATAGAGATTAAAAATACGACAGTTAACGAATGGGGCTGCGTCCCAGAATATAAACAAGCTTTAGAAGATCAGTTAGGAGAAGGAGCTCTTGCTAAATTTGATCAAGCAGCTAAGGACAATATGACGGATATGAATAATTATTCAAAAATTTTATATTCGAAATTTAAAAAAATCATTAAATAAAAAATGCAAAAAAAAGCTCAAGAGATATTAGATTTTTGGTTTAAAGAAACTCCCCCTAAAAAAAGATTTCAAAAGCATGAAGGTTTTGACCAAGAAATTAGAGATAAATTTTTAAAAGATCATGAGCTAGCAAGTACAAATGAATATGATGATTGGCAAGATAGTCCACTTGGCTGTTTAGCTTTAGTCATTCTTTTTGACCAGTTTTCAAGAAACATGTTTAGAGATGACAGGAAAGCTTTTGAACAGGATCACAAAACTAGATTAATTGTTAATGACGCAGTCTATGCTGGTTTCCTTGAGAAAATGGATGAAAGTCAAAGATTTTTTATGCTTTTACCACTAATTCATAGTGAAGAAATAACAGATCATGAGATGGCCTACCATTTATTAGAGAGATATCTAAAAGATCATTCTGGCCTTGTTGATATAAAGAAATTTTGGAAAGATCATACTAAGGTAATAAAAAAATTTTATAGGTATCCCCATAGAAACATTGTATTAGGCAGACAGTCAACTCCAGAAGAAATAGAATTTTTAAAAGAAAAAAATTCATCTTGGTGAAATATTCTAAATAAGAGTATTAGAGGTGACAAAATGTCATTTCACTAAACACAAATCTAGTTTTATAAGTCTCTGATAAAATTCAAAAATTAACAATATCTTCTCTCCTGTTAGATAGTTAATATTAACTTCCCTCTTAAGAGGGAAGTTTCTTATTGTTAATATCTCTTGTGGATACTATAAATTTTGAATGAATTTTAAGTTTATTTATAAAATCTGCACAAAGTCTGAATTGTTGGAGATTAAAAAAAAAAAAGAATATAGTGGTTCAAAAAAAGATCTAGAAGATGGGTATATTCATTTTTCAGGAGAAGATCAAATTAATGGTACGCTTAAAAAATTTTATTCGAATCAAAAAGATTTAATTCTATTAAAAATAGATACTTTAAAACTCGATCATTTGTTATGGGAGCAGGCATCTGATGGAAATATGTTTCCACATTTATATTCTACACTTGATATATCTAATATTGTTGATGAATTTGAAATTGATTTAAGAGATGATGGTTCTCACATAGTACCGACAAGCTTTTAAGGGGGACACCCTTTTAGAAAACTCCAAAAGAGTTCCCCTATAATTTAGCGATTTACGCGAAATCCATATTAATGGATTTTATTTTTATATTTCTTTTAGATCTTTGATTATTAAATCACACCAGCTAAGTGTCAGGTGGTGATAAATTCATAATCGCACCTCCTTTATTGATTTTTAAATATTACTTCTTTATAAAATTTCATACAAAGTATTTATTTTATATTAAGAGAAATATATTTCTTGAATACAACTTGTCAGAACAATAGACTCTCTTCAATTTAAAAATTATTCTTACAGTATTTTTTTACGTAAATAATTTATCTACTGCCAAGTAAGTTTACCATTAACACACCAGCAACGATTAAAGTTAAACCAATCACTGAATAAAAGTTTGGTATTTGGTTAAATCTAACAACACCAACAGCAACAGTTGCCAATATAGTTAGTCCAGCAAAAGAAGCATAAGTAATTCCCATTGGGATATTTTTCATAACTATTGATAAAGCATACATACATAAAATAATTGTTATTGCTGTAATAACACTTGGAATTAGAAGGGTAAAACCTTCAGCACTTTTTGCAAAACTATTTGAGGTAACACCTAAAAAAACTGCTAAAACTAAAAATAAATATGAAGTTGTCATGTTCATTAAATCATCTTAAATGAAATTTTTTTAAAATTATATAACTACTTTAAAACCTTCAAAATCAGGTAATCCTATATATCCATCAAAATCTGGTGGTCCGAGATATAAATTACTTTGTGAGTTAGGTTCTTTATGGGCTAATTGAAAAGAATCTGATTTTGTCCAATTAATAAAGTCAGTCTCAGAATTCCATTCACTATGAAAAATATAAAGAGTGAATTCTTTATTTATATTACCTTTGATTAGATTAAAATCTTTAAAACCCTTCACACCATTAATATTTTTTTGACGTTTTTTCCAAGCTTTTTCAAACTCGACTTCTTTACCACATACAACTTTAAGTCTACTCATCGCTAAATACATAAAATTTTTTCAAAAATTACTTAGAGTTGGGAAACTTAAGCTAATCCCAACTCTATTAATTAAGGGTACCTTATTTAACGATTTTTATAATTAAGGTATACCTGAGTTATTACCGTGACAAGTTTGTATTTTGGTATTTTATTAGCCTTTAAAAAGCTCCATAGCTTTACCCAATAGTTCTTCAGATTTAGCATGGTCACCAGCATCGTGAGCTGCCTTACCTTGATCTCTTAGTGTTTGCGCTTCTGCAATTTTATCATCTAGGCTTTTAACCATCATTGGGCAAGAACCCGCATAAACTGAACTTGTGAAAAGTACTAAGAATAACGATATTACTATTTTTTTCATATTTTTCCTTTGTTGTTAATTAATGTTAATTAGACAATAAGAATTTTAAACACTTATGACATAACCATTATTGTCACTTTACATGTGCAAAATGCCTCAACTAAAATTGACGCGTTAACTATTAATTGATAAAGTTTATTAATAAATGGATACGTGCTCCTATGATTGAAAAGTTTAATGGTATCTTTTACCTAACTATTTTTGTAGTTCACTTTGTGATTTATGCATTTTATGCTTATCGTTGTCTGTTTGATACAAGGGCATTTATGGCACAATATGGCATGGATGATACTGCCGCTATAATGACAAGATTCTTTGGATCAATGTTTTCTGGTTCTTTTTTAATGGCAGCCTATATAACATTTGTTAGACCTAACGGATTAGAGGCAAGTTGGGCATTTTTCAACTTAGTTTTTATACAAAACTTACTTTCATTTATTTTTGCTATTTGGTCACATCAAAAAAAACACTTAGGGGTTAATGAAAAAACTTCTTTTGTAGAAGGAATTGTTGTCCCAGGGATACTGACGGTATTAAGTGCTATTCTTTGTTATGGCTTAGCTGATAAGATTTATATTTAAAGCCAACCAGGTAAAGGCAAACCTTTTTCTTTTAGAAATTCTTTATTAAACATTTTAGTTGAATATTTGTCACTTCTATCACAAAGGATTGTAACAATAGTTTTGCCAGGTCCAAGCTCCTTACCCATTCTAATAGCTCCAGCAATATTAATTCCACAACTAGTTCCCAAACTTAAGCCTTCATTTTCAATTAAGTCATAAAGTATAGGAAGAGCTTCATGATCATCAATAGAGTAGGCGTCATCAATTTTAGCATCTTTAAAGTTTTTTGTAATTCGACTTGAACCTATTCCTTCTGTAATTGAGCCACCTTCAGATTTTAACTCACCATTCTTTATATAGTTATAAAGAGCAGAACCTTTAGGGTCTGATAAAAAAATTTTAACATTTTTATTCTTTTCTTTAAGAGCATTACTTACACCTGAAATTGTACCACCCGTACCTGATGAACAGACAAAGCCATCAACTTTACCTTCAGTTTGCTCCCAAATTTCTTGTCCTGTACCTTCATAATGACCTTTAGCATTTGCAATATTGTCAAACTGATTGGCCCAAACAACTCCATGATTATTTGAAGGACCTAATTCTTTAGCAAGTTTTGCAGCAACTTTTACAAAATTAGCATCATCCTTATATGGCTTTGCTGGAACTAGACGCAAGTCGGCACCCATGTTTTTAAGTAGATCTTTCTTTTCTTGAGTTTGATTATCATTCATTACAATTATTGTTTTATAACCAAGTGAATTACCAAGTAGACATAAACCAATACCGGTATTACCAGCGGTACCTTCAACAATGGTACCACCTTTTGAAATTAATTTTTTACTTTCAGCATCTTTAATTAGAGCAAGTGCAGCCCTATCCTTAACAGAGCCACCTGGATTCATAAATTCAGCTTTACCATAAATATTACAACCAGTAATTTCTGACGCAGCTCTTAATTTAATGAGTGGTGTATTTCCAATGCTTGAAATAAAATTGTCATGAAAATTTTTCATTAATTAGAAGTATCTTTATCTGTTTTTTCAACAGCATAAGGTTTAAATTCTTTTGTAGCAGTTCCAACATTTTTTGCAGGTATCCCAACCATTACTGCATTCTCTGGTACATCTTTAGTAACAACGGCATTAGCTCCAACTTTAGCATTAGCTCCAATTACTACTGGTCCTAAAATTTGAGCACCAGATCCAACTACAACACAATCATTTAATGTGGGATGTCTTTTAACCATTCTTTGTTGGTTTGAATTAATACTTGGAGCTATTCCACCTAGTGTTGCCATATGATAAATAGTTACATTATCTCCAATTTCAGAAGTTTCACCAATTACAACTCCCATACCATGATCAATAAATAAATTTTTACCAATTTTTGCACCTGGATGAATTTCTATGCCTGTTAAAAACCTTGATAGCTGAGAAATAAATCTTGCAATAAGATCGAACTTTGCGAGGTAAAAAAAATTAGCAATCCTATGAAAAAAAACAGCCTTAACACCAGGATAAGTTAATATTAAACTTAATTTAGATTTAGCAGCAGGGTCTCTGTCAATTATAGATTGTAAAAAATCACTCATAGTACCCTTAGGTTGACCTATTGATTAATAATTAGTTATGATTTATATAATGATTAAATGTGTAATTTAAAGAGAAAAAACTAATGTACAAAAATACTAATTGTTTTCATTTAGCAATACCGTGTGGTGATTTAGAAAAAGCTAAGCATTTTTATAATGAGATTTTAGGCTGCAGATTAGATAATTCAGCTCAAGAATGGGCGGATGTAGATTTTTGGGGAAATGAACTAACTCTTCACGCAAGTGAGCATAAGCTTGAAAATGAGAGACATGATGTGGATATGGGCAATGTTTCTGTGCCTCATTTTGGTGTTCATTTATCAAGAAAAAATTTTGATGATCTTAAAAATAGACTTAAAGAAAAAAATGTTAAGTATCATGATGAACCTTATTTAAGATTTAAAGGTACTGAATATGAGCAAGAGACAATGTTTGTTCAGGATCCAAATAATAACGTTCTAGAAATCAAAACACTTACAGCGAATCCAGATTAGCAACTTTACTATAAAGAGTTTTTAGAATAGTTTTTCATTTATAAAATGAGTTCAGATTACAAATCAATTGCAGCTAAATTAAAGTTTGAAGGTAGAGCTTTTATTGATGGCAAGTATGTAGACGCTATTGATGGTAAAAAATTTGAAAATATAAATCCTGCAACTGGTGAAACTCTTTGTTCAGTTGCAAAATGCAATCATAAAGATGTTGACCTAGCAGTAAAGGTTTCAAGAAAAGCATTTAATAGCGGTGTTTGGTCAAGGACATCTCCAGAATTTAGAAAAGATATATTACTTAAATTTGCAGAATTATTAAGAAAAACTGGTGATGAAAATTCAGTTCTTGAATGTGTGGATACAGGAAAATTAATTGGTGATTGCATCAATGAAGTTGCAAATGATGCCCCAATGCATTTTCAATGGTATGGAGAATTAATAGATAAAGTATTTGGTAAAGTTGGACCAACTGAACCATCATTAACAAGTTTAATAGTTAAAGAACCAATTGGTGTTGTTGCGGGTGTTGTTCCATGGAACTTTCCTTTAATGATGGCTGTATGGAAAATGGCCCCAGCACTTGCCGCAGGCTGTTCTGTAATAATTAAACCAGCAGAAGATACACCCTTAACTGCAATTAGAGTTGCTCAAATTGCTAAAGAAGCAGGAATACCAGATGGTGTTTTAAACATAGTTCCAGGCTTTGGTGATGTAGGGGAAGCTTTAGGTAGACACAATGATGTCGATGCAATTTCATTTACTGGTTCAACCGAAGTTGGTGGTTTATTTATGAAATATTCAGGTGAAAGTAATTTAAAAACAATTGGATTAGAAATGGGAGGAAAAAGCCCATTCATAGTTTTAGAAGATGCAAAAATTACAGATGATTTAATTGATAATGCAATTAACTCTGCTTTTTGGAATGGTGGGCAAAACTGTTCTGCAAATATGAGACAGATAATTCACAGCAAAGTTAAAGATGAATTTTTAGACAAAGTTTCAAAAAAAGTTAAAGCTCTTAAGGCTGGAGATCCATTAGATCCAGAGAGCAATATGGGTTCAATGATTTCTAAAAAACATTTAGCAACAGTGGATGGTTATATTCAAAAAGGAATTGATGAAGGAGCCAAACTTTTATTTGGTGGTGTCTCAAGTGGAGAACAAAAAGGATTTTATGCAAAACCAACGTTATTTGATGGTTTAAAAGAAAATATGACAATTGCCCAAGAAGAAATTTTTGGTCCAGTATTAGGAGTTCTAACAATCAACAGTGATGAAGAAGCATTAAAAATAGCAAGTAATTCCAAGTACGGTCTTCATGCAAGTGTGTTTACTCAGGATATAGACAGGGCATTTCATATGGCAAAAAGTCTTTCTTGTGGAACTGTTTCAGTTAATACTTTTTCAGAAGGTGATATTAAAACACCTTTTGGTGGCTATCGACAATCCGGTTCGCTAAGTAGAGATCAAGGTACTGAGGCTCTAGATCAATACCTTCAAACCAAAACTATTTGGATTAGTCATTCATAATTATAAATAACTAATGAATTTTTTAATTCTAGGGTTTTTTACAGGACTTAGTTTAATTTTAGCAATAGGTGCACAAAATATTTTTGTAATAGAGCAGGGATTAAAAAAACAATATGTGTTTCTAGTTTGTCTAATTTGCTCAATATCTGATTTAATATTAATCTTTTTAGGTATTTTTTTATTTCAATATTTCGGTGATTTATTTAGTATTACAATAGAGCTTATTTTAAATATTCTTTTATTCATATTTTTAGGGCATTTTATCTATGGAAAGTTATCCATTCAAAAAAATAAGATTATTTTAAATAAAAAAATAAAAAGTACCTCACTAACAGGCATAGTAATTAAAACGCTAGCTTTTACCTATCTCAATCCACATGTTTACTCTGATACTGTATTTTTCTTAGGAAATTTTTCTAAAAATTTATTAATGATAGATAAATATTATTTTGGAATTGGAGCTTCGATAGCATCTTTTTTATTCTTTTTTGCAATAGGCTATCTTTCAAAATTATTATCTAAATATCTCCAAAGTGCGCTGATTTGGAAAAGAATTAATTTGTTTATAATCATATTTATGAGCATAATTACGTTTTATGTATTAATTGAAATTATTAAGTTTTTTTAATATTTGTTAGATCTATGAAATACTTGAGAAGAAATTTTTTTAAATTAATAGGAGTGTCACTCTTATCGACATTTTTATTACCCTATAGATTATTATATTCAGCAACAAAAAAAATTATTAATCCAGACCTCTCAGACGAACAAAAAAATATAATGCTTAATGAGGCTACTGAAAGACCATACTCAAGCCCCTTAAATCATGAAAAAAGAAATGGTTTTTTTCATTGTGCTAATTGTGGAGCTAAACTTTTTTCATCAGACGCAAAATTTGATAGTGGAACAGGCTGGCCATCTTTTACGGAGTCATTACCTGGCGCATTTAAAACTAAAATTGATTATTCATTAGGGATGAAAAGAATAGAGTATCATTGTGCAAAATGTGGTGTTCACCATGGACATGTTTTTGCAGACGGTTTACAAAAGAAAAGATTTTGTAGTAATGGTTTATGCTTAATTTTTATACCTGAAGACTAATTAATTAGAAAATCCATATTTTCTTAATCTTACATCGGCAGTTCGGGCATGAGCTTCCATACCTTCATACCTAGAAATTCTAGCACAAGCAGCACCTACAGTTTTTGTAGATTCTTTGGTCATTCTTTGGAAGCTTAAAGTTTTAATAAATTTACCAACAAATAAACCTCCTGTATATCGACCAGCACCTTTAGTTGGTAATATATGGTTCGTGCCTGAACATTTATCTCCATAGGCAACAGTCGTTTCTTCACCAATAAATAGAGATCCATAGTTTTTTAACCTTTTATGGAACCATTCCAAATTTTCTGTTTGAATTTCTAAATGTTCTGGGGCGTAATCATCACTGATTGTTGCCATTTCCTCATCGGTATCACAAAGTATAACCTCACCATAATCTCTCCAAGCAGCCTCTGCACTTGTTCTTGGAACTTCTGGTAAATCTGAAATTAATTCTGGAACTCTTTTAATTACTTCGTCAGCAACTCTTTTACTTGTTGTATATAACCACGCAGGAGAATTATACCCATGTTCTGCTTGGCCAACTAGATCAACAGCAACCATTTCTGCATCAGCTTTGTCATCTGCAATAACAGCAATCTCTGTTGGACCGGCGAACAAATCAATTCCTACTTTACCAAATAAAATTCTTTTAGCTTCAGCAACAAATTGGTTTCCTGGACCAACTATTATATCAGCTGGAGGGTTATTAAATAATCCATTAGTCATTGAAGCAATACCAGGCACTCCACCTAAGTTTAAAATAACATCAGCACCGCAAAGGTCAGCTGTATAAACTATTGTTGGATGAGCACCTACATCTTCTTTTGGAGGGCTGCATGCAATTACATTTTTTACACCTGCAACTTTTGCGGTAGTTACACTCATAACAGCGGAAGCTATGTGAGCATATCTGCCACCAGGTATGTAACATCCTGCGGTATTAACGGGAATTAGTTTTTGACCTGCAAATAAACCTGGTGAAAGCTCTACTTCAAAATCTTGTCCATAATTTTTTAATTGAGCTTCAGCAAACGTTCTAACTCTATCATAAGAAAACTGAATATCATCTTTTGTTTTTTGATCTAAAGTTTTTTTAATTTCCTCGATTTTTTCTTTAGAGACAACAATATCACCATCATACTTATCAAATTTTTTTGTAAGATCTATACAAGCTTGTTCTTTATTTTTTTCAATATCTTTTAATAAACCTTTAACAATTTCTGTAGTTTTTGTGTCATCAGTTGATGAAGTTTTAGGTGATTTTTTTAAGTAAGTTATAGCCATTATTTTATTTTCTTTAATTTTAATAATTTTATTTAAAGCATAACAGCCTTTAATTCAATTAATTAAAAGTATAATCTGTAACCAATATTTACACTAGTCACACAAAGAACAATGACTAGTAAATATAAACTTATATAATCAATAGGTTTCATAAATTTAAAATTATTTATATTCAATCCAAAGCTACAACAGCTGCAGCAATTGAAGCTAGTCTTGCTTGTGCTTCATCAGATCTACTAGTTATTACAATTGGAACCTTACCACCCACAACTACACCGGCCGCACAAGCACCCATAAAATATATCATCATCTTAACTAAACTGTTTCCAGTTTCAACACTTGGAACCAATAATACATCAGCTTCACCCGCAACAATATTTTTAACACCTTTAATTACTGCAGATTTTTTCGAAATACTGTTATCAAACGCCAAAGGACCAAAAACATCAGCATTTAAGTTATCTCCTTTTGCAAGTTTTGTAATTTCATTTGCATCAATAGAGCTTGGCACGCTATCTAAAACTTCCTCTGTTGCCGAAAGCACCGCAACTTTAGGTCTTTCTATTCCTATACGGTTTGAAAAATCAATTACATTTCTTAAAATATGCATTTTTGTTTTTATATTTGGCAAGACATTTAAAGCACCATCTGTAATTATTAGTGGCTTATCATCTTTAGTAGTCGTCATATGCCAAATATGGCTTAGCCTAGTTTTTCCAAGTAAATTATATTCTCTTTTTAAAACTTCTTTCATTAGAATATCTGTATGAATATGACCTTTAACAATAATCTTCACTTTATCTTCACTTGCTAGTTTTGCTGCTATTGCAGCTGTATTATTTTCTACAGGTTCATCAATTATTTCATAAGATGAAATGTCCCACTTTAATTGTTCTGCACACTTTAAAATCTCTTGTTTATTACCAATAAATATAGGTGTTATTAAATTTTCATCAACAGCATCTTGGACAGAAAGCATCGGCAAAGGTAGTCCCGCATTAACAATGGCAGCTTTGACACCTTTCTTTTTATGAGCCACATCTAATAGATTATTCGGGCAAACAATTTCTTTATTTGAAAGCATAAGATATATTTAAATTGAATTTATAATAAGTATATACTGTAAATCAATAATGATTAAGCCTTTTAAAATAGACATACCCGATATAGAGCTTCAAGAAATTTATAATAAGGTGAAAAATTACCCATGGCATGAAATGCCTGATGATGGTGGTTGGGGCTATGGAACCAATCTTGAATACATGAAAGAAATATCAAGCTATTGGGTAAAAGATTTTGATTGGCGTAAACATGAAGCAGAAATAAATAAATTTTCAAATTTTAAAACAAATGTGGACAATATTGATATTCATTTTATTCATGAAAAAGGAAGCGGATCTAATCCCACACCATTATTATTGATGCATGGATGGCCAGGATCGATAGTTGAATTTTTACATATTATAGAAAAACTTGCACATCCTGAAAAATTTGGGGGCAAAGAAGAAGATGGGTTTGATGTAATTGCTCCATCATTACCAGGTTTTGGTTTTTCTGGAAAACCTTCAAGGCCAATAGGTCCTAGAAAAATTGCTAATATTTTTAATAAGTTAATGGTAGATAGTCTTAATTATAAAAATTATTTAGCACAAGGTGGAGATTGGGGAGCAACAATTGCTAACTGGATAGGCTATGATCATTCAAAAAACTGTAACGCAATACACATCAACTGTTTAACAATGCGACACCCTGATGGGCCGCAATCTAAAGAAGAAGAGGAATGGCAAAATAAATTTGATAAAGATCAAATAATGCAAGATGGATATAGAACTCAACAAGCAACTAAGCCTCAGACATTAAGTTATGCTATGATGGATAGCCCAGTTGGAATTGCTGCTTGGATAATTGAAAAAATGTACTCTTGGTCAGATTTAAAAGATAACAATATTGAAAGTGTTTATTCCAAAGATACCTTGTTGGCAAATATTATGGTTTATGTAGTTACAAAAACTTTTAATACCGCTTCATGGATTTACTATGGAAGAAGGGAAGAGGGTGGTCGTTTTTTTCCTAAAGATTTTAAAAAAATTAAAATACCAACAGGTATTGCGGTATTTCCAAAGGAAATGTCTGCTTGGCCGCCAAGGTCTTATGTAGAGAGAATTTTTAATGTCAAACAATGGACAGAAATGCAAAGTGGAGGTCATTTTGCTGCAATGGAACAACCAGACTTATTAGTTAATGACATTTTTCAGTTTGCTAGAATTATTCGTTAATTAAAAATTTTTTCTTGGGTCTTTTAAAGTTTTGATTTTATCAAGCATACCTGTTAATTTTGCAGTAATAAAAACGACATATACAAAAACAAATCCTAACGCCATTGAGGATAGAATAGTATATATTGCTGTCAGAATTTCTGCTTCGAACCAATTTTCAATATCTGTATTTGAGTAATAAAGAATATTCCAAAACACAAAAAATGTTACCTCGTATATTATGATAATTTTAAAAACAGGACGCATAGTTAAAGAGTTATTATAGTGATTTTATTTTATTAAACTATTCAAATCTTTTAGTATATTTTTTGTAATTTTAATCTCTTTTTTTACGTTATTCTTGTATCTATTGAATTTACTTTGCCCAGGATAAAGAATTTCCTTTACACCTTTTATCTTGGGTAATTTTTTGATTGTTTTGATATTATCTTTAATTCTTTTATTAAAATCATTTCCTACAAACAGGTTGGGCTTTATTACAAAAAATAAATGACCTATATTTTGGGGTCCACTAAAGTCAGTAAAGGGATCCTTAACACGACCCGCATGATTACCTCCTGTAAAAACACCACTTAAAATATCAACCATCCAAGCTAAACCAGATCCTCTAAAACCTGCTATTGGTAATTGAACACCTTCTAAAGCTTTTTTAGGATCTGTTGTTGGTTTTCCATACTTATCTAAAGCTACTCCTTCAGGAATTTTTCCCCCCTCTCTTGCAGCAACCCTAATCTTACCTCTGTTAATCATTGAAATTGAGGTATCTAATATAAATGGAACTTTTGATCCTGTTGGAGTTCCAAAACAAATAGGGTTTGTACCAAACAAACTTTTCCTTGCTCCATGTGGTGCTACGGCTGGAGGAGCGCTAGTAAAAACCATCACCATTAAATTTTGTTTAACAGCTTGTTCAGCATAATATCCTGACAAACCATAGTGACCACTATTTTTAACTGCAACTAAACCTAGGCCAGTTTTTTTTGCATTATTGATGGCAGTTTTAACTGCAATATCTGCTGCCACAAAACCAATGCTATTATTAGCATCGACATGTGAAATAGATTGTGAAATCTTTTTAATTTTTATTTTAGGTTTTGCGTTTATGACTTTTTTTTTTATCCGGTCACAGTACATTTTTAATCTAGATAACCCATGAGAAGGAGCACCAACTAGTTCTGCGTTAATTAATGCTTCAGCACAAATTAAAGCATGATTATTACTTAATTTATGTTTTTTAAATATATTAATGATTGCTTTTTTTAAAAGATCTTTCTTCACCTCAACCTTTTCCATGCCATGGAATGGTTTTGGTAATTATTTTTCTTAAAGCAATATCAAATAAAAGACCAAGCATCCCCATTACAAAAATAGTTATCCAAATAACCTCATATTGAAAATATTTTTTAGCAACATTTTCAACAAACCCAATACCTGTTGTTCCAGCCAAAAATTCTGCTGCAACCAAAGTTCCCCAACACATTCCAACAGCAACCCTAACACCTGTTAAAATTTCAGGTAGTGAGTTTGGAAAAATTACGTGTCTTAATATTTGCCACTTTGAAGCCCCAAGAGAATGTGAGGCATGAATTTTAGATAATTGAGTCCCAGAAGCACCAGCTCTAGCAGAAATGATCATTATTGAAAAAGAAACCATAAACAATAAGAATACTTTTCCAACGTTATCAATTCCAAATACAGTAATCACTAGTGGAGCCCAAGCAAGTGGAGGGACGGGTCTATAAAGTTCAATTAATGGATCAAAAAATCCTTTAGCAAATCTATTTAAACCCATCAACAAACCAAGTGGTACACCGAAAATTATTCCAAGCACTAATCCTAAGAGAACTCTTAGGAAAGAATCCCAAATATGACCCATAGGTACTGGTATTTTAAATAATTTAAATTCACCAGTAACAACATTATAAACTTTACTTTTAAAGTTTGGTTTTACAGTTCCCTCATTGCTATGAACGGGGTATTTCCCTGGAATAATATCTGCAATCCAATCTGGCAAAATAAAGCCAACAATTTTACTAACATCCATCATTTCATACCAAATCATTGGGATATTCTTAAATCCAACACTTGGTTTTATTAAAAGTGTAAATTTTTTTAAAGTGTCTGACGGTTTGGGTAGCCATCTGCCAGAACCTTGCTCTGAACAATTAGGACCACTTGAAATTATTGTTCCAGTAGGAAATAAAAATATATCAATTAATCTCAGACTTCCTTGCTCTTTTTTTTGAATAACATCAAATTCTATAATTGCTTGTTGCATAGCATCAAGAGTTTTTGGAGGAAATATACTTGCGTATTCAATTCTCCTTGCAATTTTAAGTACATCTTTTGCCAATATTGATGCTACTTTATGTGTTTCATCTAATTCCGATCTATATTTTTTAATTCCATCTTTGATCTCTTTTATTAAAGCTTTGTATTGAGTATTATGATTTCTTAATTTGAAAAAATCATCACTAATAATTATTAATTCTTTTGCAGCGGCATCAAATTTTAATCCTTTTTTAGTTTCAGGAATGGTTGGAATTTCTATTGTATTTGTTACAGCGGTTCCTGATGAGCCCCATCCACCTTGTGTTTTTAAACTCTCAATTCTTTTATTTTCTTCTTCAATACTTTTTATTGGTGGATAGCTTATTTTTTGAAAATCTTCTGTTAACCAAATAATTCTATTAGTTAGTTCGTTAAGTTTAATTTTTGTTTTATTCTCAAGAAGCACTTCATTTGTTAGTAGTGGAATCGTTCTTTTAGTTTTTTTAATAAATCCTAAAAGTTTATCCTTATCTTGATTTCTTATTGCTGATGAATTTCTAATTTCATTAGCTAATTTTTTAATATTTCTATTCTCAGCTTTAATAATTGAAGTACTTTTAAATTCCCTTTCATTTATTGGAAACAAATACTTTAATGAAAGCATCGAATCGTTAACTTTTGCTACTTGGCAAAGTTCATTAGCAGACTGAGGATAAAAAGACTTTGCTAAATCCCATGAATAATAAAGCCATGCTATTAATAAAAAACTACTTCCAACAATAATCCAGTGAGCTCCACCCTTAGCTCTTTCAGGGTTTCCAAAAACAGCATCTATTTTTTCAGTTTTAGCTAGTTTTATTCCATAAAGAATAGAACCAATAACAGCAAAGATAATTAAAAATGTTATAATACCTGTAATCATATTAAATGTCTTTACCCATTATTTCTTCTTCCATGTCCCAAATCATGGTTAGAATTTCTTCTCTTTTACTCCCAAAATCTTTAGTCTTTTTAATTTCTCTTAAATCACCATCTATCCCCATTGAAGCAAAAGGTAATTTATACTCTTTATGTATTCGGCCTGGTCTTGGTGCCATTACATATAATCTTTCACCAAGTAACAAAGCTTCCTCAACTGAGTGGGTAATTAAAATAATTGTTTTTCCTGTTTCTTTCCAAATTTTTAAAACTAATGACTGCATTTTTTCTCTTGTAAGTGCATCTAGCGCTCCTAGAGGTTCATCCATTAAAATTAAATCTGGATCATTAATTAAACATCGTGCAAGAGCAACTCTTTGCTGCATACCACCAGACAATTGATAGGTTGGTGTATCCCCAAAACCTTGCAAGCCAACTATATCTAACCATTCATCAACTTTTTTTGCTGTTTTAATTGGATCTTCTTTTTTCATTCTTAAACCAAAGTCCACATTCTCAGAAACTGTTAACCATTCAAATAAAGCACCCTGTTGAAAAACCATTCCTCTTTCAACGCCAGGGCCATTAATTTCATTGCCGTTAAGAGTAATTACTCCTGAAGTTGGTCTAAGAAAGCCAGCTGTAATATTTAGTAAAGTTGTTTTTCCACATCCAGAAGGACCAAGAACAGTCAAAAGTTCTCCTTTTTTAAGTGTGAAATTTACATCCTTTAACGCATGAACAGTTTCTCCCTTTGGAGTTTTAAAGATCATGTTTAAATTTTGAGAAATTAAATCACTCATAGAAAATAGCTTTATATTAAATCTCTTTTAAAAAAATAGGCACCAATTTAATAAATTGGCGCCTATCTAATTCTATCTTACTCTCTAAATTATAGAGGTAAAAAACTTGTATCGACTGCTCCTCTAGGAGTGCCCATTCCTTTTAAGAAACCATCAAGATTTCCACCTGATTCCATAGATTTTTTAGTGTCTGCAGCGTTCAAAAATACAAATCCACCTAAAGTTTCTTTCATATCTCCAAGCGCCATCTCAGCATCTTTTGCAATTACATTCATGTCACTTTTACCTGCTGCATATCTAGCATTAGCTTCATGAGTTACTTCTATGAAAGTTCTTAACATTTCTGGATTTTCTTTCATAAATTTATCAGTAACAGATGTAATATCGATACCTTTGATACCTGCATCACGAGCTGCTTGAACCGTTAATAATCTTGTACCAACAGTTAAAGCTGCTTTAATAGAGTTACCACCAAATAAACAAGCCATTACAACGTCACCAGAAACTAGTGCAGCAGCACCTTCTTCAGGATCCATTTGAATAACTGTCATTTTGCTTTTATTAGCACCAACAACTTTCATACTTTCATCAAAAACATACTCAGCCATAGTTCCAAGAGGAACTGCAACTTTTTTGCCTTCTAACTCAGATCCGTTAGCTGATGTAATACCAGAAGCTTTAGATGTAACACAAGTTGTTCCACCCATTCCGTATTCCATAGCAACGTCTACAAGTTTCAAAGGTGCTTTAGATTTAACAGCATTAATAAATGGCACTAAACCTTGTGAGTAAGATATATCAATATCTCCTGCTAACATAGCGTCAGTCATTGCACCACCATTTGAAAAGTTAGTCCATACAACTGGAACACCTATAGCTTTATCAAACATTTTTTTAACTTTGTCTTCTTGGTTTGGAGTAGGCCATTCTAAAAAGAATGCAACTCTAACTGACTTAGCAGCTGCATTTGCAACTGATACAGATAAGTTAAGAGCAACTACAGTACCAAGAATAAAACTAATTATTTTTTTCATTATTATTCCTTCTCGTTAATTTAATTAAATTATCGACATTAAAATTCAATTTAAGAGAGATGTAAAACAAAAAAAAATACACACTCTTAGGTTGTAGGGCTTAAAGTTGATCTATACAGCAAAAATAACTCTAGCAAAGATATTAATTTAGTCTAAGAATTTAAAAACAATTAAAATTAAAAATATTATGAGCTCAGAAAATAGAACTTTAGTACCTAATTCATTGAATGAACATTGGATGCCTTTTACATCTAATAAAGATTTTAAAGCAAACCCTAGATTAATTACAGAAGCAAAAGGTGTATATTTAAAAACTCACCATGGAAAAACACAAATAGACGCGAGCTCAGGTTTATTTTGTAATCCACTAGGTCATGGAAGAAGAGAAATTACAGAAGCAGTTACAAAGCAATTAGAAACATTAGATTATGCTCAACCGTTTCAGCAAGGTTTTGGTGGATCTTTTGAACTTGCTACAAGAATTTCAAAACATACGCCAGGTGATTTAAATAAAATGTTTTTTACAATTTGTGGTTCTACAGCTGTAGAAACTGCAATTAAAATTGCTATTGCTTATCATAGAGCAAAAGGTCATGGAGAAAGATTTAGATTTGTTGGACGTGAACGTGGATATCATGGAATGAATATTGGCTGTATTTCAGTCGGTGGAATGGTTAATAATATTAAAACATTTGCAAGTGTTTTGATGCCAGGTGTTCAACACATTAGACATACTCATTTACCAGAGCATAAATTTGTTAGTGGTCAACCAGAAACAGGAGATTATTTAGCAAACGATCTAGAGACTATTTGTGCAAACTTTGGTGGCGAAAATATTGCAGCTTGTATAGTTGAACCAATTGCAGGATCAACTGGAACTCTAGTTCCACCAAAAGGTTATTTAGAAAAACTTAGAGCTATTTGTGATAAACATGGAATACTTTTAATTTTTGATGAAGTAATAACGGGCTGGGGAAGAACTGGTTCTAAATTCGGAGCAGATGAATTTGGAGTTACTCCAGATATTATGACAATGGCAAAAGCTACAACTAATGGAGTTGTGCCAATGGGTGTTGTCGCTTGTAATGATTATATTTATGATGCGGTGATGGATGCCTCACCAACAGGAGCTGTTGAATTATTTCATGGTTATACTTATTCTGGAATTCCAGTGGCTGTAGCTGCTGCTTTAGCTGTACAAGATATTTTTGAGAAAGATGACATTTTTAATAGAGCAAAAAATTTAGCTCCTTATTTCCAAAAAGGATTATTTTCACTTAAAGACCTTGATGCTGTAGATAATATCAGGGGATACGGAATGATGGGTGGAATTGATATGAAATTAAATACAAAACCGGGTAAAGCTGGGCTTGAATGTTTTAAAGCATGCTATGAAGCTGGTGTTAACTTTAAGGCGACAGGAGACTGTTTAATTATTGCACCACAATTTATCTGTGAAGAAAAACATATCGATGAGATTATTGATAAGTTAAGAACAGGTATTACCAACTATCAAAAAAATCAAAAAAACTAGTTAAAAACTAATTAACTCAAGAGAGTAAAATAAATTATGAAAATAGGTGTACCTAAGGAAATCAAACCACAAGAACATCGTATTGGACTAACTCCTGATAGTGTAAAAACTTTAATTTTAGAAGGACATGAGGTTTTAATTCAAAATAATGGTGGATTTGAAGCTGGCTTTGAAAATGATCAATATAAAAGTGTTGGAGCAAGTATAATTGATAAAGCTGAAGATATTTTTAATGATGCTGATATTATTGTTAAGGTAAAAGAACCACAAACTGGTGAAGTTAAAATGATAAGAGAAAATCAAATTGTTTATACTTATCTTCATTTAGCTGCAGCAAAAGAATTAACAGAGGGATTAATTAAATCAAAAGGTATTTGCATTGCCTATGAAACAGTTACTGATGACAATGGTAGACTACCACTTCTTGCACCAATGAGTGCCGTTGCAGGTCGCATGTCAGTTCAAGCTGGTGCACATTGTTTAGAAAAAAATCAAAAAGGCAGAGGACTTTTATTGGGTGGAGCACCTGGAGTTGAAGGTGGTACAGTTGTTATTTTAGGTGGCGGCGTAGTTGGAGAAAATGCTGCAATTATTGCTACTGGTATGAGGGCAAAAGTTCATGTTGTTGATAAATCTGAAGCAAGATTAAAACAACTTGTTGAGATGTTTGGTGATAAAATTATTCCAGAACAAAGTGATAAAATAGATTTAAATAAACTAATAGCAGAAGCCGATTTACTTATAGGTGGAGTTTTAATACCAGGTGCAGAAGCCCCAAAACTAATTACTAGAAATATGTTAAAATTAATGAAAAGAGGATCAGTGATTGTTGATGTTGCAATTGATCAAGGTGGATGTGTTGAAACTAGTAAACCAACGACTCATGGCGATCCAACATATATTGTTGAAGATGTTATTCATTACTGTGTAGCAAATATGCCAGGAGGAGTTCCCAGAACTTCAACAATTGCATTAAATAAAGCAACACTTCCTTACTTGGTTAAACTAGCTAACAAAGGTTATAAAGAAGCTTTAGGTAAAGATAAAAACTTTTTAGCTGGATTAAATGTTCATAAGGGAATGGTAACTTACAAAGCTGTTGCCGATGTTTTTGGACATGAATTTGTTTCACCTGAAAAGGCAATAACAAGCTAATTAAAAATGGAAAAAAAACTTCCTACCAGCACAAAAGTTGTTGTGATTGGGGGAGGAGTTGCGGGCTGCTCAGTGGCTTATCATTTAGCAAAATTTGGATGGAAAGACACAGTATTGCTTGAAAGAGATCAACTAACATCGGGCACTACTTGGCATGCAGCTGGTTTAGTTGGTCAATTAGGAGCCTCATCAACTATCACAAGGCTTAGAAAATACTCTCTAAACTTATATAAAGAATTAGAGAAAAAAACTGGCTTATCGACAGGACTAAAACAAAATGGTGCAATAACAATTGCAAGTTCTAAAGAAAGATTACAAGAATTATTAAGACAAGCAACAGCAGCACAATTGTTTGATGTTAACGTTGAAGTTTTAAATAAAAAAGAAACCAAAGATCTTTATCCTGTAATTCATGATGAAGATATTTTAGGTAGCGTATACATGCCAGAAGATGGTCAAGCTGACCCAGTAGGTGTTACAAATGTTTTAGCAAAAGCTGCAAAAATGGAAGGGGCACAAATATTTGAAAAATCTCCTGTTAACAAAATATTAGTAAAAAATAAAAAAATAGTCGGTGTTGAAACAGAATCTGGAAAAATAGATTGTGAATACGTTGTTCTTGCAACTGGAATGTGGTCAAGACAAATTGGTGAAGATATAGGTGTAAGTATTCCACTCTATCCGAATGAACACTTTTATATAATAACTGAACCGATGAAAAATTTACCCAAAAATCTTCCTGTTTTAAGGGATTATAATGCTTGTCTTTATTTAAAGGAGGATGCGGGAAAGATGTTAGTAGGAATTTTTGAACCTAATGCAAAACCAGCTTTTAAAGACAAAGGAATAGTGCCCAATGATTTTTCTTATGGAGAGTTCCCAGATGATTTTGATCATTTTGAACCTTACTTAGAAAAATCTTTTCATAGATTGCCCATGTTAGAAAATGCTGGAATTAGAAAATTTTTTTCAGGCCCAGAATCATTTACACCAGACACTCAATATCTTTTAGGTGAAACTGCAGAAGTAAAAAATCTTTATACCTGTTGTGGATTTAATAGCATAGGTATAGCAAGTTCAGGAGGTGCTGGAAGAGTAACTGCCGAATGGATGATTAATGGACACATGAATGAAGATCTATTTTCTTTAGATATAAAAAGATTTCAAAAGTTTCATTCTTCGAAAAAATTTATCATGGAAAGAGTTACAGAAACCTTAGGTGATCTATATGGAATGCATTGGCCTTACAAACAACACAACACTTCTAGAAATCAAAAACTATTACCGTATCATGATGAATTAAAAAAAGAAGGTTCATGCTTTGGTGTTTCAGGTGAATATGAAAGACCCATGTGGTTTGCGCTAAATGGAGAAAAACCAGAATACAAATATAGTTTTGAAAGTCAAAATTGGTACCCGTCAGTTGAATTTGAAACAAAAAATACAATAACAAATGTTGGTCTTTATGAATTATCTCCATTTTCAAAATATGAGCTAAAAGGTAAATTAGCCCACATGGAGTTACAGAGATTGTGTACAGCCAATATTAAAAATGAAATAGGTAAATCAACTTATACACAAATGTTAAATGAAATAGGTGGAATTGAAACTGATTTAACAGTTATCTGTATTGACAAGAATCATTTTAGAATAATAAGTTCTGCAGCAGTTAGAACTCATGATAAAAATCATATTTTAAAACACCTTTCAAAAAAAGTAGATTTTAAAGACATAACAGACGATCTTATTTGCTTAGGTTTGTTTGGCCCCAAGAGTAGACAGTTGATGTCTTATATTTGTAAAGAAAATTTTTCTAACGAAAACTTTAAATTTGGAAATGGTAAATTTATAAAAATAAATTCTAAATGTGTTTGGGCTCAAAGACTATCTTATGTGGGAGAGCTTGGTTATGAACTTTATATATACCCGGATGATGCAAAAGAAATTTATAACTTAATAGTAGAAAGTGGTAAAAATTTTAATTTATCACATTGTGGAATGCACGCTCTAGATACAATGAGAATGGAAAGTGGTTTTTTACACTGGGGCCATGATACTTCACCAGAAGAAAATCAGTATCAAGCAAATTTAAGTTTTGCGATTAGTTATAAAAAGAAAGTAAATTTTATTGGCAAACAAGCCCTAGAAAAAATAAAAAATGAAAAAATAACAAAAAAGTTTGTAATGCTTTCGTTAAAAGATAGTAAACCTGGGCATCCATTACTTCTTCATGAAGAACCAATTTATTTAGATGATGAAATAATTGGAAGAACTACTTCTGGCAATTACTCATTTAACTATAAAAAAAATCTATCTTTTGGCTATATTAATGGCAATTATTCAAATGAAGTATTAGAAAAAAGTAACCTATTTATTGAAGTAGCAAAAGAAAAACATCCAGTCAATCTTGAGATTAAACCATTAAAAAACAATAAATCTAGAACTTCATAAATATATTTTTTAGCATTGTTTATTATAAAAATTGATGGTTAAATCAGATTATGCAAAATGATTATCTGACCAATAAAAAAAAATATGATTCAGTTGTTCAAAAAAAATATAATCTAAAAAATAAATCTATTACAAATTTTATAAACTCTAAAAAACCTAATAATGTTGATATTAATAAATTACTTAATAAAGTAAAAATTAATGAAAAAAACCAAAAAAAAGAGAAATTAATTTTACTTAGCATAGCATCATTAGTCGTAGGTGTTGCTGGAATTATTTCGATCATCTAAACTTACCAACAAATCTTGACACACTCTTGACTCAGTCAGCAAGGAAAACAGGCAAATACTTGATTGGACAGAAAATAAAATCTATTATAAAACAACGATAATTAAGTGGCGGGGTAACTCAGTCGGTTAGAGCGCAGGACTCATAAGCCTGAGGTCTTGGGTTATAATCCTTGTTCCTTGCACCTTACCACATCTCAACATTTCTTGACACACACACGGCACAGTGAGAATGTCTTTCTTATGAGAAGAAGTTTATTTTTTTTTGTAATCTTTATTTTTCTTAATTTTCCTCAATCATTGAGTGCTGGAACCAATTTTGATGGCTTTATAAATACGCTTAATGAGTCAAGAAAATTAAAATTAACAATAGATTTTGAGAATACTGCTAAGCAATTTGGGTATAAAAATTTTAAAGAATTTGTTGATGAGTACAAAACTAAATTTGATTTAGAAGATCTAACAGTTGATGAGGCTAAAGAATTCTTAACAGGTACTGATAAAACAGTAGAATTAATAGAGTCTGAAGAAAATATAAAGATACTCCATAAATTGATATTAAAAGACAAGTTGCTAAAAAAATATTTAAGACAAAAAAAAGAACATGCCAAAATTCTTGCAATATATTTTGATTACGAAAAAGAAATGGCAAAAATTTCCAAAAAC
>CAJQTA010000039.1 GCA_905618895.1 uncultured Candidatus Pelagibacter sp.
AGCTAAACTTCTCTAAGCTTAAATTTATTTTATTTATTGTTTTATTTGTAAATTCCTCAAGTGGTTCATTAAAATTTTCTTGGCTTTTTTCCTTAGTCGTTAATATAATTTTTTTGTGTAGTGACCAAAATTTTTGTATGAATTTATAGGACGCCACAATACCTTGTTCTGACCATAAAATGTCCTTTTCAGGTGGACTGTCTGACAATATGAATAGTCTTGCTGCATCAGCCCCATAATTTGTAATTATCTGTTCAGGATCTATCGTATTTTTTTTTGACTTTGACATAGATTCTGATGGACCAACATTAATTTTTTGTGTTTTAGATTTTTTCTTATAAAATTCTTTACCATCATCAGAAAAAACCTCTTCTGGACTTAACCAGTTACCCTCATCATCTTTGTAAGTTTCGTGACAAACCATTCCCTGTGTAAACAACCCTTTAAATGGTTCTGTGATATCAAACTTTTCTTCATTAAAATTAATAGCTTGCATAAAAAACCTTGAATAAAGTAAGTGTAAAATTGCATGCTCAACGCCTCCTATATATTGATCGACTGGCATCCAGTATTTGACATCATCTAAATTAAAACCCTCTTGATCATTTTTTGGGGAGCAAAATCTTAAAAAATACCAAGAAGAATCTACAAATGTGTCCAGGGTATCTGTCTCTCTTCTATATTTTTTACCATCTATTATAATATTTTTCCATTCATCAGAATGATCTAATGGATTACCATTGGTATTTAACTCAATATTTTCTGGAAGCTTAACTGGTAAATCTTCTAATGGAATTTTTTTTATTTGGTTATTTTTATCATAAGCAATGGGTATAGGGCAGCCCCAATATCTTTGTCTCGAAACTCCCCAATCTTTTAGTCTAAAATTAATTTTTGTTTTTCCAATATTATTTTTTTCTAGGTATTCAATCGTCTTATTTATAGACTCTTCTGGAACTTTAAGATCATTTAAAAAATCTGAATTTACTATTTTTCCTGGGCCTGTATAAGCCTTTTTAATATTTTTATTAGACCAATAATTAGGTTCGTCGATAGGTTCCACAACTCCACTTATTTTTAATTTATATTTTGTGGCAAAATCAAAGTCCCTTTGGTCATGCGCGGGGCAACCAAATACTGCTCCAAATCCATAATCCATTAAAACAAAATTAGCAAAGTATACAGGAACACTTTTTGTATTATCTAAAGGGTTGATTGCTTTGAGGCTGGTTTTAAACCCTATTTTTTCTGCTTGAGCTATTGCTTCTTCAGTAGTTCCAGTTTTAGAGCATTTTTCTTTAAAATTTATAAATTCTTTATCACTTTCATAAGATTTAGATATTGGGTGATCAATTGATACTGCTAGAAAAGACATACCAAATAAAGTATCTGGTCTAGTTGTAAAACATTTGATAGATTTTATTATATCATTATTTTCTAATTTAAAATCAATTTCACATCCAAAAGATTTTCCAATCCAATTTTTTTGCATTGTTTTAACTTTATTAGGCCACTCTTCAAGATTTTTAAGACCATCAAGTAGTTTTTCAGAAAATTTTGAAATATTAAAAAACCATTGATTTAGTTTTTTCCTTTCAACGAGTGCACCAGAACGCCAACCTTTACCATCAATTACCTGTTCATTTGCTAAAACACTTTTCTCCTCTGGGTCCCAATTTACATAACTTTCTTTTCGGTAAACCAAACCTTTGTCATATAAATCTAAAAAAAACTTTTGTTGATGCTTATAATAATCTTCTGAACAAGTTGAGATTTCTCTATCCCAATCAATTGATAGTCCTAATTTTTTCAACTGGGATTTCATTATAGATATATTTTTTTCAGTCCAATCTTTAGGATTAAGATTATTTTGTCTTGCTGCATTTTCAGCGGGCAAACCAAAAGAGTCCCAACCCA
Organism: uncultured Candidatus Pelagibacter sp.; assembly: GCA_905618895.1. Classification (GTDB taxonomy): domain Bacteria; phylum Pseudomonadota; class Alphaproteobacteria; order Pelagibacterales; family Pelagibacteraceae; genus Pelagibacter. The sequence continues at coordinate 1,918 of CAJQTA010000039.1, forward strand.
TAGGATGTAACACGTTATATCCCTGCAGCGATTTATAGCGAGCCAGAACATCTCCAATGGTATAATTTCTGACATGTCCCATGTGAATTTTACCAGATGGGTAGGGGAACATTTCTAAACAGTAAAATTTTTTCTTATTCTTGATGACCTGTGCTTTAAAAGTTTTATTTTTGTCCCAGAATCTTTGCCATTTTTCCTCAACTACTTTAAAGTTATATCTGTCTACTTCCATTTACTAAATGTTTTGATTCATCAAAAGTTAAATTAAAATAATAATAATTTGTTATTAAAATAATTTTCCAGGTATTTTGTATTTTTTATTTTTCTTATTTGCCTGTTTAATGTCATTGCTATTAATTTTTGCAGCTTTTTTTAAAATAGCAAATCTAATTTCACTATTAGTTTTATTTTCTACTTTTGTAATTTTACAATTATTAGCTGTTTTACATTTTTTTTTATGTATAATAACTTCGATTGCATCTGACCTAATCTCATTTGTTAAAAATCTAATAGTAAGTTTAATTTGTTCATTTGAACCTTCATCACTAAACCAATCAGTGATAATAATTCCACCTGCATAATCAACGGTGTTAAGAGGTGCAAAATCTAATTTTGCAATGGCTGCTCTCCACATTGGATTAGAAGTTGCAAATTGAAAATCCCCTCCTGATTTATTCCCTCCTATTTTACCAAGTCTAAAACCTTTTCCTTCTTCCATGTTTTTTGTAATTCGTTCGTCAGCGTTTGTTGGGTTTTTTCTTGCATCTGAATATTTATAAATCCCACAAGAGGTGTTAAGCGTAAAAATAAAGATTAGTAAAAAGTTTAAAATAGATTTTTTTTGCATATTTGATTTTATGAGTAAATTAGTTTATTTTAATATCAGTTTTATGTAAAATTACCGTAAAAATTGATAATACACACTTAAAAAGTGACATTTTTGCAACAATTTCTATAAAAATTAGATTTATCGAAACATATTATACTATTATTCTCAAATAATTATAGTTTAGCTTCAATTCATATATGAAAACAATAACAAAAGGAAAAAACATGAATAACTTTAAAAAAGTAGGTTTAACAGCTTTAGCTGGTTCTCTTGCTGCAATCTCAGCTCAAGCTGCAGAAATGTCAGTAAGTGGTGCTACAGTATTAACTTATACTTCTGCTGATGGATCTGAAGTTACGGGTAACCCGTATGGTATGAAAACTAACCTAAGCTTTACAGCTTCAGGAGAAGTTAACGGATACAATGTATCTTACATGCAAACTTCAAAAGATAAATTTGCAGGAATGTCTTCTGCAAGATTATCAATTGATATGGGAGATATGGGAACTTTAGCATTTGACCAAGGTTCAGGGTCAGGTCTAGGTACTATTGATGATAAAACTCCAACTGCTGCCGAAGAAATTTGGGATGGTATAGATACTGACGGTACTAACGGGTCTTATGGTCTAGTAGGTGCTGCTGGTGCTTCAGGTACTTGGAACTACATTAAAACACTTGGTGGAGTAACATTTAATGGTGCTGCTAGAAAAGGTTCTGCAGCCAAAAACTCTGACGGTGCAAATTCAGGTGCAGGTCAAGGCGCTTGGGATTTTGCTCTAACTGGTACTGGTGATGATTACGGCGCTCCTGGTTTAGCTTGGGGTTTAGGTTACGGTGAGAAAGATGTAAAAACCCTAACCGACGAACACTCTACTGTGTTTGCTAATTACACTGCTGGAATGGCGACATTTGGATACCAATTATCGCAAATCGTTGTAGGTGCAAATGGTGGTACAGACCAAAATGTTGACGCGTGGGGTCTTGCTGTTAATGTAAACGACAACTTATCTATTTCATACGGTGAAAGAGATGTTGAGTTTGACAATCCAAGTGCTGCAAACGTAACTGAAAAAGGTGAAGGTATTGCTGTTGCATATACTATGGGATCAATCAAAATCGCTGGAAACATGAACGAAGTATCAGACAATGATGGTACTGCCGCTTCAAACGATGAAATGACAGAAATTGCTGTTTCATTTGCTTTCTAGTAACTGATTTAGAAATTATTAAAAAGCCCCAATTTATTGGGGCTTTTTTTTTATTAAAAATTTAAATAATTTTATTTAATTCACTTAAATAGGAAGAGTATTTCTCGAAAGAATTTACAGATGTACCGTACAAAGGTTTTCGTGCTTGCGCAGTGCTCATCGTTTTAATTGGAGTTTTATTTTCATAAAATTTTAAACATTGTGATTCCCAATCAAGCCCACAAAAATTTATAATTTCTTTACTTTTTAATTCTTGTTTATCTAATATTTGTTCATATTTAATATTATAAATTGAATCAGGAAATAGTTTTTTCCAATAATTCATTAAATCTAAATAAAGATTATAATAACTACCCAACTCTTTTTGATTGTAAGTAAAATTTAATCCACCCTCAAAAAAATTTTTATATAATGACAGACAATTATCTTTAGCATTCCTTGTACAATGAATTATTTTTGAATTTGGAAATAAAATTTTTATAAACCCAATCCACCTGAAGTTTAAAGGTGCTTTATCTGTAATAAAATCTTCTTTATAATCAAATTTTTTTAAAAGATTAGTATATTCCATTTTCATGTCATCTATCGATTGATTATTATTAATCAAAATATTAAATTTATCTGATGATATCTCCGTATCTTGTAAAATATTTTTTTCAATAATTTTAGAAATAAAAGGTAATTCACCTCCACCAAATACCTTGGAATGAGAACTTATTATCTGTTCCACTAGAGTTGTCCCCGATCTAGGCATACCCAATATAAAGATGATTTTTTTTTCATTATCTACCTCTTTATCAAATCTTTTTAAATCAATACCATTAAATTCTTTTTTAATACTATTAAAAAGTTTAATTTCATCTTGAATGTTAAAATTAATTAAGCTTCTTATTATTATGTTTGCTTTTTCAAAGTTTTCAAAAGAAGTTTTTATATTCCCAATATCTTCATTTGCTTTAGCCAAACCATAATATAAGTTTGATTTTTGATCTGAATTTAATTCTAAATTCTGAGCTTTTTCATTCATTGATTTATAATGATAATCATCTTTTGTATATTTGTTAGATTGGCTAATTAATAAATCTGCTTTTGTAAATTTTGGATCAAGCAATAATACTTTTTGTGCATGCTCAACAGCCTTTTTAAAATTTCCTATACCCTGGTAAGCTAAAGCCAATGAATATTGAACTACTGGTATTTTGTCGTTTATTTCATAAGCTTTTTTGTATAATTCTAGAGCAGCATTAAAATCATTCATGTCTCTTTTCAAATTTCCAAAATTTATATATGCGTTAACATAATCAGGTTTTTTGTTAATTATTTTTTTATATAAATCTTCTGCTAAGTCTATTTGATCTAAATTTTTATAAGCATTCGCTAAATTATTCATTACAGCAATATTTCCTGGGCTCATTTTATTTGCTTTAAAAAATAATTCTTTCGCTAGACCGTATCTACCCATATTCAAGTAAGCTGAGCCTATTATGTTGTATAATATTAAGTACTCAGGATTTTTTTTTAGAATTTTTTTTCCTTTAGAAACTACCAAATTATAATTAGATAAATTAAATAAATTCATCAAAATCTTTATTTCACTATCAATGTTCATGTTTTTATATTTATCTTTTAAAAGATTTTATCTTATCATTATTTTGAAAATAAGAAATTCCCGCAAAACCATGCAAATTCAATATATTTAATTTATTTACATTTTTCCTATTAATACCACCCAATGCTATAATTTTTTTATTAGTATTTAGAGTTAAAAGTTTAAACTTGATTGTATCTAAAAATTGATTACTTTTCTGTGTTTTAAATAGTGGGCTCAAAAATATCATCTCGGCACCTTGTTTTTCCTTTATTTTGATTTCCTTTACCGAATGCGCTGATCCAATTACTAAAAATTTTTTTCTTCTATTTGGTATATTTATATTCATTTTCCTATTAAAAGAGGGGAGGTATGCCCCATCTAAATCAAGATTAATGGCCAACCTTATGTTGTTTGATATAAAAAACTTTCTTTTTTCTTTTTTGCAATAGATATTTATTTTTTGGATCAGTTGTTTGTTATCACTTACAGAATAATTTCTATATATAATTGAGGTATTTTTATCCAGATTACTGATATGATGTTTATCAAATTCATTAATAAAACAAAATTTATTTAGTAAACCGGTATGGATCATAGTGTTAACAACTTACTAACAATTGAAAAAGAAATACAATTAAAAATATCTCAAAATAGAAATTCACAAAAAATACCTAAAATTATAGCAGTAAGCAAAACCTTTCCAATGAGTAGTATACTTCCTTTAATTAACCATGGTCACCTTAATTTTGGAGAAAATAAAGTTCAGGAAGCCATTGAAAAATGGACAAGTATTAAAGAAGATTTTGGTCACTTAAAATTACACATGATCGGTAAGTTACAAAAGAATAAAGTAAAACACGCTATTTCTTTATTTGACTATATTCATTCTCTAGATAGTTTAAAGCTAGCTGAAAAAATTTCCAATGAGCAAATAAAGCAAAATAAAAAAATTAAGATATTTATTCAAGTTAACATTGGTAAAGAAGATCAGAAAGGAGGAATATTATCTTCAGAATTAGAGAGCTTCATCAAAAAGTGTGTTAAAGATTTCGGATTAAATATCATAGGTCTTATGTGTCTTCCACCAAATGATAATAACATCTCTCTCTATTTTTCAGAAATGAAAAACATGATTAATAAGATAGATTTAAAAGAACTTAGTATGGGTATGTCTAACGATTATCTGGATGCTCTAAAATTTGAATCTACATATTTAAGAATTGGATCAAAAATTTTTGGAAATAGAAACTAATAAATTTTAATTTTTGTTTTCTTATTTATTAGCTTAATTAGTATTAAAAAATCTTTTTTTTTTAATGCAATACAACCAGCAGTCTTTTTATAATTTTTCGTTAAGTGAATAAAAATTGCGCTTCCTTTAAAAGGTATTATTTTTTTAGTATTATAATTAATAACCACAAAGTAATCGTATGAATTGTCTTTTTTAAATAATTTTTCATGTTTTACTTTCCTATTAACTACAAACTCTCTATTATAGTGACTACTCTTAGGATCGTCACACCACCCCATTTTTTTTGTTATTATTTTTGTAGGAATTCTAGTCCCAGGTCTTTGTACCCTGTCGGCTCTATAGTATAGCTTCCCTAAAGAAAATAGTCCTCTTGGTGTAGCATTATCACCCTCTATTTTGTTTTTTTTAATTCCATTTTTTCCCACCGAACACTTAAAGGTAAAATTATCTATGATTAAGGTACCTTTATTTTTTATCGTTATTAGCATAATCTATATTTTAATGTTTAAACAATCAGTCAATATAGTTGAGTTTCCACAGTTATATAACATTTTAGTTGAAGTTAATGATTTATTTAAATTTAATATTTATAATTATAAAAAATCTGAAGATTTTATCCACGAAATAGAAATTAATAATATTAAATGTATAGATTCAGCGATAATCATAAATAAAAAAAAAAAAATTTTAACCTTAGTTAATAAAATAGATAAAAATAATATTTTATTAATTGATGAATTTCCTATTAAAATTGAAAAACTTATAGAAAAGATAAACATACACTTAATAAAAAAAAAATATAATTTTCAATCTAATATAAATATTAAGGATTATGTTTTGAATATAAATTCAAGAATTATTTCCAATAAAACAAAACAATTAAAATTAACTGAAAGAGAGATTGATATTATTCTATTTTTAAATGAAAATGAAAAATCACAGCCAGTGGCAATTCTTCAAAGTAAAGTTTGGGGTTATTCTTTGGACCTAGAAACACATACTGTTGAAACGCATATATATAGGCTTAGAAAAAGAATAAATGATAATTTTAATGATAAAAATTTTATTATTACTGACAAGTTTGGTTATAAAATTTAAATGCTTAAAAAAAACTTTATTGCTAAAAATTTAAGAACCAAAAAATATAAACCAAGAATAGTAAAACCAAAAAAAGGAAAGGGAAGCTTCAAGAGAAAAAAAATTAAGTGAGCCTAGCTCCTATTTTTTGAATTATTTTTGATGACATTTCTGTTCCTTTTTCAAGGCTTTCTTTTGTTGTTAATTTATTAATAAGTCCATGAAGAAAACCAGAAGCAAACAAATCACCTGCACCTGTTAAGTCCACAATTTTTAAATCTTTTTTACTACCACATTCAGTTACCCCATCTTCATTGATAGCAATACTTCCTTTATCACCTCGAGTAATAATCAGAATTTTTTTAAGTTGTTTTCCAAATTCTATAACTTCATTAAATTTTTTTACACCTATCAATGACATGATTTCTTGTTCATTGGAAAAAGTAATATCAATTTTATTTTTAACAAGGTCTAAAAAATGTGGTTTATGCCTTTCTACACAAAATAAATCTGATAATGACATTGCTGCTTTATTAGAGTTATTAATTGCTTTATCAAAAGCAGATTTAGGTTCACCCTCATCCCACAAATACCCTTCAAGAAAAACTATTTCACTTTTTTTAATTGAATTTATATCAACATCATTCTTATTAATTTTTCCTGCAGTTCCTAGAAAGGTACACATGGTTCTTTCAGAATCAGGTGTAATTAATATCAAACATGTCCCAGTTGATAGGGCTTCTTTTTTCTTAGTGTAAAAATAATCAACATTTTCTTTTTTCAAACCATCTTCGTATTTTTGACCCAAGTCATCATCGCTAACTTTACCTATGAATCCAACCTTATTTCCCAATTGAGATAGTCCAACAATAGAATTAGCAACTGATCCACCTGAAACTGTGTCTTCAATTTTTAAAGTTGATAGTAATTTTTGGAACTCGATTTCATCGACAAGCTTCATAGTGCTTTTTATTAACCCATTATCTGACAAGTATTTATCTTCAACCTTACAAATAACATCTACTATTGCATTTCCTATTCCTAGAATTTTCATATTAAGCTTTTTTTATATTAATTGGATTTTTGCGATTAGGATAACAAGCTGTACAAATTTTACAAGTTAAACCATAACAACTTCTTGCCTGACAATACTCTCTTCCATAATAAATTATTTGAAGATGAAGTTTGCTCCAAGTTTTTTTTTGAAAAATTCTTTTTAAATCCGTTTCGGTTTGGACTACATTCTTACCACTTGTTAGTCCCCACCTTTGGGCTAGTCTGTGAATATGAGTATCAACAGCAAATGCTGGGAACCCAAAACCTTGAGACATCACTACACTCGCTGTTTTATGACCTACCCCTGGTAGTTTTTCTAGTTCCTCAAAGGTTTTTGGCACCTTTCCATTATGTTTTTTTAATAATTGTTTAGACATTAAATAAATACTTTTAGCCTTCACTCTAAATATACCTATACTTTTTATCAATCTTTCAATTTTTTTTCTTCCTAATTTTACAAAGTGTTCAGGCTTATTATATTTTGGATATATATCTTTGGTTACATTATTAACATTTAGATCTGTGCATTGTGCTGACAGAAGAACAGAGGTTAAAAGAGTAAATTTGTTTTGATGTTTTAGAGAAATAGGCGTTGTTGGGTAAATTTTATTTAAGATTTTTAGTATTTTTTTTGCTTTTTCTTTTTCATCCATTATTTAAAATTTAATAGATCTCTCATTGAATAAAGTCCAGCTCTTTTATTTGTAAGCCATTTTGCAGCAGTTAAAGCACCATCTGAATAAAGAGCTCTATCAAACGCTTCATGTTTTAATGTTATTATTTCTTTACCACTTGAGAATGTAACTTCATGCTCTCCAATAATTTCTCCTTTTCTAATAGAGTTAAAATTAATCTTTTTTCCAAACGGAAAAGATTTTTTATTTAAAAACTTCTTACCTATTAGATTATAAAGGTTTTTGTTTTTCCCATTGGCAATACCCTTTCCAAGCATTAATGCAGTTCCTGATGGATAATCTTTTTTATGTTTGTGATGAATTTCAAAAACTTTACTTAAATAATTATCCCCAAGAGATCCTGATGCAATTTCAGTTAAATACATCAACAAATTAACACCTAGGCTCATATTGCCAGCTTTTAATATTGGGATTTTTTTTGAGTATTTTTTAATTAAATCTTCTTCTTTTTGAGTAAAGCCAGTCGTTCCAATAACCACTCTTTTTTTAAGCTTTGATGCTATTTTAAGAATCTCGAGAGTACATTCTGGAACTGTAAAATCTATAATCACATCTGTTTTTTTAAATGCACGATCTGTATTTAAGTCAAGTCTGATTCCAGCTATTTTTTTATTACTGGGCATATTTTCTGTAAGAGCCACCAATTTAAAGCTTCTATTGGATTTAGAGGATTTAATAATTTGCTGCCCCATTCTTCCAAGGCAACCAGTAATTGCTAAGTTAATTTTTTTCATTTAAGAAAATATTAACCTTTTTTATTGAATTAGTCTTTTAGTTTTTCCAGAAACTTTTAGCTTTTTGAAAGAATTTTTTAATACTAGGATTTGATTTTTCGTTTTCAATTTCTCTAAATTTCTCAAGTAATTCTTTTTGTGCTTTATTTAATGAAATTGGAACTTCAGTTTTTATTTGAACATAAAGGTCACCATTTCCACTACCTCTCATATAGGGCATTCCCTTTCCCTTTAATCTAAATTGTTTGCCATTTTGAGTTCCATCAGGAATTTTTATTTTTGCTTTTCCACCGTCAATTGTTGGTATTTCTATCGTTGTTCCTAAAGCAGCATCAGCTATTGATATTGGAAATTCAAAAAATAAATTTTCATCGGATCTTTTAAAAAGATCATGAGAATCAACGTTAATGAATAAGTATAAATCACCACTAGCACCACCCCTTGATCCAGCCTCACCTTTGCCTGCCAGCCTTATTCTTGTTCCATCGTCAACACCTTTTGGTATGGTTACAGATATTTTTTTAGATGTTTGTTTGTTACCTTGACCACTACAATCACTACATGGGTTGGTTATTTCTTCACCAGTACCAGTACATTGAGGACATGTTTGTTGTACAGTAAAAAAACCTTGATTTGATCTTACTTTACCATTTCCACCACAAGTCGTACATCTATCAGGAGAAGAGCCTGGTTTAGATCCATTACCTTTGCAGGTATTACATTTTTCTGTTGTAGAAAATTTTATATCTTGCTTTTTTCCTTTATAAGACTCTTCAAGTGTAATTGATAGGTCGTATCTTAAATCAGAGCCTCTGTTATTTGTGCTTCTACTTTTAGATCTTCCACCACCTCCAAAATCTCCAAAAAAATCCTCAAAAATGTCTGAAAAATCAGCCCCACCAAAACCACCACTTTGTCTTCCACCGCCACCTTCAAATGCAGCGTGGCCAAAGTTATCATAGTTTTGTTTTTTCTCTTGATCTGAGAGAATACCATATGCTTCACCAGCTTCCTTAAATTTATCCTCAGAAGCTTTATCGCCAGGGTTTTTATCGGGGTGATGTTTTACAGCTAGTTTTCTATACGCAGATTTTAATTCTTCAGGGCTTGCATTTTTGCTAACACCTAAGACGTCATAAAAATCTCTTTTAGCCATAAGTTACTTTAAGATGATAGTTGCTTTAAGTCTTAAGCACTTTTTTCTTTATCTTCTTCTTTTTTTTCCTCTTTTACTTCTTCTTCTTTACCTTCTTCTTTTACTTCTTCAAAATCAGCGTCAACTACATTATCATCTTTTTTTCCACCATCATTTTTATCGCCATCTTTAGATGAATCTTGTTTCTTTTCTTGAGATTTATAAATCGCTTCACCTAATTTCATAGAAGCTTGAACTAAAGTTTCTGTTTTTTTCTTAATATCATCGATATCAGTTCCTTTAATTGCTTCTTTTAAGGCAGATGAAGCATCCTCTATTGCTTTCTTGTCTGCATCTGAAACTTTAGCACCATGTTCTTTTAGATTTTTTTCTGTTGAATGAATTAAAGTATCAGCCTGATTTCTTGCATCCACAGACTCTCTTTTCTTTTTATCTTCATCCTTGTTTGCTTCTGCATCTTTGACCATTTTTTCAATTTCTTCGTCGCTTAAACCACCCGATGCTTGGATTTGAATCTTTTGTTCTTTTCCAGTTCCTTTGTCTTTTGCAGAAACACTAACAATTCCATTTGCATCAATATCAAAAGTTACTTCAATCTGAGGTATTCCTCTTGCAGCCGGTGCAATACCCACTAGTTCAAAATTTCCTAACATTTTATTGTCAGAGGCCATTTCCCTTTCACCTTGAAGAACTCTTATTGATACAGCGGGCTGATTATCATCTGCCGTAGAAAAGACTTGGCTTTTTTTTGTTGGGATTGTTGTATTTTTTTCAATTAATTTTGTTGAAACTCCACCTAATGTTTCAATTCCAAGTGATAAAGGTGTTACATCTAAAAGCAGCACATCTTTAACATCTCCTTGAAGTACGCCAGCTTGAATAGCAGCACCCATTGCAACAACCTCATCTGGATTTACACTTTTATTAGGTTCTTTTCCAAAAAAGTTTTTAACTTCAGCTAAAACTCTTGGCATTCTCGTCATGCCACCAACCATTACAACTTCATCAATTTCACTTGCGGTAAGACCAGCATCTTTAAGGGCAGTTTTGCAAGGGGGTAATGTTTTTAAAATTAAGTCTTCAACCAAAGCTTCTAATTTTGCTCTAGTTATTTTTAAATTAATGTGTTTTGGACCTGTTTTATCTGCCGTTATAAATGGTAAATTAACATCTGTTTGTTCAGCAGAAGAAAGTTCAATTTTTGCTTTTTCAGCAGCTTCTTTTAACCTTTGAAGAGCTAGCTTATCAGTTCTTAAATTTATGCCATTGTCTTTTTTAAATTCTCCGACTAAATAATCAACAATTGTGTTGTCAAAATCTTCTCCACCTAAAAATGTATCACCATTAGTAGATTTAACTTCAAATACACCATCACCTAATTCAAGAATGGATACATCAAAAGTTCCACCACCCAAATCATACACAGCAATTTTTTTATTCTCTTTTTTTTTATCTAAACCGTAAGCAAGAGAAGCAGCAGTAGGTTCATTTATAATTCTTAAAACTTCTAATCCCGCAATTTTACCAGCATCTTTTGTTGCTTGTCTTTGAGCATCATTAAAGTAAGCAGGAACAGTTATTACCGCTTTAGTTACTTCTTGCCCTAAATATTTTTCAGCTGTTTCCTTCATTTTTATCAGAATAAAAGCTGATATTTGCGAAGGTGAGTATTTATTACCTTGTGCTTCAATCCAAGCATCACCCTTTTCTGAATTAACTATTTTAAAAGGTGCTGCTGCAATATCTTTTTTTACAGTTGGGTCTTCAAAATTTCTTCCAATTAATCTTTTTACAGCAAATATAGTGTTTTCAGGATTAGTTACTGCTTGTCTCTTTGCAGGTTGTCCAACAAGTTTTTCTCCATCATCAGTAAAAGCAACAACTGAAGGGGTCGTTCTTGCGCCTTCTGCGTTTTCTAAAACTTTGGGCTGACTGCCCTCCATGATAGACACGCATGAATTTGTTGTTCCTAAATCTATTCCTATAATTTTGCTCATAATTTAAATCCTATCCTTCATATAAGTGTTAATTTTTAATCTACAAGTTCTGACAAATATTATAAATTGTCTGAATTCTCTTTATTTTCCTCACTTTTTTCTTCTTTATTTTCAATTTTCTTTGAAACACCAACTAGAGAAGGTCTAAGTAACCTGTCTTTCATCATGAAGCCTTTTTGAATTTCCTGAATAATTGTACCGGGTTCTTTTTGATCATCATCAATCTCCATCATTGCTTGGTGAAAATTTGGATCAAGTTTTTTACCAATTGAATCTAAAGGTGTAATCCCATTTTTTGATAAAATAGAAACCATATCTTTATTTATAATATCAAAATGTTCTAAAGTTTTTTTTAAAGCCTCTGAATTTTTTAAGGCCTCATCACTTTCTAGTATCTGTTTTGATCTTTCCAAATTATCTATTAAGTTTAAAGTTTCTTTTGCAAGAGCAAAACCCCCATAATTAAAAGCATCTTCTCTTTCTTTTTCAAACCTTCTTCTCTGGTTTTCCATTTCGGCAAGAGTTCTGACCACTTTATCTTCTAATTCTTTTATTTTTTCTTCAGGGGTGATTTCTTTTATTTCTTCATTTTTTTCATTAGTATTTTGTTTGACTTCTTTATTTTGTTCTTCAGAAACAGCTTCCTTTGCTTCAGTATCTTGATTTTTAGTATTGATGTTTTGATCTTTTTCCATTGTCAGTTATATGGTATGAAATTTAATAATTGCTAGATGCTAAATAAAAAAATTACAAAATTATTAGTTGGTACAAATAACAAGGGCAAATTAAAAGAAATTAGTGATTTACTGCCTAAAACTATAGAAATTTACTCTCCCTCAGACTTTAAAATTAAAAGTCCCATTGAAAATGGGAAAACTTTTGAAGAAAATTCATTAATTAAAGCTAAATATTTTTCTAAAAAATCAAAAATGGCTTGTTTGTCAGATGATTCTGGGCTGGAGATAGATATTTTGGATGGTGATCCAGGTATTTATTCTGCTAGATGGGGAGGAAAAAATGGAGATTTTGTTAAAGCCATAAAAAGAGTTTTTAAAGAATTATCAAAAAGAGACAATGACTGGAAAAACAAAAAGATAAAAGCTAGATTTATTTGTGCCTTAACTATTTATAAGAATAGTCAAAAAATAATAAATTCTATCGGTAAAATTGAAGGATATATTTCTCCTGTAATGAAGGGAAGTAATGGGTTTGGTTATGATCCTATATTTATACCCAAAGGTAAAAAAATTACTTTTGGTGAAATGAAACCTTTGCAAAAATACAAGATAGATCACCGGTTTAAAGCATTTAAAAAAATCAAAAAATTTTTATAAATTTTTTATTTTCCACTTTATAGAAATTAAGAACATGGTTAATTTTATTATCCTTTATCTCAAAAATTCCAACTTTTCCTTTAAATAAAGTTTTTTTTGTAAAGATTTTATCGTCTACAATTAGATTGTTTTTAAGTATTGAATAATAAACTAGTCCAATTAAATCAAAGCTTAAAAAAGATAATTGATTTGGATATTGATTAAATTTTTCAAAGTACTCTAACGAAAATTCCTCATAATTTTTTTTATTTACAGAAGGAAAATAAAGTGGCTGGTAACTAATTTCTTTAAGAAGAGATTCATCAAACCATTGATTAAGTGTTATAAAATATTTTTGTTTAGGAGAGACATCAGTGTACAATAAAGAGGTAGTGACACTTTTTAGGCTTTCGTCAAAATCTGCAATTATTAATGAGTCAAATTTTACACCTCCGAGTGTATCTCTTTTTTTTAATTTTTCAATTAAACGCTCTTTATTGTCTACATCTGATTTTTTTAATCTAGATATTTCATCTTCAAGATTTTGTTTTCTTATTTTATAATTTGTAATTTTTTCAATTTGGCTTGTAAGATATGTTGGGTTTGCGTTGTAAATATAATTTTTAAATATCTTTATTTTAGAATCAGATATAGCTTTTTTTATTTCATCTTTATAGTTTACATCGGGTGTCAAAAAAATAGTTTTTTTTATCTTATTTAACTCTATAAATTTTTGTATTGTTCTTAATTGAGAAGTAGCATTAATGCCGGCACTAATAATATTTTTGGGATTACTAATAATTTTATTTGTTAGAGATAAAAAAGTAATATTTTTTAATTCATCAAGGTAAACTAAGTTTTTATTAAATACAGGACCAATTACTATTTTTATTCCTAACTGATCAAGTTCCTTCGCACTTCTCAAAGTAATTTCTGGGTTTGATTTTGTATCTCTAGGGATTATTTCTATAGAAGGGTTATTAATTTTAATAATAGCAAGTTTAGTTGCTTTTATTATAGATTGACCTATCTCTGCATCTTTCCCAGTTAATGGAACAAGCAAACCAATCTTGATCTTTTCATCTGCTAATATTTTTTGAACTGGAATTAATAAAGCTAATACTAAGATAATTTTAATAATTTTTATCATTTTAATGATATTATTATATCTATTATAATTTAATGATTCTACATTCAGAAAATAAAAATAACCAAGTTAAAAGTGGATTGTATGTTATTGCCACACCTATTGGAAACTTGGGTGATATTACTCTTAGAGCAATAGAGATACTAAAAAAATCAGACTATATATTGTGCGAGGATACAAGGGTCTCAAAAAATTTATTAGGAAAGTATGATATTAAATCAAAACTAATTTCAAACCATAAATTTAACGAAAAAAAAAACTTATCAAAAATTATTGAAATATTAAAAATGAACTGTGTTGTATCCCTTATATCGGATGCAGGCACTCCATCAGTATCTGACCCTGGAGTAATATTAATAAATGAATGTCTAATTAACAAGATTGATATTTTTCCCTTACCTGGAGCTTCAGCAGTAACTACAGCCGTTTCTATTAGTGGATTTTCAGAAAAATTTTTCTTTTATGGTTTTTTCCCAGAAAAGAATAATGATTTAAAAGAAAATCTTGCCCTTCTATCAAATCTGGATAGCTCAATTGTATTTTTTATTTCACCAAGAAAATTTAACAAGTCTGTAGAGTCTATAAAAAAAAATTTTTCTGGAAGAAAAATATTGGTATGTAGAGAAATGACAAAGTTCTATGAAGAGTACATAAGAGCAGATGTTGATGTTCTTGAACGCTTTAGAGCTGATCCTAAAGGAGAATTAACAATTGTTATTTCTGAAAAACAAAAAGTAAAAAAAGCATCGATAACCTTAAAAGAATCTGATAAAGAAAATATTGAAAAAATGATTAAGAAACTAAGCATAAAAGATATAACGGACTTAATTAGTCAATATAGCAATGTTCCTAAAAAAGAAATTTATAATTATTGTTTAAAGTTAAAAGATGAAAAATAAAACTATTTTTATATTTTTTATATTTTTTATATTTTCTGGATGTGTTGGCACAGGTTCAAAGGGAATTTTTGGTACTGGTGTTAGCATAGCTTTAGACCCAAGATCACTAGGAACACAAATTGATGATTCAGTTATGCAAAAAAATTTATCAGCAAGGTTAATAATGAGAGACAAAAGTTATTTACTATCTTTGAATACAAAAGTTTTAGATGGTAGAATTTTTTTAACTGGAAAGATCGAAAGCCCAGAAGAAAAACTATATATCACCAAGTTAGCATGGGAAACTCTTGGTGTGAGATCAGTTAGAAATGATATAAAAATAAAAGAAGTTTTTAATTTTGGGCAATCTGCAAAAGATTTATTAATTACGTCACAATTACGCACAGCAATAATATTCAATAAAAAAATTAAAGCCTCCAACTATCAAATAGATACTTATAAAAAAAAGATTTTTATCTATGGGATTGCTCTTACATCGGAGGAGAGAAGAGAGATAATAAATGAAGCAAAAGAGATTCTTGATGTTGAAGATGTAATAGCAAGTATTGTATTAGTTAAAGATTTAAGAATTCAAAAAAATTAATTTTTATTATTATATGTTATTACGCCAGCTGAATAAGCGGCAACCGATGCTAAATTTAATATATCTGAAGTAGAAGATCTTAAAGGTGCAATTTCAATAGGCTGAGCCAAACCAATCAAAAGAGGACCGATAACTTTTGCGCCACCCAACTCTCGCATCATTTTATAAGATATGGCCGCGCTGTGTTGTCCAGGCATAATAAGTATATTTGCATTCCCAACTATTTCTGAAAATGGATATAGTTCTTTATATTGATCATTTAACGCCACATCTGGTTGCATATCGCCATCAAATTTAAAATCTACATTTTTTTCTTTTAATATGTTTACTGCATTTTTTATGTGTTTAGTCCTACTTGTCAAAGGCTGACCAAATGTAGAGTGAGAAACAAAAGCCACCTTTGGATCAAACCCAAATAATCTTACAACCCTAGCAGAAGAAATTGCTATTTCCGCTAATTGCTCAGAACTTGGATATTCATGAACACTTGTATCCCCTACAAAAACAGTTTTTCCTTTATTTACAATCATGTTAAGGCCAAACATTATTTCTCCAGGTCTTGGATCAACTACTTTGGTGATTTTTTCTAATGATGATCCGTATCTTCTTGTATTACCAGTTACGGCTCCATCAGCATCTCCACAAGAAACCATGCAAGAGGCCCAGATTACCCGGTCATTTCTTACCATTCTATCACAATCTCTTTCAAGTAAGCCTTGTTCTCTTTGCATTTTTTGAAATAGAAAATTTACATATTTTTCTCTTTTTACTTTATCTGTCGAATTAGTAATTTCTATATCTAAATTTTCACTATAGCCAATTTCCTTTAGTCGTTGTTTAATATTTTCTTTTTTTGCAACCAAAATAGGGATTCCTAAACCAGTATTTTTAAAAGCAATTGCTGCTTTTAGTGTATTTTCATCTTCACCATCTGCAAAAACAATTCTTTTTTTGTTCTTTTTAATTTGAGTGTTTATACCTTGCATGATTGTTACAGAAGGATCTAATCTTTGTTTAAGTTGCTCTTTGTATACTTCAAAGTCTTCTATATTTTTTCTTGCAACACCACTATCCATTGCTGCTTTTGCAACAGCAGCAGGAATTACACTAATTAATCTTGGATCAAAAGTTGAAGGTATAATATATTCTTTACCATAATGAGGTCTATCGCCGCCCATTGCTGCAACAACTTCATCAGGAACATCTTCTCTTGCTAGAGCAGCTATGGCGTTTGCAGCTGCAACTTTCATTTCCTCATTTACAGTTTTTGCCCTAACATCTAAAGCTCCTCTAAAAATATATGGAAAACCAAGTAAATTATTTACCTGGTTTGGATAATCTGATCTACCAGTTGCAATAATTGCATCAGCACGAACTTCTTGAATTTCTTCAGGAGTAATTTCAGGGTCAGGATTAGCACATGCAAAAATTATTGGGTCTTTGGACATTTTTTTTACCATATCTTTTGACAAAGTACCTTTAGCAGATAATCCTAAAAAAACATCTGCACCTTCTATAGCTTGATCTAAACTTCTATTTTTTGTTTCAATTGCATGAGCTGACTTCCATTGATTTAAATTATCTCTTCCTCGATAGATAACTCCTTTTGTATCAACCATTGTTAAATTTTCTTTTGGCACACCACTATTTTTAAATAAATTAGCACAAGCCATTGCAGATGCGCCGGCTCCATTTACAACAACCTTAATCTTTTTTATTGATTTTCCAGATATATCAAGTGCATTAATTAGTGCAGCAGTAGTAATAATGGCAGTACCATGTTGGTCATCATGCAAAACTGGAATATCTAAAATTTCTTTTAGTTTTTCCTCTATAATAAAGCAGTCTGGTGCAGCAATATCTTCTAGATTTATACCACCAAAGCTCGGTGCAAAATTTTTTATACTATTAATTATTTCATTTGCATCATTACAATCAATTTCCAAGTCTATAGCGTCTATATCTGCAAATCTTTTAAATAATACCGCTTTACCCTCCATTACTGGTTTGGATGCTAAAGCTCCTAAATTTCCCATTCCTAAAATTGCTGTACCATTACTTATTACGGCCACCAAGTTACCTTTGGTTGTGTAATCATAGGCTGCATCCGGATTTTCTGCAATTGCTCTTACAGGTGCTGCAACTCCAGGAGAATAGGCTAAAGCCAAATCTCTTTTTGATGTCATGGGTTTAGAGGAGATAATCTCAATCTTGCCAGCTTTATTACCATTATGAAAATCTAGAGCTTCTTTATCAGTGTAGTGATCAATTTTTGTTTTTTTCATTTATGATAATTAGCTATACAAATGGAGCAATTTTAAGACTAATATGATTTATGAATCTTATTAAGTCAACAGGGACATTTAGCTTTTTTACTCTGATTAGTAGAGTACTTGGTTATATAAGAGATATATTGATTGCAATATTCCTTGGAACAGGCCCTTTGGCTGATGCATTCTTTGTGGCATTTAGAATTCCCAGCACATTTAGAAGACTTTTTTCAGAAGGAACATTTAACGCTGCATTTGTCCCTAGTTATGCTTCTGAACTTTCGCAAGGAAAAGATCAGTCTGATAAATTTGCAAACAATATATTCAATCTATTAATTTTAGGTTTATTTTTTATAGTTATAGTTGTTGAGATTTGTATGCCTATTTTTGTATTTTTGATAGCACCAGGCTTTGATGGAGATAATCAAAAAATGGAATTAGCAATTAATTTAACCAGAATAACGTTTCCTTTTTTATTTTTTATAAGTTTAGCATCTTTTTTTTCAGCAATTTTAAATTCACACAATAGATTTGCCATTGCATCTTCAGCCCCAATAATTTTGAATATTATGTTAATTGGGGTTTTGTTTTATGGAACATTTTTAAACGATCAACTTGTTTATTATTTGTGTTATGCGGTTACTTTATCTGGAGTTATTCAATTAATATTTTTGTATATTTTTGTAAAAAGATTTTATTTACCCAAAGTTAGCTTTAAAATTAAAATAGATGAAAAAGTAAAAAATTTTTTTAAAAAATTATTACCAAGTATATTTTCTTCTGGTGTAACTCAAATTAATATTTTAGTTGGAACTGTTATTGCATCATTTCAAGCAAGTGCTGTTTCTTATTTATATTATGCAGATAGAATTTATCAAATAAACTTAGCCATTGCTGGTATTGCCATAGGAACGGTTATTTTACCACAGCTTTCAAAGTACATTCAAAATGATAAAAAAGATGAAATAATATTTATTCAAAATAAGGCACTAGAATTGAGCTTATTTTTAAGTATACCTGCTGCTATCGCTCTTTTAATTGCATCTGAAGAAATTGTTTCTGCTTTATTTGGTTACGGAACGTTTGGAGAAGATGGAGTTAAGAATTCTGCAAAAGCTCTTTTCTATTTTAGTTTAGGTTTACCGGCATTTTCTTTGATAAAAGTTTTTTCAAGTTTTTTCTTTGCGCGTCACAATACTAAAATTCCATTTTACATATCTTTAATTTCAGTTTTATTAAATATCATAATTAGTGTTTTTTATTTTAAAAGTATTGGATTTATTATTATTCCTATCGCAACAAGTATTTCTTCGTGGTTTAATTCAATTGTGTTATTTATTTTTTTAAAAAAAAAGAATTTATTTAATTTTAACTTTTTATTTATAAGTAGATTTATAAGAATTTTGATAGCAGCAAGTCTTATGGGAATATTTTTTGATTACTTAATTGATTTTTTTGATACGAATTTGGCTTATACTCAAAATTTTAAAGCAGGTTATTTAATTGGTGTAGTATTGTCAGGATTTATTTCTTATTTGTTAATTGCATTTTTGATCAAGGCTTTTAAAATTAGCGATATTAAACTAAAGTATTAAATTAATGAGCAAAAAAATTTTTTCAGGCGTACAACCAACAGGAAATCTCCATCTAGGAAACTATTTAGGAGCAATTAAAAATTTTGTAGAATTAAATAACAAAATAGATAATGAGTGTGTTTTTTGTGTGGTAGATCTTCATGCAATTACTACCAAACAAGAACCAAAAGAATTAAAGAAAAATATAAGAGAAACAGCAGCTACATTTATTGCTAGTGGGATAGATCCTAAAAAAAGTATTATTTTTAATCAATCAATGGTTTCTGCCCATGCTGAATGTGCCTGGATTTTAAGTTGTGTTTCAAGAATTGGCTGGTTAAATAGAATGACGCAATTCAAAGAAAAGGCGGGAAAAGATAAAGAGAAGGCAAGCATTGGACTTTATTCATACCCTGTATTAATGGCTGCTGATATATTACTTTATGATGCAACACATGTGCCAGTAGGTGATGATCAAAAACAACATTTAGAATTATGTAGAGACATAGCTCAAAAATTTAATAATGATTTTAATGCACCAGAATTTTTAAGAACTCCAGAGCCTTTAATTCAAAAAGAATTTTCTAGAATCATGAGTTTAAAAGATGCACAAAAAAAGATGAGCAAATCAGACCCATCTGACTTGAGTAGGATTAATCTTACAGATGATAAGGATCAAATAGCTAATAAAATTAAAAAAGCAAAAACAGACCCTCTACCCATGCCATCTGAATCTAGTATTTTATCAAAAAGACCAGAGGCAGAAAACTTACTGAGCATTTATTCTAGTGTCACCAATCAAAGTTTAGAAAAATCTATAAATGAATTTAATGGAAAAAATTTCTCTGAATTTAAAGAAAAACTTTCTGAAATAATAATTGAAAAAATTGAACCAATATCAAAAGAGATAAAAAGATTATTAAAGGATGAGAGATATTTGGATTCGATTTTATTAGAAGGATCCAAAAAAGCTGACAGAATTGCCTCAAAAAAAATTATAGAAATTAAAGAATTAGTGGGTTTTTAATAAAATTTATTAATTAGTTTAAATGTTGTAATTAATCACTATATATAAGATATGTTCGTTCAAACAGAGGTAACACCCAACCCTAATTCACTTAAGTTTATTCCAGGAAAACCTGTATCTAATAATGGATCTTTTGAAGTTA
Source organism: uncultured Candidatus Pelagibacter sp. (assembly GCA_905618895.1). Lineage (GTDB taxonomy): Bacteria > Pseudomonadota > Alphaproteobacteria > Pelagibacterales > Pelagibacteraceae > Pelagibacter. The sequence goes on from CAJQTA010000039.1 coordinate 22,468, forward strand.
CAAAAAAAGAAGAAGCTGACAATGAGTTAGTCAGAAATATTTTATCGATTAATGGAGTAACTGGAATTTTTTTAGGTTCAGATTTTTTATCTATAAATAAATCAGAGAATATAGACTGGGAAGATATAAAGCACATAGCCATATCTTTAATTAATGATTTTTACTCAAATGGGAGAGAATTTGTAATTGATAAGAGTTTAGACGAAAAAAATAATGTAGAATTTATCGAAATAGAAAAACAAATAATAAAAATTTTAGAGACAAAAATAAGACCTGCTGTTGCTAAAGATGGTGGAGATATTAAATTTAAAGAATTTAAAGAAGGTGTAGTAAAAGTAGAATTACAAGGTAGCTGTTCTGGCTGCCCAAGTTCAACAATGACTCTTAAGCAAGGTGTACAAAATCTTTTATGTCACTATATTCCAGAGGTAAAAGAGGTAATAGCAATATAAAATGCTCAAAAAAAAATTAACATTAGCTGAAGCAAAAAAGTTTTTAAAAACGAAAGGTTTTTTCATAAACATAAGAAAAAATAGTCAAAAAAAAACTTTAAGATTTGAAAATTTAGGTGTTTTTTCAAGGACTATTATTAGTAGCTTATTAGTCATTTCATTTTTTGGCATTATGCCACCTATTTTAGATTTTAAAGAAGAAAGAAAGCTTCTTTCAAAAGAATTTAAAAATAATTCACAAAACGAGTTTAAGGATACGTTAAATAATAAAAAAAAATTTAGAACAAACGAAGATGAAAGTTTAGTTAAAAAATACTTATTTGATGATATATTTAGTTATGAAGATTTACCTAGTGATACAGTTAGGTTGAGCGCCAAAACTATTAAGCAACTTTTTGAGGATACAAAATACAATTTGGAAGATGTAAGAAAAAATAAATTAGTTAAACCAGTATCACTTTCATTATTACCAAATGAAATGAAAATGATAGAAAATACCAAAAAAAGAAAAGAATTATTTATTCAAATTATTTTACCATTAATAATACAAGAAAATAATACTATTAAATTGGATAGAAAAAAACTTTTTCAAATTTTGAATAAAAGTAAAAATTCAAAAAATGAAAAGAGATGGTTAGAAAAAAAATTTAAACAATATGGTGTCGCTAATAAAGATTTGTCGACTTTAAAGATTAGAATGGACGAGGTACCAACTTCATTGGCAATTGCACAGGCAGCAAAAGAGACTGGTTGGGGTACATCCAGGTTTGCTTTAGAGGGTAATGCATTATTTGGTCAATGGACATGGTCTGGCGAGGGTATAAAGCCAGCTGAAGCCGATGATAACTCAACACACAAAGTAATGAAATTTAAAGTTTTACAAGCTTCTGTTAAAGCTTATCACAGAAACTTAAATACACATTCATCTTATAGAAGTTTTAGAAGTGCAAGAGCGGAATTGAGAGATGAAAAAAAAGAATTAGACGGTTTAGCTCTTTCTGAACATTTAGATCTATATGCGGAAACAGGTAAAAAATATGTAGAGATTTTACAACAAATAATAAAACAGAATAAACTTACTGATTTTGATGACGCTAAATTACTCCCATCAACTATTGCATTAGAAAGTTTAATTTAATCAGATTGAATAGAAAATTGTGAGCCAAACCATCTCCAAGTTCCATTGTCATTTAATGAGCAATTAACCCTACCTCGTCTAAAAGTAAATTTTTCCCTGAACTTAATAGTTAACTTATTTTCATAAAAATTTAAAATTGATTTTTTCCATTCATTGCCTTCATTAGAAAAACAATTTATATTTTTTATATTTTTTTGATCTTTAAAAAATTCAACACTGAATAAAGGTGGATTGTTTTTTTTAGTTATAAATTTTTCTTTTGGTAAAAGATTCTTATATTCCAATGGTAGTAAATTAATTAAAAATTGAAATCTTTTTAAATCTCCATATTTTTCATTTATTGGAAATCGTGGTAGTTCATATTTATCTTTGTTTATATCTATTACGCCTGAGTGTTGTCCAAATGAAAATTTAAAATTTTCTGAAATAATTTGTTTTATATAATTACTATATTCGCCAAAAGGATATGAAAAGAAAATTGGATTATATCCAAGTTTATTAATAAAAATTTTATTTGCTATTTTAATATCATTTATAAATTCATGTTTTTTAAAATTAACCAAATAATCATGAGAATGTGAGTGATTACCGATATATACATTTGGATTTTCTTCTATTTTTTTGATTTGCTCCCAATTCATGTATCCATTTTTACCTACAGCCTCAGTAGAAACAAAGAGAATAAAAGGAATTTTATTATTTTTTAAATATGGCCAGGCAGTATTATAAAAGGAGGAAAAAGCATCATCTATCGTTATAAGAATTTTTTTTTCATTTTTTGGTAAAGTAAAACTTCTTTCTAAATCTCCAGGATTAAAAAAACTATAATTTAAATCTTTAATTATTTGAATTTGTTTTTTGAAAACGTCCATTTGTATATTGGTTGATGGATATTTATCTTCATCAAACCTATGATACATCAATGTAAGGATACCCATATCATTAGAATAATATTTGATATTATTATCATCTGCTTTAGAGTTAGTAATAAATATTATTATTATGAATAGCTTAATTATAGATGCAGCAAAAGATAAAATTTTTTTAACACACATAGTTAATAAAAATATTTATACTTGTAGTCATGAAAATAGCAAAATTAATTTTGAAAAATTAACTATATTAATTAATGATTTTTTAGAAACCAATATGAGTTCGCTTAATGAAATAAAGGCTATTTATGTAAATAGAGGACCTGGGAGTTTTGCAGGCATAAGAAATTCACTTTCAATTACTAAAGCTTTATTTTTGACAAAAAAAATAGATTATTATTGTTTCAGTTTCTTGGATTTTGATGGATTGAACAAAATTAAATATGAAGATATTCCATATTTATGTGATAAATTTAGAATTAAAAAGAATTTGATTAATCCTATTTATTTAAGTTAAAATTGAAAATGTCAGAAAATATTGAACAAAAGTGTTTAGCCAAGGGTGTTAAGCTTACTGATCAAAGAAAGATTATAGCTAAAGCAATGTCAGATTCAAATGATCACCCTGATGTGGATGAGCTCTATAATAGAGTTACAAAAGTTGATTCAAAAATTAGCATTGCAACAGTTTATAGAACTGTGAAATTATTTGAAGAATCGGGAATTTTAGCAAAACACGAATTTAAAGGTGGCAAAGCAAGATACGAAGAACTTAATGAGGGTCATCATGACCATTTAATAGATGTTAAGTCAGGAGAGATAATAGAATTTGTAGATGAAGAAATCGAAAAGTTACAACAAAAAGTTGCTGACAAATATGGTTACCGCTTAGTAGATCATAAATTAGAATTGTATGGAGTTAAGAAAAAAACCTAGCAGAATGTCAAAAAAAATATTCATTAAAACATTCGGGTGTCAAATGAATGAATATGATTCAAATCGTATTTTTGATTCAGTTAAAAAAATTGGTTTTGAAAAAACAGAAAATTATGAAGATGCAAGTTGTTATCTTTTGAACACATGCCACATAAGAGACAAAGCAAAAGAAAAAGTTTATCATGAAATAGGAAGAGTAAAAAAAATTTTTAGATTT
>CAJQTA010000040.1 GCA_905618895.1 uncultured Candidatus Pelagibacter sp.
AGGTGTTTATTGGACGAAACCTGATAAATCTGGGAAAGAAGTAAGTAGAGATGTTACAATTAATGAATCATCATATTCTGAATTTATACCAGATTATGAAAATACTTATTTTAAAGAAGTTTTTGATGTTCTTTCTTCAAAATATAAATTAGGTAGAGTTAGAATTTTGCTAAAAGAACCAAGATCTACATTGAGTTGGCACAGAGATCCAGAGCCAAGATTACACATACCAATAATTACTAACCCTGGTGCCATCATGGTAGTAGATCATGTAGCAAAACATATGCCAGCAGATGGATCTGTTTGGATTACCAATAATACAAAATACCATAATGCTTTTAATGGTGGTGAAGAAAACAGAATTCACTTGGTCGCATGTGTTTTAGATTATAAGTTTAACTAGTTTGAAAAAAATATTTTTATCCTCTGATCATGCTGGTTATAAATTAAAAGAAAATATTAAACTTCACCTAGATAAAAAAAAAATTGAGTATTCAGACTTAGGACCATTTAATGAAGATAGAGTAGATTACCCTGATTATGCCCATAAAGTAGCTAAAAGAGTTAAGACTAATAATAATCATGTTGGCATTCTTGTTTGTGGTTCAGGTATGGGCATGAATATTACTGCAAATAGACACAAAAACATACGTGCCGCACAATGTTTTAATTTAAGATCTACAAGATTATCAAGATTGCATAACGATGCAAATATCATTACATTAGGCTCAAGGCTATTGTCTAAAAAAGATGCTTTAAGTTTTATAAGTATTTTTTTAAAAACAAAATTTGAAGGTGGGCGGCACAAAAAAAGAATTAAGAAAATTTAACTATGTCTAGCGAAAAAAATTATATAAACGATCAATATAAAAGTTTTTTTGAAGATGGCTTATCCAAAGCTGATCCCGAATTGCATAAAGCGATTAGTGATGAATTAAAAAGACAACAACAACATATAGAATTAATAGCATCTGAAAATATTGTTTCACAAGCTGTTCTAGAAGCTCAAGGTTCAGTTTTAACAAACAAGTATGCCGAAGGATATCCTGGCAAAAGATATTACAACGGATGTGAGCATGTTGATGTGGCAGAGAATTTAGCCATCGAAAGATTAAAAAAAATATTTAATTGTAAATTTGCTAACGCACAACCACACTCAGGAGCCCAAGCTAATGGTGCTGTATTTTTAGCTTTATTAAATCCTGGCGATAAATTTATGGGTATGACTTTAAATTCGGGTGGACACATTACACATGGATTAAAAATTTCGATGTCAGGGAAATGGTTTAATCCAATAGGTTACGATGTTGATAAAGAATCAGAACTTATTGATTATGACAATGTAGAGAAACTTGCCTTAGAACATAAACCAAAACTTATAATTTGTGGTGGAAGTGCATACTCTAGAGTAATTGACTTTAAAAGATTTAGAGAAATTGCTGATAAAGTTGGAGCTTATTTGATGGTTGATATGGCACATTTTTCTGGGTTAGTAGCTGGCAAAGGTTACCCAAACCCTTGTGAGTTTGCACACGTAGTTACATCAACTACTCATAAAGTTTTTAGAAGTGCTAGAGGTGGAATTATTTTAACAAACAATGAAGATTTAGCAAAAAAATTTAATACAGCTGTATTTCCTGGGTACCAGGGTGGACCTTTAATGCATGTAATTGCTGCTAAAGCTGTTGGTTTTTTAGAAGCATTAAAGCCCGAGTTTAAAGATTATATAAAGTCGGTTTTAGCTAATGCCAAAATGCTATCAGAAACACTTAAGAATAATGGATTTAAGATTTATTCAGGTGGTACAGACACACATTTAATGTTAGTTGATTTAAGACCATTTAATGTAAAGGGTAATGCAGCTGCTGAAAGTCTTTGTAGAGCAAATATTACCTGTAATAAAAATGGCATACCATTCGACTCAGAGAAGCCAATGATAACCTCAGGTATAAGATTAGGTACTCAAGCAGCAACAACAAGAGGTTTTGGTTTAAAAGAGTTTCAAAAAGTTGGTGAATTAATCACAAAAGTAGTTAAAGGTTTATCAAAAAATCCTGAAGATAATAGTAAAATTGAAGAAGAGATTAAAAATGAAGTTATAGAACTGACCTCTTCGTTTCCAATTTATAAGAATTTAAAATAAATGATCTGTTCAATTTGTAAAAAAGGCGAAACATCAGTCGTAGATTCTAGACCCACAGAAGATGGTACAGCTATACGTAGAAGAAGACTGTGTGTCTGTGGAGCAAGATTTACAACATTTGAAAGAGTTCAGTTTAGAGAAATAATGGTTGTTAAAAAAAATGGAAGAAAAGCATCTTTTGATAGGGATAAATTATCTAAATCTATTTATATAGCCCTAAAGAAAAGACCAATTGATACCGAAACAGCAGAAAAGTTTATTAGTAAAATTTCAAGAGCCCTAGAGGAACTTGGACAGAGTGAAATTTCTACAAATACAGTAGGCACAATGGTTATGGAGGGTTTAAAGGAGCTTGATCCTGTGGCTTATGTAAGATTTGCATCAGTTTACAGAAATTTTAGAGAAGAAAAAGATTTTGTTCAATTCGTTGACAAATTAGATGTCTACAAGAAAAGATAAATTTCTCAAAAAAGATAAAAAATACATGAGTCTTGCTTTAAATTTAGCAAATGCTCGTCATGGCTTAACTGGCGTGAATCCATCTGTGGGGTGTGTAATTGTTAAAAATGATGAGATAATTTCAATAGGTCAAACAGGTTACAATGGGAGGCCACATGCCGAACATAGT
>CAJQTA010000041.1 GCA_905618895.1 uncultured Candidatus Pelagibacter sp.
AACATTTTACAAATTGCGTTACCAGTTTGGAAATATACTCCAGTTGGTCCACCCGTTCCTATCGTAAAGAACTCCGCAGATTTTGCTACATTTGTAAAAGACAAAGATGCAACAAAAATTAGTAGAGCGCTTGATAGAGATGTTATTATTTTTTTCATGTTTTCTCCTCTATATCGTTATTTTTATTAATTAATTCTAACAGTAATCGAAGGGGTATGTACAGACGGTTTTTATATTAATTCAGACCATTTTTTTAAATCCAAAATCAGATCCAGGCAATAACGCTACTCCTGTCTCTTTTAAAATATTATCACACATTTCTGATGAGGTGTTAAATTTTTTATTTAAAAATTCTGGCATAAGATAAAATCCACCTTGGGACTTATCAATTAAAACCTTGTTTGATTTTAGATTTTCATAAACATAATTACCAACTGCTTTAAGAATATTTTTAGAACTATTTATATATACACTATGATCACTTGCATAAGCAGTGATAGCAGCATATTGAATTGGCGCACTAACAGCAGAAAAGGTTTCGCTGGCTAAAACATTAATAGAATTTTTTAAAATATTTAAAGAATCTGGAACTATAAAATGACCCAATCTCCAACCACCTGCTCCGCACCATTTACTTAAACCTGTACTTATAATAGTTTTTTCAGGACAAAAACTAGAGATAGATTTGAACTCTTCTTCAAAATTTAACTCAGAATAAATTTCATCTGACAAAATAATAAGATTATATTTTTTAGCAATCTCACTGATCTCTTCTAAATTTTTACAAATCTGCCCAGATGGATTATTTGGTGAATTCAAAAATAATAGATAGTTTTTATTCTTATCTTTTAAAATAACTTCTTCAATTTCAGACCCAGTAGGAAACCAATTATTTTCTCTTTTTGTTTGAATTGATTGAATTTTATTTCTTCCAAGAATTGCTTGAGGAGCGTAAGAAACCCAACTTGGTGCTGGCAATATTATTTCTCCATCAAATAAAACATGTAGCAAAAACATTAATTCTTTTGAGCCTGGACCAATAATTACATTTTCAGATTTATAATTATAATTCTTTTTAGTTGATGTATACTTTGCAATAGCGTCTCTAAGCTGATTAAGACCTTGCATCGGCAAGTATTTATTTTGATAAGCATTATCTTTTAACGCGTTAACAATATCGGTTGGAATTTGAAATGGAGATTGTCCAAATCCAAATTTAAATATTTTTTTACCTTTATCTTCTAGCTCTCTAGAAATTTCATTAATTTTTAAAGTAGTGGATGGCTCTAAACCTTTAACTATATCTTTTATCATTTAATAATTTAGTTCCTTTAAATTTTTATACTGTTCTAAAACTTCTGGATTTGCTAGCGCTTCTTTATTTTTAATTTCATTTCTTTCTATTGTATTTTTTACAGCTAATTCAACTATTTTCCCATTTTTAGTTCTTGGAATATCATCTACTACTATAATTTTAGCTGGTACATGCCTTGGAGATGTATTTTTTCTAATTTGTATTTTAATTTTTTTTAGCAAATCATCATTCAATGAATACTTTGAATTTAAAACTATAAACAAAATAACCCTAACATCATTGTCCCATGACTGACCAACAACAATAGACTCTTTAATTTCTGCCAACTTTTCTACTTCAGAATATATCTCGGATGTCCCAAGTCTTACTCCTCCTGGATTAAGTGTGGTATCTGATCTACCATGAATAATAAATCCTCCACTTTTTTTTATTTCTGCATAATCACCATGGTGCCAAGTATTTAAAAAATGATCAAAATATGCTTTTCTTAATTTAGTGTCATTTTTATCATTCCAAAATTTTAAAGGCATTGATGGAAAAGGATTTTTACAAACCAATTCACCTTTTTTATTTTTTATAGAATTTTTTTTGTCATCAAAAATATCAATATCCAGGCCTAATCCTTTGTTTTGTATTTCTCCTGAAATTACTGGCTGATATAAATTACCTAATACAAAACAGGAAATAATATCGGTACCCCCAGATATAGATGATAAATGAATATCTTTTTTTATATTATCATAAATATATTTAAAACCATCATTTGATAATGGAGATCCCGTAGAGCAAATTGTTCTTAATTTTGATAGTTTATATTTATACTTTAAAGCTAGCTTAGATTTTCTAAGTGCATCAATGTATTTTGCACTTACGCCAAATAATGTGATTTTTTCTTTTTCAGCAATTTTTAGTAATAAGTCTTCTTTTTTATACATCGGTGAACCATCAAATAAAACTATTGATGCCTTAGAGGCTAGAACACTAATCAACCAATTCCACATCATCCACCCACATGTGGTAAAATAAAAAACGTTATCACCTTCTTTAATATCACAGTGTAGCTGGTGTTCTTTTATGTGTTGAAGTAAAACTCCTCCACTTCTATGACATATACATTTTGGTTTTCCAGTAGTTCCACTTGAATAAAGAATTGCAAGTTCTTGTTCAAAATCAAACTTTGGAAAATTAAGATTTTCAGATTTAATTTTGGTTATTTTGCTCCATTTGAATACTTTTACTTTTTTAAATTTATATTTATTGTTTAAATATTTTTCTCCTGGATAACTAATAACAACAACATGCTTTATGGATGATATCTCTTTTAAAATTTGTGGAACTCTTTCTAAAACATTTATAATTTTTCCGTTGTAAAAATATTTATCAACTACAAATAAAATTTTAGGATTAATTTGTGAAAAACGCTCTATTACACCTTTGGCTCCAAAATCTGGGGAACAAGAAGACCATATTGTTCCCAATAAAGATGAGGCAATAAATGCCTCAACTGTTTCAATACAATTTGGTAAATACGCAGCAACTCTGTCTTTTTTCTTAATCTTAATACTTTTTAAGAATTTAGATACTTTGCTTACATTGTTGTTTAGCTCTAACCAACTTCTTTCTTCTCTGAAACCATTCTCACTTATAAACGTTACAGCTTTATCTTGATTTGTTTTTGAAAGTAAATTCTCCGCAAAATTTAATTTTGAATTAGGTAAAAATATATTC
>CAJQTA010000042.1 GCA_905618895.1 uncultured Candidatus Pelagibacter sp.
CAATTCTAACAAAGTATTCATTAAAACTTTCAAAGCCACATAGAAGCATAAAATTTTTGTTTTTTGCTTTTTTATCTTCTAAAAAATTTAAACCAAAAGTAGGTGGTATTAAATTAAAGTATTTTTGTTGAAAGTTTTTCCACAATAATACTCTTAGTGAAACTGCTTCTGGTTTTAATAATTTAAAAAGAAAAACATGGTATCTTCCAAATTTTACACCAAGGTCTCTTAGGATTTTTCTTTCATCTTGTCCAAGTTTTTTTAAATAACTAGATACTTGATCTCTTTTAATTACCCCATTATTTTCATACAGCTGATAAGCTAAGGCTTTAATTGACGAATTGCTTTCTTTTAAATTTTTTAAATCTATTAAACTCTTCAATATAATATTAATTTTTTCTTTAATCCATTTATCAAGAAATTCAGATAATTTTTGTTTGTCATTATTTTCTAAAATATCGTCTACTATTAAAAAAAACTCAGGGTTTAAATAATCCTTACCCGGCTCTAGTTTGGCAATAGGAAAATTGTTCCAATAAATCTTAAAATCATCTTTTATTTCTATTAAACCTGTATCTACAATTGCCTGAATTCTTTTTTGGAGTTCTGGGCCCACAGTTTGTCTTGCAGCTTTTTTTAATGATTTAATGTCAGTTTCAAGGGCTCCTACTTTTAAGTCCATTTCAAACTTTAATCCTTTTAATTTACCAATAAATTGTTCGTCTATTATTACTTTATCGTCTTCCATTATTTCAGTTTTAAAATCCATATCTTGTTTTAAGCCTCTTGCAAGTACACTAGCTCTTTTATCAATAAATGTTTTAGTGAGTTCTTCATGTAATCTATCAGATAATCTATCTTCTAATAATTTTGTTTTTTCAATCCAATAATTTTGATTTTCTACCCAATTAATTTTATTTGAAACATATGACCAAGTTCTAACATTTGCAATTCTATTTGATAAAGAATCAACATTTCCCTCTAATTTATCTAATTTCATTAACTGTAATCTCATAAATTCACTAGTAATTTTTGCCTCATTTCCATTTAAGAAGCTAAAAACTTTACTAACAACTTCCAAATGATTTCCATATGTTTTTTTTACAAAATCAGGAATTTGACAACATTCCCAAAGTAATTCCAGTGTTTCCTTATTATTCTTAATATTATGACTGTTCATGTCTTTTAAAAAATATTTTAAAACTTTTTCATCTTCACATTCGTGTATTTTTCGCATCCAATATTTATTTGGCTTTTCTTCAAGTGACTTAATTAAGCACAGAGCATTATTAAAATTTAAATGAGAGTTTCTCCAAAATATTATTTTAATTTCCTCAAATTTGTGATTTTCAAGTAGATTAACTTCTTCTTCATTCATTTCTTTGCAATCGCCAGTTATTCCAAAACTTCCATCACTTAAGTATCTTCCAGCTCTTCCAGCGATTTGGCCAATTTCTGACAAGTTGAGTCGTCTTAATTTTTTACCATCAAATTTTTTTAAGTTAGAAAAAAAAACATTTTCTAAATCCATATTAATTCCCATTCCAATAGCATCTGTAGCGACAAGAAAATCAACATCTCCAGACTGGTATAATTCGACTTGAGCATTTCTTGTTTTAGGGCTTAGTGACCCCATAACAATAGCCGCACCACCCTTTTGTCTTCTTACTAGTTCGGCAATTGCATAGACTTCTTCTGTAGAAAAAGCAATTATTGCTGTTTTTCTATTTATTCTTGAAATTTTTTTATGGCCAACATATGAAAGTTTAGAAAGTCTATCTCTATTTATAAATTCTGTATCTTCACCAAGTTTATTGACTATACTTTTTATAGTACTTGAACCCATAAACATTGTTAACTTTTCTCCACGAAGATTTAATAGTCTATCAGTGAAAATATGCCCTCTTTCATGATCAGCACACATTTGAATTTCATCTATTCCGACAAAATCCAAATATTTATTAATAGGCATAGATTCTACTGTACACAGAAAATATTTTGCATTGGTGGGTATTATTTTTTCTTCGCCTGTGATCAGTGCAACCTTATCAATACTTATCTTTTTAATAATCTTGTCATAAACCTCTCTTGCTAAAAGTCTCAAAGGAAAACCTATCATCCCAGAATCAAATGAAAGCATGGTTTCGATAGCAAGATAGGTTTTGCCAGTATTTGTTGGACCAAGAACAGCTGTAATTTTATTTTGTGACATTTCTATTAATGGTACCTTTAATTTTTTCCTCACTACATGTTGTTGTTGATAAAGAACAAATACAGTCTAAAACATGACCGAATCGCAGGGTCAAAAGTTCTCATTTATCCTTTATACTATTGTTAATTTAACATAGTTAAA
>CAJQTA010000043.1 GCA_905618895.1 uncultured Candidatus Pelagibacter sp.
CTAAAGAAAACCATGTAATAGCGTATTTTTTATGATTATTTGAAATATTTGCAGTAATAGTTTTTGTTTTAGGAATATCTAAATTATTATTTAAATAAATAACAAATGGTGAAAAACTTTTACCTGTATATTCAAAAATATCTTTTCTATTTAAAGTAAACCAGTAATTTTCAATAATATTATTTTTTGGTTTAAATCTGTTGGCTTTTAACTGTTTTTTTAAAGTACCAGTAATAGTTTTGGAATTTAAAACATTAATTTCTTCGGTATTTTTTTTATTAAAAGATATCCACCCCCTGTTCAATAAATAATTTTTATTATCAATTATGATTGGTGTAATAATATCAAATCCTGGTTCTCCTTTTTCATTAAGATTGTATAGATAAATTTGTTTATCAAAATTAAAAATTCCAGAAGTTTTAATTCTTAAATAATTTTTATGTGTATGGTTTGATAAATTTACAGGCTGATCTTTAAATGAAACTTCAATTTGTTTTATTAATTCTTGTTTCCAATTTAATCTAACTATTTGCCAAGTACCCAGTGCAATAAAACTGGTTATAAATAAAAATACAAAAATTGAAAATAAAAATTTATGTCTCAAAGATTAAAGTTTAGCTACCCCAGATATAAATTGCTGCAAATAAAAATAACCAAACCACATCAACAAAGTGCCAATACCATGCTGCTGCTTCGAAGCCAAAAAACTCACCCTCTTTGTATTGACCATTCTTACCTCTCCACCAGCACACTGCTAAAAATATAGTACCTACAATAACATGAAAACCATGGAAGCCTGTTGCCATATAGAATACAGCCCCATAAATATTTCCTGAAAAATCAAATTTTGCATGATGATATTCATAAGCTTGTAATAAAGAAAAAGAAAAACCAAGAATAACTGTAACAGCCAATCCTTGAACAAAACTTTTTCTGTCTCCTTCCTCTAAAGCATGGTGGGCCCATGTTACGGTAGTGCCAGATAATAATAAAATTAATGTATTGATAAGTGGAATGTCCCATGGATCAAAAGTTTTAACATCTAGTGGTGGCCAAACGCTTCCAATAGCTTCTGAAGGAAATAAGCTTGTATTAAAGTATGCCCAAAACCATGCAACAAAAAACATTACTTCAGATGCAATAAAAAGTGTCATTCCATATCTATGATGAAGTTTAACAACTGGTGTATGGTGATTTTTATCTACTGACTCAATTATTACATCTCTAAACCACATGTATATCCCATAAATTAAAAGAACTAATCCTAAATACATTCCCCACGAAACATTAGCATGCATATAATAAATGCTTCCAATTGCTAAAACTAAACATGAAAATGAAACATAAATTGGCCAAGGACTTGGATCAACTAAATGGTAATCGTGTTTAAGTTTTTCTGTAGACATGTTTTTTAATTAAGTATTTGAATTGTTTAATAATAGTCTGATGAAAAAAAGGTATAGGACAAAGTGACATCTTCAAGGTTTTTTGCACTTAAATCTTTCATCAATTCTGGGTCTAGGTAAAATGTTAATACATACTTGGCTTTTTCACCCGCTTCTAACTTTTGTTTCTCAAAACAAAAACAGCCTAATTTACTAAAATATTTTCCAAATGAAGCTGGCGATACATTAAAGCTAGCAACACCGTATGTGGTTTCACTGCCATAGTTTTCAACTTCAAACTCAGCTTTACTTACTTGGCCTATCTTCACATCTATAACATTTTTTTTTATCTTAAAATTCCAAGGAAGCTTATTCACATTCGTATCAAATCTAACACTTACTTTTTTATCTAAAACTATTTTAGGAATATTTTTTGAAATTTGAGTAGTCCCACCAAAACCAGTTACTCGACAAAAAAGGTCATATAGGGGTACCGCTGCAAATGAAAGACTCAACATAACACAAAAAATTCCGACTAAAATTAAAGATGTCAGTGTTTTTTTTTGAATCATAGTTGTCTGTCGAAGACACCAACATTGTAAAGTGTGAAAAAAAATAAAAATATCATAAAGAATACTATCGCTAATGCAGTAAAAATATTTTTTTTTTTAGTTTTTTTATTCGGTGTCATCATCACATTTTTTCTATTAAAAATATTATTAAAAAACTTAATAAGTAGTTGGTTTTTCTATGCCTTCATCTTCTTCAAACTTTGGTAACTCCTCATAGGTATGAAAGTTGGGTGGAGAAGGAATTGTCCACTCTAGAGTTGTTGCACCTTCACCCCAAGGATTTTGGGCTGCTTTCTTTTTCTTTGAAAATGAATAAATTAAATTTACAAAAAATACGAACAAACCTGCTACAGCTATATAAGACCCAATAGAGGATATGTAATTCCAACCAGCAAATGCGTCTGGATAATCTGCGTATCTTCTAGGCATTCCAGCTAAACCTAAAAAATGCTGTGGAAAGAATATAAGGTTAACACCAATAAAAGTTAACCAAAAATGTAATTGTCCCATCCACTCCGAATACTCATAGCCAGACATTTTACTAAACCAATAATAAAACCCTGCAAAAATTGCAAACACAGCTCCTAAAGACAATACATAATGAAAGTGAGCAACAACATAATATGTATCGTGCATAGCTGTATCAACTCCAGCATTTGCAAGAACAACTCCTGTAACTCCACCTACTGTAAATAAAAAAATAAAACCTAGTGCCCATACCATTGGTACTTTAAATGAAATTGAACCACCCCACATAGTAGCTATCCATGAAAAAATTTTAATTCCTGTTGGAACTGCAATAATCATAGTTGCTGCTATAAAGTAAGCTTTAGTGTCTGTGCTAAGACCTACAGTGTACATATGGTGAGCCCAAACAACAAAACCAACAATACCAATGGAAACCATCGCATAAGCCATTCCCAAATATCCAAATATTGGTTTTTTTGAAAAAGTTGAAACAATATGACTAATCATTCCAAAGCCAGGTAAAATTAAAATATAAACTTCTGGGTGGCCAAAAAACCAAAATAAGTGTTGAAATAAAACTGGGTCCCCACCTGTTTGTGCTTCAAAAAATGCAGTACCAAAGTTTCTATCTGTTAAAAGCATTGTAATGGCTCCAGCTAAAACTGGTAATGATAGTAATAATAAAAATGCCGTTACTAAAATAGACCAAGCAAACAAAGGCATCTTATGTAATGTCATGCCTGGTGTTCTCATGTTTAAAATTGTTGTTATAAAGTTAACCGCACCTAAAATTGAAGAAGCTCCTGCTAAGTGTAAACTTAAAATTGCAAAATCCATTGCGGGTCCTGGTTGTCCAGCTTTAGAAGATAATGGAGGGTAAATAGTCCAACCTCCACCTACTCCTTGTTGACCTGGAGGGCCATCCATAAAAACTGAAAGTATTAACAAAATAAAAGAAGCTGGTAATAACCAAAATGAAATATTGTTCATTCTTGGAAAAGCCATATCTGGCGCACCAATCATAATTGGAACGAACCAGTTACCAAAACCACCTATCATTGCAGGCATCACCATAAAAAAAATCATTATTAATCCATGGCCAGTTACTAAAACGTTATATAAATGATAATTTCCACCCAATATTCCATCGCCAGGATGCATTAATTCAATTCTCATTAGTATTGAAAAAGTTGTTCCAACAATTCCTGCAACAATTGCAAAAATTAAATACATTGTTCCAATATCTTTATGATTAGTCGAGTATGCCCAACGTTTCCAACCAGTTGGTGTATGATGATCGTTGTGTGATGATGTTTCTGTATACATTTTTATTTATTTGCTCGCAATTTTTTTATATTCATTTTCTGTAATAGGCTCTTTAGCAAATTTTATTTTGGCACCTGATAACCATTTTATATATTCTTCTTCAGACACAACTCTGACTGTGATTGGCATGAATGCATGCTGTATGCCACATAATTCAGAACATTGCCCATAATAAGTACCTATCTTTTCAGCTTTGAACCAAGTTTCATTTATTCTACCTGGGACAGCATCTCTTTTAACTCCAAAAGATGGTAGCGCCCAAGCGTGCAAAACATCGTTTGCTGTAATTAAAACCTTAACTACTTTATTAACTGGAACAACTATTTCATTGTCGACAGTTAATAACCTTGGTTGATTTTCTTTTAAGTCTTCTTCTTTAATCATGTACGATTCAAAAATAATATTCTCATCTGGGTATTCGTATCCCCAATACCACTGATACCCCACAGCTTTAATTGTAACCTCGGCTTTTGGTATTGTGTCTTGCTTATATAAAATTTGAAATGATGGGACTGCCATTACAATTAAAATTAAACATGGTATTAAAGTCCACAAAATTTCAACAGCAAAATTATGAGTTGTCTTTGAGGGAATTGGATTTCTTGATGCTCTAAATCTTATACACGTATAAATCATAAGAAATAAAACAAAAACGCTGATAGCAATAATAACTGGTAGTAGAAGATTGTTATGAAAATTAACAATCTCTCTCATACTTTGAGAGGCTGCTTCTTGAAAGCCTAATTGCCATTCTTTAGGTTGATTAGCTAATACAGAAGTTGTGTAAATTGTTGTTAAAATTACAAATATAAGTTTTTTCATTTGCTCAACTATATAAAGTGTTTTTACAAAATTTACACTTTAGATTTCGCGACAAAATTGTACTTAAGCTTGAGTGACAATTTGTCAGTTAATCAAATAACTGACTATTGATAAGGCTGAAATTGCCGCAGTTTCAGATCTTAAAATATTTTCATTTATTTTAATTGATTGAACTCCTTTGAAAGACAAAATTTGCTCTCTTTCTGATTCTGAGAAGTCACCTTCTGGCCCAATAATAATACAAATTTGATTCTCATTTAATTTATTTAAATTTAATTTTTTATTATCAGAATTCAAATCAGTAAATATTAAATCTATTTTTTTAATATTTAAAAAATCTTTTAAAAATTGAGGTTCTTCAATATTGGGAACATTAATTCTATTG
>CAJQTA010000044.1 GCA_905618895.1 uncultured Candidatus Pelagibacter sp.
TGAATAACAAGAGTTTTAATGATCAAGATTTTAGAGGTTACCAACAAGCAGTTATACCTAAAATTGATGAGAGTTTAGCCTGCACAGATTCAACTACACCCTGTGGAGAGTATCTTCGACGTTATTGGCACCCTGTAGCTTTAACTTCTAAGGTTAGTGAAACCCCTAAATCTATTCGTATTTTAGGTGAAGACTTAGTAATATTTAAAACCATGAAGGGTAATATAGGCTTAGTTCATAAAGCCTGTCCCCACAGAAGAGCTTCAATGGTTTATGGAAAAACTGAAGAAAGAGGTATTAGGTGCTGTTATCATGGTTGGTTGTTCTCTACTGATGGCAAGATTCTTGAAACACCCGGTGAAGATCCCAATTCAATATCAGCAAAAAAAATAAGAGAAACATTTAAACTTGGAGCCTATCCTGTAATTGAATTTAATGGTTTGGTATTTTCTTATTTAGGACCAATGGATAAAATACCAGAATTTCCACATTATGATTCATTTGCAATACCGGGCAATACATCTAGTCCTTATCGTATAGATTATAATTGTAATTGGATTCAAGTACTTGATGCAATTATGGATCCTCTCCACACTTCATTTTTACATGGACAAAGTTCGGGAGTTCAATTTTCTGAGGGCTTTGCGGAAGTAGGTGAAATAGATTTTTATGAAAGAGGAATTCAATACCTGGGCTGCAATACTAGACGAATAGAGGATAATGTTTGGATTCGAGTGAATGAATTAATTTTACCAAATTTTACTCAAGCAGGTGCAGCTTTTGCAGCAGATGGTACAAAAAGTAGATATTTTGGAAGAAGTTCTTTCACAAGATGGGTAGTACCTATTGATGATCATCATTGTGTAGCTTTAGCATGGGCAAACTTTGGGGATAGAGGAGATCCGATGGAATATAACAATCAAGAAGGGTTTGAAAAAATTGAAGCTGGCGAAATTGTAAATAGAACTTTAGAAGAAAAGCAAAAAAGTCCTGGAGATACAGAGGCAGTAGAAGGGATGGGATCAATTAGCAGTCATAAAGGAGAGCATTTAATGTCAACTGATCGAGGTGTTATGATTTATAGACGAAGAATTAGAAAGTTAATTAAAAGTTTAAAGGAAGGAAAAGAACCTCCTCAACCACAAAAAATAAAAGGAGAAGTTGTTAGAACCAATGGTCAGGATACAGTATTAAGAGCGCCAAGAAGAAATAAAAATGATACAGAATTTGTTAAATTAATTTGCTCATCAGTAATGAAAATGCAGTTTGATTTAGAGGATATACCATTAAAAAAACGTGATAACGACATCATAAAAAAACTTCATAAAATGGAAAAGAGTGGAAATTTTGACAGATAATAAAAAGATTAAAATTCATATTAAAAATAACCATGGACGTTCTGGTAGTTTTCCGTGTGATTTAGAAGGAGAAAAAAATTTCACTATAACTAAAGAGCATCTTGATAAAGCTTTAGAAAATGAAACTACAATAAAAAAACAAGTAGAGTTTTTTATTGATTGGGATGAAGATAATTTTAACTCATCTATGTCTAGTTCAAAAATTTTACTTACTTATGATTTTCCAACATCAAATCTTGAAAAAATTGCTCCCAATTTAAAATGGATTCATTGTACAGCCGCAGGTGTAGAGCATTTATCTCCTTTTAGTTGGGCATCTAAGGAACTAATAATAACTAATAGTAGTGGTGTTCACGCCAAGAAGGCAGGTGAGTATGGGTTAATGAGTGTATTAATGCTGCAAAATCATATGCCCAGAATTATTACAAACCAAAAAAATAAAGAATTTGTATCATTATTTAGTAATCCAATTGTAGGAAAAAATATTGTTCTTGTTGGTACAGGTTCTTTAGGGTCTTCAATGGCTAAACTTGTAGAGCCACTTGGCGCCAATATTATAGGTGTAAATAAAAAAGGAAAACCCGTAGAAGGCTGTTCTAAAGTCATAACAATCGAAAAAATAGACACAGTACTTCCAAAAGCAGATATTTTATATCTTGCGTTACCAGAAACTTCAGAGACAAAAAATTTGATTAATAGAAAAAGATTAGACTTACTAAAACCAACTTGTGGAATTGTAAATATTGGTCGCCAATCAGTCTTGGATTACGATGCATTATGTGAAAAACTTAATAAAAAAGAGATAGCAGCTGCAATACTTGATGTTTTTACACCAGAACCAATAGATAAAAACTCTAAACTTTGGCACACACCCAATCTTGTTATTACACCACACGTATCTTCTGATGATAATGGAAATTATGTAAAAATGACTCTTGATTTATTTGTAAAAAATTTAAAACTTTTTATAGAGAATAAAGAATTAGAAAATCAGATAGATAAAAATCTAGGTTATTAATTGAACATCTTAAAAGTATTAATAAAGTCTGGTCTCAAAACATATTCAGAGTTATCTAAATATTTAAGTTTTTTTAAAACCTGTAACCCATAAATAACTTTACCAACAGGTGTATATTCACCTTCAAATAAAGGTTCGTCTTGAAGGGTTATAAAAAATTGACTATCTTCTGTATCATTTTTAAAAGTCCTAGCCAAACCAACACTTCCTTTTGTATATTTAAATTCTCCATCCAATTCAGACAAGATGGTTCCCAATCCTGACTTACCAGTTCCAATCTTTCCATAATCTAATTTATTTTTTTCACCAAATTCCAAGTCTCCTGCTTGGACTAATTTATTTTTTATTACTCTATGGAAAGCAACATTGTCATATGCATTTGATTTTATTAAAGTTTTAAATCTTATAACAGCGTTTGGTGAAATATTTGGATAAAGTTCAATAATTACATTGCCACACGGTACATTAAGGATTGCTATATTTTCAGGGTTCTTAAAATTAATTTTTTTCGGGTTATGATTCTTAACAAATAAACATTTGTCTTTGATAACTACAAAAGAAGCTATGACAAAAAATCCGAGCAATATTAAAAAAAGTAGAATAACTTTTTCAGATTGTGAAGCCTTAATTTTTTTAATCATTAATCAAAATTTAAAATTATTATCTATTTTTAGTATATTATTTCTTATAAACGTTATTTTTTTTTGAAGAATTGGATCAAATTTTGATTTTTTTATCTTAAGCATTAAATGAGAAAATACCTCAGCCATATCTTCTGAAGCAGTTGATTTTGAATACTCTGTTAAAAACCCTTCTGTATTTTTATAAGTATCAAGTCCTAATCTTTTAGAGCATGTTGAGCATTCAGCATATGTAAAATTTTTATTATTAAACTTTATCCATTCTTCTTCATTAAAGAAAGACTTGTAGCTATCATTAATAACATGAAACACCTCATGATGAATTACTCTCTCAAAATAATTTTCATTAAATTTAACATCTAGTATTAAAGTTTTCATTATGTTGTCTGGAATACCAGCTGTATTAATTTCAGAAATTGATAAATTCTCACATAAAACAATATATTTAAGATTTATCTTCTTTAAAAAGTTTGCTGAATACCTATTAAGATTTTTATTAATTAGTTGGTATTTTTGATCTAAAATTTTCCTATCTGAATTAAAACAAACAATATTTTTTTGAACACCAAGTCTAAATGGTTTTGACGCATAAAAGTATTTAAGTTTATTTTGAGTTTCTAATTCATAAATTTCTAAATTAGGAATTTTGATTAATTGGTAAATTGTATTTGCCTTAACAGGTATAATAAAAACAAAAGCCAACAAAACAACTGTAAATAATCTCATCTATTAAATATAGAAGATATTCCAATTCAAGAGAATGTGGTACATTTTATTTATAAATGAAAAAAGAAAGAAATAAAAACCCAATTCAACCTGTGAGTGGAACTAAAGTACCAAGGTTTGCTGGTCCCTCAACTTTTGCAAGACTGCCAGAATTAAGAGATGTTGAAAGTTGCGACGTAGCGATTGTTGGGATCCCATTTGATGCTGGTACTAGTTATAGACCTGGAGCAAGATTCGGTCCAATGAGTATTAGACAAGCATCAAGACACTTAAGAACAAATTATCACCCAAGTTATGATGTTGAGCCCTTTAAAGTTCAGCAGGTTGCAGATGCAGGAGATATTACATGCAACCCATTTAATATAGACGAAGCTATAAAACAAATCGAAGTAGGAGCAACAGAACTTTTGAATAAAGTTGGGGGTATTATTAGTTTAGGTGGTGATCATACAATTGCTCTTCCACTGCTAAGAGCCATAAACAAGATGAATAGTGGACCAGTTGCTTTAGTGCATTTTGATGCACACTTAGATACATGGGATACATATTTTGGTGCGCCGTATACACATGGAACACCTTTTAGAAGAGCCAGAGAGGAAAATTTATTTTTAGATGATGCTTCAATGCATGTTGGGATTAGAGGGCCTCTTTATAGTAGGGATGATATTAAAAATGATGAAGAATTTGGTTTTAAAATTATTCATTGTGATGAATTCCAAACTCAAGGTACTGATAAAATAGCCGAAAGAATTAAAAAAAGAGTTGGAAATAATCCATTATATCTTTCTATCGATATAGATGTTCTAGATCCTGCTTTTGCACCAGGAACGGGCACTCCAGAAATAGCAGGAATGACGACTAGAGAAATGGTCAATGTAATAAGAGGCTTATCTGGTTTAAATTTAATTTCAGCAGATGTTGTGGAAGTTTCACCAGCATATGATCATGCCGAAGTTACATCTTTAGCAGCAGCAACGATTGTTTATGAGTTAACTAATTTGTTTGCAAAAGTGAAAAGATAATATAATTTTTAAGAATGTTAGATAAAAAAAAATTTTACATTAACGGTGAATGGGTTTCTCCAAAAAAACCAAATGATTTAAAAGTAATTGACCCCTCAACAGAAGAAGAATGTGCTGTTATATCCTTAGGCGCAATAGAAGATGTAAATGATGCTGTCAGTGCAGCAACAAAAGCATTTGAAACTTGGGCATTTTCAAAAAAAGAAGAAAGATTAAAATACCTGGAAGATTTGTATAAAGTTTATAAAAAAAGATGGTCAGATATGGCTAAAGCTATTTCTCTTGAAATGGGATCACCTATTGATTTTTCAACACAGTTACAAGCAGGAACTGGAGCAAGTCATATAAAGTCTTATATAAAAGTTTTAAAAGAATACACATTTGAAGCAAAATTAGGAGAACACGCCCTTAACAATAATATTATCCGTGAGCCAAAAGGGGTTTGTGCGTTAATTACACCATGGAATTGGCCAATGAATCAAACTTGTTTAAAAGTAATCCCAGCAATAGCAGCTGGCTGTACAATGGTACTTAAGCCATCTGAAATAGCACCACTATCATCAATAATATTAGCAGAGATGATTGATGAAATTAAATTACCAAAAGGTGTATTCAATTTAATTAATGGAGATGGGGCGGTTACTGGCAATGCACTCACAAGCCACCCTGATGTAAATATGATTTCATTTACAGGATCAACTAGAGCAGGTGCCTTAATTTCTAAAAATGCAGCAAGTGACTTTAAAAGAGTTAGTTTAGAACTTGGTGGAAAAGGAGCAAACATTATATTTAAAGATGCTGATGCTGAAGCAGTTGAAAGAGGTGCTTTAAGATGTTTTAGAAATACAGGTCAATCTTGTAATGCACCAACAAGAATGTTGGTTGAAAAATCAATTTATGACGAGACTGTTGAAAGAGTAAAAAATTTCGCAAATTCAATGAAAGTTGATATTGCATCAAAAGAAGGTGATCACATTGGACCTGTAGTTTCAAAAACACAATTTGACAAGATTCAAGCATTAATTCAAGCAGGTATTGATGAGGGTGCTAAATTAGTAGCTGGTGGTACTGGAAAACCCGATGGATTAGACAAAGGTTATTTTGTTAAGCCCACTGCATTTGCTGATGTTAATAATCAAATGCAAATTGCAAGAACGGAAATATTTGGTCCTGTTTTATCAATTATACCTTTTGAAACAGAAGAAGAGGCTATCGCTATTACTAACGATACCCCTTATGGATTGCTAAACTTTATTCAAACTCAAGATCAAGAAAAAGCCAATAGAGTTGCTAGAAAATTAAGATCTGGAATGGTTGATATTAATGGTGCTGGCTTAGCACCAGATGCACCATTTGGTGGATATAAACATTCAGGGATTGGAAGAGAAGCTGGTAAATTAGGCTTAGAGGAATATTTAGAAGTTAAAGTAGTAAGTGGTTGGAACGATTAATCAACAATCGATTTATTTTTTATACCCTCAAGCAGGTTTAAACATTTTTTCAATTCGTCAAGAATTATAAATTCATCAATTTTGTGTGCTTGTTCAATTGAACCTGGTCCACAAACCACAGTACTTATGCCTATCTGTTGGAATAAGCCTGCTTCAGTTCCAAAAGACACAACCTCTCTAGAGTTATCGCCTGTAAGACTTGAAACGAATTCACAAGCATTTGATTTTTCAACTCTATCAAAGCCCACAACTTCACCAATTATATCTTTTTTGATAGAAGAGTTTGGAAAAACTTTTTTCATATCAGGTAAAAGGATTTCATTTGCATATTTATCCAATTCTGAATTTAAAAATATCCCATCTTCCTTAACAACTGGCCTAGTTTCCCAATTAACATGACATTTATCTGCTATTACATTGTGTGCTATACCACCAAAAACTCCACCTATTGAAAGTGTCGAATGAGGCGGATCAAAGATTGAGTCTTTAGGGGATCTTTTTTTTAGCTCTTCTCTTAATTCAATTAATTTATTTACATATCTAGAAGCGTACTCAACAGCACTAACTCCTTTGTGAGGAGCAGAACTATGTCCTGCTAAACCTTCAAAATAAGTTGTGTATTCGTAACACCCTTTATGAGCATCAATAATTTTCATATTAGTTGGTTCGCCAATAATACAAATTCCATCTTTAATTCCTCTTTCTTTTAATTCTTTGATTAAAATTGGAGCTCCTATGCAAGCAGTTTCTTCATCAAAAGTGTAAGAAAAATGAATATCTCTATCTAAATTTGCTTTTGCATAAAGTGGTGCAAATGCCAATGTACAAGCAATAAAACCTTTCATGTCACAAGCACCTCTACCAAAAAGTTTATCATTTTTTACTGTTGCTATAAATGGATCTGTACTCCATCCTTTTGAAACGGGCACCACATCTGTATGACCAGATAGAATTATTGGTTTTTTATCATTAGAGTGTTTAGCTTTTAATGTTGCGAACAGATTGACTCTTTTTTTTTCATCATCAAAAGTTTTAAATGAAGTTGCACCTAGTTTTTTTAGAATTTCATCACAATAATTAATTAAAGAGCTATTATCTTCCCCAGATATTGTTTTGAAACTAATTAAATCAGTTAAAATTTTAACTGAATTATTAAATAATTGATCTGAACTATTTTCTGTACTCATAAATAACATCTATTATATATTAAATATATGAAAGAACAAATAACCTATAATGATTTTGACAAAGTTGATATTAGAGTTGGAACTGTAGTATCTATAAAAAAAAATGAAAAAGCACGAAAACCTTCTTTAGTTATCGAAGTAGATTTTGGAAAAGAAATTGGAATTAAACAGTCTTCAGCTCAAATAACACATTATTATAATGAAGAAAATTTAAAAGGAAAACAGGTTGTGGGTGTCTGCAACTTTCCTGAAAAAAATATTGCAGGGGTTATATCGCAAGTTCTCATTTTAGGATCAATTGACAGTGAAGGAAAAGTTACATTACTTCATCCATCACAAAAATCTGAGAATGGTCTTCCTATAGCTTAATTTTTTATGCACCCAGAATTATTACTATTAATAGGAATCTCTTTATCTTTAGGATTTACACCAGGTCCAAATAATGCTGTTGCAGCATACTCAGGTTTTAATTTTGGTATTAGAAAAACATTACCATTAATTTTAGGAGTTGGTTTTGGCTACACAACATTAATTATACTAATTAATTTTGTTTTAATATCAACTTTTAAAAACTATCCAATCATACAGGAGACTATTAGAGTTCTTGGAACATTTTTTTTAATTTATCTATCTTATAAAATTTCATTTTCAAAAAATTTTTCAGATGGGAAAACAGAAAATCCAATAAAGTTTTTTGATAAATTTATATTTCAGTTTATAAATCCAAAAGGAGTAATGGCTGGTGTTACATTAAGTTCAAATTTTGTCGAACAAGGAGAAAACTATTTGAATCATTCTATTTGGGTTATTGTAGTTTGTGGTGTAACAGCATTTTTAAGTATCACTTCATGGACATTTTTAGGCAAGTTTTTAAGGAAATTTGCTACAAATAATAATTTTATTAAACGATTTAATTATGCTATGTCATTGCTACTTATCTTTTGTATAATAGGGTTCTACATCTAAAACTAAATGAAACCAGGAAATAAAAATTCTTATAATTCTTTAAAATCTATTAATATTAATAATAGAGAATACAAATATTACTCTTTACCAGAAGCTGAAAAAAATGGTTTAGATGGAATTTCAAAACTTCCTAAATCACTTAAAGTTTTATTAGAAAATTTATTAAGATACGAAGACGATTTATCTGTTACCAAAAGTCAAATCGAAGCAATTAAAGAATGGTTAAAGACAAAAAAATCTTTAACTGAAATAGCTTATAGACCTGCGAGAGTTTTATTGCAGGATTATACTGGAATACCAGCAGTTGCTGATCTTGCGGCTATGAGGGAAGCTGTTAAAGAAAAAAATAAAGATCCAAATACTATCAATCCACTATCAGCTGTTGACCTTGTTATTGATCACTCGGTTCAAGTTGATAAATCAGCAAATGAAGATTCATTTGAAAAAAATGTAGATATTGAATTTAAAAGAAATGGTGAGAGATATTCATTTTTAAAATGGGGACAACAAGCATTTAATAATTTTAGAATAGTTCCTCCTGGAACGGGAATTTGTCATCAGGTTAATTTAGAATATTTATCTAAAGTAGTTTGGTCAGAAAAATTTAAAGACGAAGACTATCTATTTCCAGACACATTGGTTGGTACCGATAGTCATACTACCATGGTTAATGGACTATCAGTTCTTGGCTGGGGTGTAGGTGGAATTGAGGCTGAAGCAGGAATGTTAGGTCAGCCAATTTCAATGTTAATTCCTGAAGTAATTGGATTTGAAGTAACAAATAAAATGCCAGAAGGCACAACAGCAACAGACCTAGTTTTAACTGTAGTAAAGATGTTGAGAGACAAGAGTGTTGTTGGAAAATTTGTCGAATTTTATGGTGAGGGTTTAAAAAACTTAACCCTTGCTGACAGAGCAACTATTGCAAATATGGCTCCAGAATATGGAGCTACGTGTGGTTTCTTTCCAATTGACGATGAGACATTAAAATACTTAAGGTTCTCAGGAAGAGATGAAAATACAGTTAATATAGTAGAAAGATATGCAAAAGAACAGGGCCTTTGGGCTACTGACGGAATTGAATTTACTGACACATTGTCGTTAGATATGTCGACAGTTGTACCAACAATTTCAGGACCTAAGAGACCTCAGGACAAAGTTTTATTAACTGATGCTTCTACAGAATTTAAAAAAGTTCTTGAACACGCAACTAAAAAAAAAGAAAAAAATATCTCAAAAGTTTATGGAACAGATTATGATATCAAAGATGGATCAATATTAATTGCTGCAATTACTTCATGCACCAATACTTCTAATCCAAATGTTTTAATCGGTGCAGGTTTATTAGCTAAAAAAGCTGTAGAACTTGGTTTGGAAACTAAACCTTGGGTAAAAACCTCTTTAGCACCAGGATCACAAGTGGTAACTGATTATTTAGCAAAAGCTGGATTAAATGTATTTTTAGATAAATTAGGCTTTAATTTGGTTGGTTATGGTTGCACAACTTGTATAGGAAATTCAGGACCATTACCTGAAGAAATAGTTAACGCGATTGAAAAAGAAGATATATATGCTGTATCAGTATTGTCAGGTAATAGAAATTTTGAAGGAAGAATATCTCCTCATATTAAAGCAAACTATTTAGCCTCACCGCCATTAGTTGTTGCTTACGCTCTTGCAGGACATATGGAATTTGATTTATACAAAGTACCACTAGGAAAAAGCAAAGAAGGTAAAGATATTTTTTTAAAAGATATTTGGCCAACGAATAAAGAGATAGAAGAAACTTTAAGAGATGCTCTAAATGCAGAAATGTTTATTAAAAGATATTCTAATATTTCTCAAGGACCGAAACAATGGCAAGAAATTAAAACTGAAAATACAAGTATTTATAATTGGGACCTAGAATCAACCTATGTAAGAAAACCACCTTTTTTTGACAACCTACCAGATAAGCCTGAAGGTTTTAAAGAAATTAAAGAGGCAAGACCACTTTTAATTTTAGGTGACATGGTGACAACAGATCACATATCACCAGCTGGAAATATTCAAAAAGAAAGTCCGACTGGAGAATATTTCATGGAGCATCAAATACTTCCAAAAGATTATAATTCTTATGGGTCTAGAAGAGGAAACCATGAAGTTATGATGAGAGGAACATTTGCCAATATTAGAATAAAAAATGAAATGGCTCCTGGAACAGAAGGTGGTTTTACAAAATTATATCCAGAAGGAAAAGTAATGCCTATTTATAGAGCAGTAGAGGAATATAAAAAAAGAGGAACAGATTTAGCGGTAATTGGCGGAAAAGAGTATGGCACTGGCTCCTCTAGAGATTGGGCTGCAAAAGGCACAAAGCTATTAGGTGTAAAAGTTGTCATAGCTGAAAGTTTTGAAAGAATTCACAGATCCAATCTTATAGGAATGGGAATATTACCACTTCAATTTGATACCAAAATGAATAGAAAAAATTTAGATTTAATTGGATCTGAATTAATAAGCGTAATTAATTTAGAAAATGGAATAAATCCATCCGATCATGTGGAGGTGGAAATTAAATATGCATCAGGTGTTATTAAAAAGATTAAAACTTTGTGCAGAATTGATACTAAAAATGAGTTAGAATATTACAAAAATGGTGGAATACTCCAATATGTTTTAAGAAACATGGCTTAATTATGGATGAGGAAATAGTAATTATAGATACAAATACAAGAAACGAAAAAATAAAAAATTTTTTTGTAAATAATAAAAAATTACTAATATCAATACCTGTAGTTTTAATATTAATTTTATTTAGTTTTTTTTCTTATCAAACATACAAGGATAGCCACAGAGAGAGGCTAGCGAATAAATACAACAGTACAATAATTAAATACGAAAATGGCGATAAAGCTAAAACTATTTCATCAATGAAAGAAATAATTGAAGATAAAGACATTACATATTCACCTTTAGGACTGTATTTTTTAATAGATAATAATTTAATAGATAACAAAGATGAGGTTAATGATTTATTTGATATTTTAATTATGAAAACAAATTTAAAAACTGAGATAAGGAATTTAGTGATCTATAAAAAAGCTCTATTTAACTCTGAATTTTTAAGTGAGAATGAGTTAATTAAAATTTTAAATCCAATAATTAATTCAGAAAGTGTATGGAAATCACATGGACTTTATCTAATGGCAGAATATTTTTATTCAAAGAATGAAAGGGAAAAATCAAAGGAATTTTTTAACCAGATTTTAATTTTACCTAATAGCAATACAAATATCAGATTAGAATCTCAAAAAAGAATTAATAGAGATTTTAGTGAATAAAATTTATAAAGTTTTATTAATTTTTATTTTCTCAACAAACTGTTCGTTACACAGTAAATCTAAATTTTGGAAGACAGAAGAAATTAAGAAAGAAACTAAAACAAACATAGAAGAAATTTTTATAAAAGAAAAAGTTTCAAACTTAGAATATAGTCCTAGCTTAAAAATTAGCTTGTATAGCAAACCTATTAATCAAAGCTTTTTTAATAACCATGATAATAATAATGGTAGAATTAATTATGACGGTAATCTTAAAAGTATATCAAGGTTTAAATTCTCTAAAATAAGCAATTTTTATCAGTATGATCCAAAAATCTTATTTGGTAATAACAGTATTATTTTTTTTGATAATAAGGGCGCTATATTAAAATTTGATCAAAACTCTAAACTAATATGGAAAAAAAATTATTACTCTAAACCAGAAAAAAAACAAAACCCAATTTTATTTTTTACCAGTAATAAAAATACGTTAATTGTTGCTGACAACATTGCTAAATATTATGCTTTAAATATTAATACAGGAGAATTGCTTTGGTCAAAAAATAATATAGCACCTTTTAATTCACAACTAAAAACTTATAAAGATAAGTTTTTTGTAATTGATTTTGAAAACACCCTGAGATGTTATTCAATTAAAGATGGAACTGAAATTTGGAACGTTAAAACTGAATCAACACTAATCAGATCTCAAAAAAAACTTTCTATGGTTATCATTGACAAAAAAATTTATTTCAACAACTCTTTAGGAGATATAAGTGCAGTTGATATTAATACTGGTGATTTATTATGGCAAAGTCCTACCCAAAGCACGCTTATTTATGATGAGGGTTTTTTTCTTAAAACATCAGATATTATAGCTGACAAAAATAGTTTATTTTTTTCAAATAACAAAAATCAATTTTTTTCATTAGATATAAACATCGGCACATTGAATTGGGTACAAAAAATTAATTCTAATTTAAGACCTACACTAGTAGATAAATATATATTTACTGTATCACTTGGAGGTTATTTAATTATTATGGATAAACAAACTGGTAATATTGTTAGGAGTACAGATATATTTAGGGGCATCAAATTAAAAAAAAGGTCTAAAATTCAACCAGTTGGATTCATCCTGGGTAAAAATAATATTTATTTAACAACTGATGATGGTAAATTATTAGTAATAGATGTAAGAACTGGCACAACTTCTTCAACAATAAAGATAGACAATGATAAAATTTCAAGACCTTCTGTTGTAAATCAAAAACTTTATATAATAAAAGATAATTCTATCATTAAACTTAATTAAATGTTCCTCAAATTATTGGAGAAATTAGGAAGAAAAAAAATTGTTTTAGACCGTGGCCCCTCACACAAGAAATTTAATGAAGCCAAACCTTGGATAAATAGATATTATGTTTTATTCAGATTTAGACCTAAGTGGTTTCCATTCAATATTTTAATTCATGAAATGCTTTCCGATGATCATGGAGAGGGTGTTCACACACATTTATGCCCATATATTACAATTATTTTAAGAGGAGGATATTGGGAAACATTAAAAACAGGAAAACACTGGCGGTCACCAGGCTATATAGGCTTTAGATCTGCAAATAACCTTCATAGAGTTGATCTTAAAGTGGGGACAAAACCAATGACACTATTTATACCAGGCCCGTTTGGCTTAAGAAAAGGACAAAGATCTGAGTATGGAATAGATTTTAAAAAAAATGATAAATTTTAAAAATAATTTTTTAAATTATTGTTCAGATAATAAATTTGAAGTAAATATTAACCAAGTAAAAATTATAGAATTATTAATTAAATTTTATAAAAAAAATTTTAAAAAATCACTTTTTAAATTTTTATTTTCAAAAAAAAAAAACAAGCAAGGCTTTTATTTAATGGGTAGTGTTGGAGTGGGTAAAACTATGCTTTTAAATTTTTTTTATAATAATATAGATTTAAAAAAAAAAAGATTACACTTTAATGAATTTATGATTAACTTTCATGACTTTGTTCATTTAGATAAAACAGGTAACTCAATTGAAATATTTGTAAAAAATTTAAAAAAAAACTGTGAACTTATTTATCTTGATGAGTTCCAAATAACAAACATTGTTGATGCTATGATTTTAGGGAAATTATTTGAAAAAATATTTAAAGAAAATATTAAAATTATAATTACATCAAATATTTCAATTAAAGATTTATATAAAGACGGCCTGCAAAGAGAACAATTCTTAACTTTTATCAACATGCTAAAGAATGAATGCCATGAACATGAATTAATAATTGAAGAAGATTATAGAAAGTCTCATAACAATAAACCTGATCGATTTTTTTGCCCCATCAATGAAAAGTCAAACTTTAAGATTAATCAATTATTTAGAAAATTAACAAGAGGAAAAAAACTAGGAACTAAGAAATTAAATATAAAGGGTAGAGAATTTTTGATTCAAGAGTATTTTGAAAAAATTGCCAGATTTAATTTTGATGATTTGTGTGATAAAAATGTTGGTGCAGAAGATTACATAGCAATCGCTAAAGAATGCAATTTTATAGTAATTGAAAATATACCTAATTTTACAAATGATAATGTTAATAAACAACAAAGATTTATTACATTAATAGATATAATTTATGAAAAAAAAATACCACTGATGACAAGTTCTGCTGTGGATCTAGAAAATTTCAGTTCCTCAACAAGCTTAGATCAACCATTTAAACGCACCTTAAGTAGACTCCACGAATTAACATCATCAAACTTTTCACAACAAAATAAGATTTAATTTTTTTTTAAAGATTGAAAAGCTGCGAGTGCTGCAGTACGTGCTTCTTCGTGTATAACCATAGGAGAAGGATAATCTTTACCAATAATTACTTTAATCTGTTCTTGGTATTTATTTTCTAATTCCCAGGGTTTATACAAAAATTTATTAGGCATATTTTTTAATTCAGGAACCCATTTTTTTGTGTAAGTTCCTTCTTTATCAAATTTTTCACCCTGTAAAATTGGGTTAAATATTCTAAAATAGGGAGCGGCATCTGCGCCGCAACCAGCAACCCATTGCCATTGTGCAACATTACTAGCTTTGTTGTAATCAACCAGACAGTTTTTGAAGTGTTTTTCTCCTTCCATCCAGTGAATTCTTAAATGCTTAACTAAAAAGGATGCAACTATCATTCTAACTCTATTATGCATCCAACCAGTTTCATATAACTCTCTCATGCCAGCATCAACAATAGGGTATCCCGTCATTCCTTTTTTCCATCTTTCAAGAAATTTATTATTTGTTACCCAAGGAAAATTATCAAAGTCTTTTCTAAGGTTACCTTTTAGCATTTGAGGAAAATAATTTATTAAACTATGCGAGAATTCTCTCCATCCTAATTCATTAATATATTTTCTGTATCCCATACCTTTAGACTTAATTTCTTGGCACTCATTCCATATAGTTTCGACATGGATTTGACCAAATTTTAAAAATGGAGATAATTTTGATGTTCCCTCTACAGACGGTATGTCTCGATTTTCACTATAATCTTTAATTTTATTTTTAATCAGACTTTGTAAGTATTTTTTTGCTTCATTTTCTGATGGTGTCCAGTACTTATCAAATTTTTTAAACCAATCATTTTTTGGTAAAAAATCTTTTGGTGAAATAGTTTTTTTAAAAAAAATTGTTTTCTTTTGTTTTTTTTTAATTTTTAAGATCTTTGAAGGTATTTTATCCAAATACGTTTGTTCTGTCTTTTTCCAAAATGGAGTAAATACTTTATAGGGAGTACCATCATCTTTAGTTAACTCTTGAAACTCAAGTAAAATATTTCCTTTAAAGTATTTATAGCTAATTTCATTTTTAATAAATGTATCTCTTATTTTTTTACCATTACTAATTACATCTGGTTCATAAACTTTATTCCAATAAATAGTTACATCATCTTTTTTTTTAATATTAGAAAATACTTTTATTTCATCGTCAGAAAGAATTTCTAATGAAATATTAAATCTATCTAAATCAGTTTTGAAATTTTCTAAAGATTTTGAAAGCCACCATTTTTGAGCCTCTCTTTTTTTATCAAACAGCTTAGGATTATATATATATAATACAGTAACAGTCTCATGATTTTGACTTGCAAATGCTAACGCTTCATTTTTTTCAATTCTTATATCTTCTCGGATCCAAACAATTGCTTTTTTTGTCATATAAATTAGATTTTTTTTAAACCATCTTTCAATAATTTTTCATACATTGCTGTATCCGTTAGCCCCTCACACCCAAATAATAAAATTTTAGAATTTGAATTTAAATCTAATTTACTAAGATATTCTTTTTTTTTATATAGACCAATTAACGCAATAATTCCTGGAACAGCACACTCACCAGCAATTATTTTTTCCTCAGATAATTTGATTTCTGCTAACATTGCAACTACTGTAGATATTTCGTCATCAGTTATGGTTAAACTGTAATTAGTTGCATTTTTTAATATTTCCCATGCAACAGTCGAAACATCTCCACAAGACATTCCACCCATTATTGTCTCATTAACAATATTAACAGTTGTTGCTTTATTGTTTGCTATACTCTCAAATACACAGTTTGCATTTTGTGGCTCTACAATAATAAATTTTGGTATACTGTTAGAAAATTTAGCAAATCCAGCAATCATAGCCGCAGCCATGCCGCCCACCCCTGCTTGCAAAAAGACATGAGTAAATGAATTATCTTTAATTTGATCTATAATTTCCTTGATCATAATTGTGTACCCAGCCATAATTAATTTTGGAATTTCTTTATATCCTTCCCAAGAGACATCTTGGACTATTTCCCAATTATTTTGTTCTGACTGCTTGATACACTCCTGTAAGGATGCATCGTAATTTCCTTTAACTCTTATAACATCGGCGTTCAGATCTTTCATTGCCTTAGCCCTAGATTCACTTACGAATTCACTAATAAAGATTTTACATTTTAAACCGAGTCTTTGTGCGCCCCAGGCAACTGATCTACCATGATTTCCTGCCGTAGCTGTAGCAAAGGTTACATTACCTTTTTCATTTGCTATTTTATTAACTGCAAATGCTCCACCAAGAGCTTTAAATGATTTTAAATCAAATCTTTTATCTTCATCCTTGTAGTAAATTTCTTTAAACCCAAGCTCTCTGTTTAACTTATTAAGTTTACGTAATGGAGTGGGGACATATGATTCCCATTTGGAAATAGATTGAATTGCCTCATCTATAAATTTTTCAGGAAGTGAGGTTAATATTTTTTCTTTATCAAATTTGTAATTTTTATTTTCAATGAATGAAGGTATTGACCAATTAGCATTCTCTATGATTGATTTCATTTAAACTAACAATCAAGTGTACTATTTTTTTCCCACTCAGTTACTGGGCTCTTTTTATCAAAAGTTTCTTCTTGGTCAAAATTTTCAATTTCAGATTTTTTTAATTTTAAATAACTATTAATAGTATCAGCGCCAAATGCTTCTCTAATTTCTTTACTATTTTCTAACTGCTCTAAAGCATCTTCAATTGTATCTGGTAATCTTTTTAAATTTGGATAATTTTTATGATCAGTGTACATATTGCAAGATAATGGTTCACCAGGATCTATTTTATAATTGACTCCATGTAAACCTGCAGCAATTACACCAGCTTGGAGTAAGTATGGATTTACTGCTCCATCCATTAATCTTAATTCAAATCTACCTTTATCTGGAACTCTTATCATGTGAGTTCTATTATTTCCAGCATACGATATGCTACTAGGTGACCATGTAGCTCCTGATTTTGTTGGTGGTGCATTTATTCTTCTATAACTGTTAATTGTTGGATTAAAAAAAGCAGTTAAAGGTTGTGCAAGTTTCATAATTCCACCTAAAAAATTATATGCCAATCTAGTTAATCCTAATCGATCTCCATTATCTAAAAATTTATTTATTTTTCCATTCCACAAAGAAATATGAGCATGGCATCCATTTCCAGTTAAATTTTCAAAAGGTTTAGGCATAAATGTTGCTCTTAACCCATGTTTTTCAGCTAAAGATTTAACCATATATTTAAAAAAAACATGTCTATCAGCGGTAATAAGACAATCAGTATAATCCCAATTCATCTCAAATTGACCATTAGCATCCTCATGATCATTTTGATATGGATTCCATCCCATTGTAATCATGCTGTCACATATTTCTTTAATCAAATCATATCTTCGCATTAAGGCAGATTGATCATAACAAGGTTTTGATTGAGTATCTCTTGAGTCAGCAATTTTACTCCCATCTTCTGATATTAAAAAATATTCACATTCAACACCAGATTTCATAGTTAAGTTCTTTTTATTTAATTCTTTAATTTTTTCTTTAAGCATTATCCTTGGAGATGCTTTAACAGTTTTTCCACCCATCCATAAATCGGAGGCTAACCATCCTATTTCTTTGTTCCAAGGAAGCTGAATAAGACTATCTGGATCTGGTATTGCAAACATATCAGTATCCGCTGGAGACATATCGAGCCATGTTGCAAACCCAGCAAAACCTGCTCCATTTTTTTGCATCTCGTCTATAGCCTGTGCAGGTACCAATTTTGATCTCAACACACCAAATAGGTCAACAAAACTAATTAGAAAGTATTTAATTTTTTTAGTTTTAGCTATTTTAGATAGATTTTTAGACATAATTTATAATTACAATTTACTATTGTTGATCATTATCTACAATATTATTTTTTATTCTTTATACCTGGTATCCAATTAGTACCAGCTAGGGGCACTCTAGCCATTGCAGCAGATTCAACTGTTAATGCACATAGATCTTCAGGCTCCAAATTATGTAAATCATTTTTACCAGAAGCTCTAGCTATAGTTTGAGCTTCAAGTGTCATAACTTTTAAATAGTTCGATAATCGTCTACCACCAGCAACAGGATCAAAACGTTTCATTAATTCAGGATCTTGTGTTGTAATTCCCGCCGGGTCTTGCCCTTCATGCCAATCATCATAAGCTCCTGCTGTAGTACCTAATTTATTGTAATCTTTCTCCCACTTAGGATCATTATCACCCAATGCAATCATAGCAGCAGAGCCAATTGAAACTGCATCAGCACCAAGGGCCATTGCTTTGGCGACATCAGCTCCATTTCTAATTCCACCAGAAACTATCAATTGAACTTTTCTATGTTGATCTAGGTCTTGAAGAGCATCCACTGCAGGCCTAATACACGCTAAAGTAGGTTGGCCAACATTTTCAATAAACACCTCTTGTGTAGCTGCTGTTCCACCTTGCATACCATCTAGAACAACTACATCAGCTCCAGCTTTAACTGCTAAAGCAGTATCATAGTAAGGTCTTGCACCAGCAACTTTAATAAATATCGGAACTTTCCATCCAGTTATTTCTCTTAATTCTAGTATCTTAATTTTTAAATCATCTGGACCTGTCCAATCAGGATGTCTACACGCAGATCTTTGATCTATTCCTTTTGGTAAAGTTCTCATTTCAGCAACACGATCGCTAATTTTTTGACCCAATAGCATTCCACCACCGCCAGGTTTAGCTCCTTGGCCTATAACAATTTCAATAGCATCTGCTTTTCTTAAATCATCTGGATTCATCCCATACCTTGAAGGTAGAAGTTGGTAAATCAAATTTTTAGACTGTCCTCTTTCTTCAGTAGTCATTCCACCATCTCCAGTAGTTGTAGATGTTCCAGCCATGCTTGCTCCACGCCCCAAAGCCTCTTTAGCTCTACCTGACAATGCCCCAAAACTCATTCCAGCAATTGTGATAGGAATATCTAACTCTAAAGGTTTTTTTGCGTAACGAGTTCCTAAAGTTACTTTTGTATTACAAGTTTCTCTATATCCCTCTAAAGGATATCTGGACATTGAAGCACCAAGAAAAAGTAAATCATCGAAGTGAGGAAGTTTTCTTTTTGAACCACCACCTCTGATATCATAAATTCCAGTTTCAGCTGCTCGTCTTATTTCTGAATTTGTATACTTATCAAAAGTCCATGAAATACGGGGATGTGTTTTTTTATTGTCTGACATTGTTAGTAACTTGATACGTTATCAATATTAAAATTATATAGCTTTCTTGCTGAACCATACCTTTTAAAATTATCTGGTTTAATATTCTTTATTTCACTTTTTTTTAAAAGGTTAGAGATCTTATCTAAATGTTTTTTTTCCATTTTCTTTTCTATACAGTCAGCACCTAATGATTTAACAGAACCTTTAACAAATATATCTGCTTCGTAAAGACTATCTCCCAATGCCTCCCCCGCATCACCACAAACTACCATAGTTCCAGACTGAGCCATAAAAGCAGACATATGTCCCACTGAACCTTTAACTACAATGTCAATACCTTTCATTGAAATGCCACATCGAGAACTAGCATCTCCATCAATTATAAGCAAACCACCATGAGCAGTAGCACCAGCGGATTGTGAGGCATTACCCTTTACATGAACAGTTCCAGACATCATATTTTCAGCCACACCTGTTCCAACATTTCCATCTATGGTTAGATAAGCTTTTTGATTCATTCCGCCACAATAATAACCGACATGTCCTTTGATTAAAACTTTCATTTCCTGGTTCAATCCCGCACATAATGCGTGACTTCCTTCAGGATTTATAATTACAAAATCTCTATCATTTTTTTTATTATCTAAATTTTGCAAAGTATTATTAATTTCTCTTAATTTTTTTTTCTTTAAATCTAATTTCATTATTTTCCCCAAGAATAGACAATACCAGGTTCAGGTTCAAAAATTTTTGCATTATTTACATCTGGTAAATGTGCCATTGCTTGAAACTCTGATGCTATTGCAACATAGTTTTTTGTTTCTGCTATTACTGCAGGTTTACATGCTATTTCATCTCTGACAACTGCAAATCCTTTTCTAGTCCCTGCAATAAATGTGTAAAAACCATCTAAATCTTTAAGAGCAGAAGTAAGGGTGTCTTTTAAGGATTTATTATTTGATAAGCTGTTAGAGACATATCCTGCGGCAACTTCAGTGTCATTTTCAGAATTGAAGGTATTACCTTTTTTAGTAAGTTTTCTTCTTAAATTATTATGATTTGATAAAGAACCATTGTGAACCAAACATTCATCTTCCCCAGTAGAGTAGGGATGAGATCCATTTGTAGTGATTGCACTTTCTGTGGCCATTCTAGTATGACCTATTCCATGTGTTCCACTAAAACTATCTAACTTAAATTTTTTAACCACATCTTTAGGGTTACCAACTTGTTTAAATATCTCTATTGAACGCCCATATCCAACTATTGATACTTTAGGAAAATTTGAATTTATTATTTCAATTACTTTTTTTGGTTGTTTCTGAGTTTTAAGAATTACATGATCAGAAATTTGATTTAACTTAGCTTTTTTGATCTTTTTAGATATTTCTTTTTTAAATTTATTAAAGTTTAAATCATTAATACATAAAGAAAATTTATACATTTTTTTACTTTCATCTTTATATATAGCAAAACCAGCACTATCAGGTCCACGAGACTCCATGTTGTTTAGCATTACAGATAAAAGTTTACCTAAATTTTTTTCAAATTTTTTTGTTTTTAAGTAGATACCAACAATTCCACACATAGTTTTTAGGTTTATTTTATTAAAGATATTAAGAAATCTTTATAGTAGATAAAATTACCTACCACAATGATGATAATAGCAGCTATTACACCATACTTAGCTTTTGGAAAAACAACACCTCTTAGTTTACTGGGTCTAAGTTCTTCGTTGTTATTTTCAGTCATAATTCTTTATTTTTATAAAAAAAAAGGGCGCCACAAACAAGTAGCGCCCAAATTTTTAATTTATATTACCATTCGGTAACATTGCTTTTGTGATCATTAGCACCATGTCTTTTCCTAGCTAATCTTGAAAGCTTTTCACTTTCTGACTTGTTAGTAACGACATGCCAGCCAATCCAAAAAACTACACCAAGAATAACCAGCAAAGTTTCAGTGGATCCTGCTCCCGGGTAAACTGCTCCGACAACTTCTTCAGCACTTAAATGATCTATCCAGTTTGTAACTGTAGCCATATATTTTCTCCTTTACCTAGTTGAAGAGGCGACTGCTTTTTCAGCATCTCTATCGTCCTCCATCATTTCATAGTCTAGTCCAGCTATTTCTACTTCACGTGGTATTCTTAATTTACCAAATCCGTTTAGTATTTTAGCTATGACATACCCTGGTAACATTCCAAGAACACCAAACATTATAATTGCTCCAAGGAATTGTCCCAGTGGGTTGATTGATGCATAAGTTGATCCGTCCCACATAGCTCCAACACTGTATCCAGATGAAGGATAGCCATTCAAAACAAATCCACAAATTACAAGTCCAGCAAATCCAGCATAACCATGTACTGCTACTGCACCAACTGCATCATCGATTTTGAACTTACGTTCAACCCAATAATGCATTTTATATGCAATAACAACACCGATCGCACCAATAAGCATTGCTTGTATCGGATGATACAAATCATTACCTGCAGATGCACAGATGATGCCAGCCAGTCCACTTGAGTAAGTCCAGAAAGGATCACCTTTGGCGACCACGTATCCAGCCAATAATCCACCTGATAGTGACATCAGGAAGTTATAGGTTATTCCACTCAGTGTGGTTGGAGTTACATATATGTTTGTTGCTGTCCAGTATGTTACACCTTCCATTCCATACTCAGGTCCAAGATCAAATATCGGAATATTACATGCCGCATAAAATCCCCAGAAACCAGTATAGATTAAAAATAATCCAACTGTTACTAGCCATGGGTTTCTTGGTCCTATATTTCTTGGCTCACCACTTGATGAGAATTTTCCAATTCTAGGTCCTAAAACGATTAGAACACCTAAAGCAAATCCACCTGCAATTGCGTGAATTACTCCTGATGCATAAGCGTCATGATATCCTAAAATCTTGAGCATCCATCCATCAAAATGCCATCCCCAAGCAGCGTCAATTACCCAGAAAAATGAACCTATTGCAATTGCTAAAATACCAAATGCAAAAGTTGTAATTCTTTCAATGATTGCTCCAGAAACGATAGAAGCAGCTGTCCATGAAAATAGTAAGAATGCAGCCCAGAATACTCCACTTATGTGGTCACCTAAGTTAACCGCCATAAATTCAGAGTTAGCCAAATACCATTTTGCACTAAAAGTACTTTCGTCAGTAATTAGTGCAGCACTCTCATTCATTATTGATGGTGCTATTCCCGGTCCTGTTGGGAATGCCCAGTAAATCCACCAACCAAAGAAAAACCAAGTTACCGTTACTAACGGTATTACCATGGTATTTTTCATTAAAGTATGTTGGTGATGCTTATAACGTGAAGCTCCAACTTCATACATACAGAACCCGACGTGAATCAAGAACATTAATACTACTGTTACCCAGTAATAAAATTCTGTAAATATAACTGTAAGAGCACCTAATTGGTCAGTCATAATCTCTCTCCTTATTAGTTTTTGAAAGACTATAAAATTTATACAGGTGTGACAAACTATTCATTGATTAAAAAACCCTGTAATCACGACAGTTTTTAAAAATTACTCAACTCTAGAGTGAAGTGTTAAAATTTTAAGTATGCTTTTTTCAAATCAACAAGAGGGTGTTTTGGAGACATTTGGAACTTAACTAAAAGCTCTCTTGCGATCATGTCTCTATCTTGTTGGTTGTCAGGTAGTTTGATTGATTTTGGAATAGTTACCCAACCATTAGCATTTCTACAAAATACAGCCGGTCTATCTTCTTCATAACCCATATGAACATCTTCTAACCAGTTGAGATCATCCCATCCCATGGCTTCAACATATTTTTTCAAGAATGGAGTTATTTTTTTATAATCAGGTAATAGATTAACATCATATCTATAACCGATATGCTGTCCAATCATTTTTTCTCTAGCAGTCTCTTTAGATTTACCACCTAGTATTATTTTCTTTTCTTTTTTAAATTTTGTTTTTGTTTTTTTCTTAACCATAAATACCCCTTATATTTTATGAAAGTTATCTACACCAACTGTGTAGTTGGTCCCTGTTAAAGGAACTTTAGCTAACGCTGAAGCTTCCATTGTTAAAGCAGCTAAATCTTCAGGCTCTAAAGAGTGAATGTTAGTTTTACCACAAGCTCTTGCTAAAAGTTGAGCCTCCAATGTCATTGCATGTAAGTAGTTGTAAACTCTTAAAGCAGCATCATCAGGGTTTAATCTAGATCTTAATTTAGGATCTTGTGTAGCAACACCAACTGGACAACGTCCAGTATGGCAGTGGTAACAGTCACCAGCTTTAACACCCATTTCTTTTTCAAAGTTTGCTTCTGGTATATCTTTGTTACAGTTCAAAGCTATTAAAGCACCAGTTCCAATTGCTATTGCGTCAGCACCTAGTGCCAAAGCTTTCGCCATATCTGCACCGTCTCTAACACCACCTGCATAAATTAAAGTTACTTGTCCAGTTTTACCAACATCATCAATAGCTCTTCTTGCTTCTCTGATTGCAGCAATTCCTGGAATACCAGTATTTGCAGCAGCTATGTGAGGACCTGCTCCAGTCGAACCTTCCATACCATCTAAAAAGATTGAGTCAGGATTACATTTTGCAGCCATACGAACATCATCATAAACTTTTGATGCACCTAGTTTTAATTGAATGGGTACTTTATTTTTTGTTAACTGTCTTAATTCTTCAACTTTTAGAGCTAAATCATCTGGACCTAACCAGTCAGGATGTCTTGCTGGAGATCTTTGATCAATACCAGATGGTAGAGATCTCATTTCTGCAACTTGATCAGTAACCTTTTGACCCATTAAATGTCCACCCATTCCAACTTTTTGTCCTTGACCAATAAATACCTCGATTGCATCAGCAAGTTGAGCGTGATGGGGGTTAAAGCCATATCTTGATTGAATACATTGGTAATACCATTTTTCAGAATATCTTCTTTCATCTGGAATCATTCCACCTTCACCAGAACATGTAGCACTTCCAGCCATTGTTGCTCCTCTTGCTAAAGCAGTTTTTGCTTCATAAGAAAGTGCACCAAAACTCATACCCGTAACATATACTGGTATATCTAACTCAATTGGGTTTTCACAATTTGGTCCAATTATAGTTTTTGTTTCACATTTCTCTCTATAACCTTCGATCACAAACCTTGTAAGAGTACCTGGTAAGAAAACTAAATCATCAAATGTTGGAATTTTTTTCATTAATGCCATTCCACGCATTCTGTATCTCCCAAGCTGAGCTTTAATATGAATGTCGTCTATAACTTCAGGGGTAAAAATAGCATTATGACCTAATAGACTTTTATTTCTTTTTCCTTCTTCATGCACATGAACGTCAGCTTTTCCACCAACATTACCGTTTGTTTTTTTTAATTTTTTTCCGTTTTTTTTAGTTTTCTTTTTAGCCATTATATAGCTCCTTTCTTTTCATGAGGTTCTAAATTATCATAATTCCAAAGTTTTTTCCCTGCGACTATTTTTGTCATTTTACTGACGTCAAATTTTTCACCAATTTCTGCGACTTTTAATTTTCTTTTTAACCAGTCTTGGTCACTATCGGTTAGATCAGAAGGAACTGCGTCACTTCCAAAAGAACCAATTTTACCGCCTATAAATATTGTTCCATCATACATTGAGTCTCCTAAATTTATTCCAACATCACCTAGAATAATTATTCTTCCTCTTTGCATCATAAAACCAGTAAATGCTCCAGCATCACCACCAACAATAATAGTTCCACCCTTCATATCAATACCAGTTCTAGCACCAACACTACCTTTACAAATTAAATCTCCACCTCTAATAGCTGCACCAAAACAAGACCCAGCATTTTTTTCTATAACAACTTTTCCAGCCATTAAGTTTTCTGCACAAGACCAACCAACTCTACCATTAATTCTTACAGTAGGTCCATCGCAAGATCCCATACCAAAATAGCCTAAACTTCCTTCAAAAATTAAATTTAGTTTATTTAAAATACCAACACCTAAGCTATGCTTTCCTTGAGGGTTTTTGATTACGATTGTTCCAAAACCTTGGCTCATTAAATTATCTATCTCTTTATTAGCTTCTGGAGCTGTCATTTCTTTAACATCTAGCTCTGTTCTTTTATTAAAATCTACATCGTAAGTGCCAAAATAATAAAGGTTTTCACCTTCATCAGGATTAAAAAACTTTTGTTGAGTTCTTCCTGTCAAAACTTCTGAGTGCATACCCATTGATTGGGACTTTGTTTTTTTTTCTGTAGCCTTTAAATTTGCCATACTTTTACCTCTCCATCATATGGATCATATGTATCTATCTCTTGTGGTAGAACTGATCTGATTGCTATTTCTTCTGAACCCATTGCCACTAAATCATCTGATTCATATAGAACCAAAGGCTTTGCAGCCATAGTATCTTTTGCCATTCCCAAAGAATCTTTGGTTGCTACAAAATATGTAAACACACCATCAAGGCCTGTTAAAGAAGCTTTCATACCCTCTTCAAGAGACGCTCCTTCTCTCATTTTTTGGGCAATATAAACAGCGATTAATTCTGAATCACATTCAGACATAAATCTCATACCCTTATTCTCAAGTAATCTTCTGTTGTTCCAATAGTTAGTTAATTGACCATTGTGAACTACAGATACATCACTGAAGGGATAACCCCAAAAAGGATGAGCAGACTTGATATCAACACCAGATTCTGTAGCCATTCTTGCATGGCCGATCGCATGCGTTCCAACAAGTTTATCTAAACCGTATCTATCACAAACCATCTTAGCATTACCCAAGTCTTTAATTACCTCTAATGATTTTCCCATAGAAAGAATTTCAACCCCCGGAATACTTTCTATCTTTTGAGAAAACTCTAATAGATCTTTTTTGTCATATGAAATTTCATATCTTAATGAATAGGGCAGTACCCTTTCTTCTTTAACTATTTTAGCATCTAACTCCAACAAGTATTGATCAACAATTTTTTTTCTTTCATCATAAACAGAAACATCTTCCATTATAGATGAACTTCCTTCACCAACATTTTCTCCAACTTTAAAACGCATGATAAAATTTTTACCATCTGTATCACCATATAAAGCATAACCAGTGGAATCCTCACCTCTGTGTTTTAATGCTTGTAGCATCCCCTGTAGTTCACTTCCTACATTGGAGGATTTTCCTCTATGAATTAAACCTGCGATACCACACATATTTCTCTCCCTTTGTTGATAATTAAGATTATGGTAGACAATCTAGATAAGTATCTAGATCCCATTGAGTTGTTGCACCTAAAAATTTTTCCCATTCATCATTTTTATACCAATGGAAAACTTTGTACATTTCATCTGGCATAGCTGATTTTATAACCTCATCTTCTGCTAAACGATTTAAAGCTTCGCCAAGACTCATTGGTAATTTTTTAACTATTTTACCAGCAGCTTGAGCTTCATACATGCTTCTAGACTCAGGCTTTCCTGGATCAATATTATTTGTTATTCCATCATCAAAACATTTTAATAATCCAGAACCCATTAAATACGGATTATGCATTGAATCAACTGAACGATATTCAAATCTTCCTGGCGCAGACACTCTTAATCCACAAGTTCTATTTTGAAATCCCCAGTCAGCATAAACAGGAGCCCAAAATCCCGTATCCCATAATCTTCTATATGAGTTCACAGTAGAAGAGCCAATTGCGGTTAGCGCACCCAAATGTTTCATTACTCCACCGATAGCCTTTAGACCAATTTTACCTGGTAGCTGAATATCATCAGTATCGGGCATAAAGGTATTTGTTCCACCTTCAACGTAAGTAAATACCTCATCCATCCCTGGTAGAGATTTGTGAGATAGTTTATTAACCACATCTTTTCCACCTGTCCATAAAGACATATTGGTATGACAGCCACTTGCAGAAACACCCATGAATGGTTTTGTCATAAAACAAGCTATTAAATTAAACTCTCTAGCAACCTGCGCACAAATTTGTCTATAAGTTGACAGCCTATCTGCATTTCTTAAAACATCATCATACATCCAGTTTAATTCTAATTGTCCTGGTGCATCTTCATGATCACCTTGAATCATATCAAAACCCATTGCTCTAGCGTATTTAAAAACTTGCATGAAAACTGGTCTTAGAGACTCAAATTGATCTATGTGATAACAATAAGGTTTAGAAAAACCTTTACCAGTAGGTGAGCCATCTTCATTTTTAGTTAACCACATCATTTCTGGCTCCGTTCCAACTCTTAATTGGTAGCCATGTTTCTTTTTAAATTCTTGAGCATGTATTCTTAAATTTCCACGACAATCTGAAGTTAGGTGAGCACCCGGATTATCTCTTTCTTCTCTATTTCTAAAGCAAGTAACGTATACTCTTGCTACTTTTTTATCCCAAGGAAGCTGACAAAAAGTTTCAGGATCTGGTATACCAACTAGCTCTTTTGCTTCTGGACCATACCCTATATAATCACCATGACGATCAACAAACAAGTTTGCTGTTGCTCCGTAAACTAATTGAAA
Source organism: uncultured Candidatus Pelagibacter sp. (assembly GCA_905618895.1). Classification (GTDB taxonomy): domain Bacteria; phylum Pseudomonadota; class Alphaproteobacteria; order Pelagibacterales; family Pelagibacteraceae; genus Pelagibacter. Next base: position 28,251 of record CAJQTA010000044.1, read on the forward strand.
ACCCTTTTCACAAGTTCTTTCCCAATGATCAGTAGGAATACCTTTTCCAACAACTCTTCCAGTTACAGAAATAAATTGAAAATAAATATATTCAATACCTAGCTCATTGATTTTTGCTCTAACTTGTTTTACTAGCTTTTCTCTTCCTGGCTGTGCAACATGTTTGTCTAAATCTGTCATTATCTCTCCCTCTAATGAATTTTTATTTAACGAACCGTAACTGAAAAAATTATTTGTGTCTAGACTTGAAGTTTAGCTCCAAGGGAATGGACTATTTGAAGTAGGGTGAAGTTCACCTTTCTCGTAACGGTTGAATCTAAAAGGTTTTAATAATTCACTTTCAGTTCCAAGAATTTCTTGTGCAACGAGCTCACCTACACCAATCATTTTATATCCATGGTTAGCATCAGCTATCATATAAACATTTTCTAAAAATCTATCAAAGATAGGAAAGTTATCTGGTGTCATACATCCAAGACCTCCCGAAGGTCCCTTTCTATACAAACCTGACTTACCTTCAAATCTTTTATGACAGTGAGCTAAAGCTGAACACCACATATCATTGAATGCTTCTGTTGTTTGAAACTCAGGCGAGTCAAGTCCGTAAGGATCAATATTTACTTTATCAAAATGTTTATTAACTATATAGGGAGATGTTCCACCCTGAACACCAAGACCTTCTATGTCTGGCTTATAATAAATTCCCCAAAGTTCGTCTGTAATTAATTTTTTATTTGTGTCAGAATACAATGGTGCAGTAGAGTCGACATGCATTACAGGAGGCTGACCACCATTATTCATTCTTAAAAAATCTTTATCAACACCAATAACACCCTCTTGTAGCATCCAATATTTCCACATATCTTCTTCATGAAATTTTCCATCTTTTCCTTTAATATTTGCAACTTTTGGAAGCTCTAACATATTCCAAAAATCTCTAACCCAAGGACCAGCTCCAACAACTACTTGTTCACACTCAATAATTCCTTTGTCTGTTTCAACTCCAGTAACTGCTTTACTAGTACTACCTTTTTGGAAGCCTGTAACCGTCACACCCTTAATAACTTCAACGCCGTTTGTAGTAGATTTTTCCTCTAGAGCTTTTATGGAAGCTTTGTTGAATGCATAACCACCTTTTTTTTCATGCAGCACAGAAGTTATACCTTGTGCTTGCCAATCATCAAACATACCCTTCATATATTTAGTGCAGTCTGCTTCACCCTCTATAAATTCTGATTCATATCCTATAGCTTTTTGTTGTTCATAAATTGTAGCAACATCTTCGTGCATAACTTCAGGAGATATTTGTAAGTATCCTACGGCATTATATTTCCAAGCTTTAGGATCACTTTCCCACACCGATACTGAGTGAGCCATCAACTCTCTCATAGCTGGTTGAAAATAATTATTTCTTATAACACCACAAGCTATTCCACTAGCACCTGCTGCAGTATCTTTTTTTTCTAGAATTACGATGTCGCCTGGATTTTTATAAGTTTCAGAAAGTTTCCAAGCTGTACTTAAACCATGAATACCACCACCTATAATTACAACTTTTGCTTTTTTGGGAAGTGTTGACATAAAGAAATATTATTTTTTTGGACAAAAAAGAATACAATTTTTTTTAGAACTATTAATTATATATATAAAATATATACTATAAGCTCTCTTGAAATAAGCAGCTAATAACTTATGTTTTTTAATGTATCTAGATATTCTTTAAACTCTTTAATAAACGTTTCGCTAGGCATTATATTCTTTATTCGCTGATCTGTTGAAGTTTTTTCAAGATGAAAGAATCCTTTTTCACAAGCTTCATTAATTATTAAAGCAGATTTTGGTCTAGAAGTTTTAAAAAGTTTTGTTTTTAAACTTTCAACAGACAATTTTTCATTTAGTTTATATGCAGACATTACTAATAACATCATATGATAGTGAGAGGGTGACTTTCTAAAAAAATAGTTACTTGAAGTATGTGACTGCTTCATTTGATCTTCCCAAAAATTTAATAAATTCTTGCTGCTATCAGACATTGTTAAGCTCTAACTCTTGATTTTGTTGGATCATAGAAAGGGAAGGGAACTACCTTTGCTCCAATTCTTTTTTGGTGACCATCAAGTTTACCCACCTCAACCTCAGTTCCAATTTCTGAATATTTTACATCAATTCTACAAAGTGCAATATTTTTACCAAGTTTAGGTGATAGCATTCCACTGGTTATTGTGCCAATTTGCCCTCGGCCTACATGAACACAGTCTCCATTTACTGCTGGCTCGTGACCAACTAACTCTAAACCAATTAATTTTTTTTGTGGGTTGGCTTTTCTTTTAATTAATTCTTCTTTACCTATAAAATCATCTTCTTTAGTTTTTAGAGGAACGGTAAAACTAATTCCAGCTTCGAAAGGATCCGTTTGATCGTCAAATTCATAACCATAAAAGATAAGTCCAGCTTCAATACGAAGCATATCTAAAGCTTCCAAGCCTAAAGGGGTAATATCAAATTCTTGTCCAGCTTCCCAAACTCTATCCCAAACTTCAGGAGCGTCTTTTGGGTGACACCATATTTCATACCCAAGCTCTCCAGTATAACCTGTTCTTGATATAACAATTGGTGTTCCAGTCTCATGATCTATTCTTGCAATATTGAATCTAAACCACCCAAGCTCAGTAATTGATGGCTGTACTGGAGGTGTCCATACAAATTTTTCTAAAATTTTTCTACTATTAGGTCCTTGAACTGCAATGTTGTGAATATGATCTGTTGCTGATTTAATCCAGACTTTATAATTTTTCTTTTTAGCCTGTTCTTTCAACCATTCACCACTGTACTCGTCTCCACCTATCCATCTAAAATTATCTTGTCCTAACTTAAATAATGTACCGTCATCTAGCATGCACCCATTTTCATAACACATTGCAGTATAAACCACTTGCCCAACTGATAATTTTTTAACATTCCTTGTAAGAGTGTATTGCATTAAATTTTCTGCATCTGGACCCAAAATTTCAAACTTTCTAAGCGGTGAAAGATCTGTTGCTATCGCACTTTCTCTACATGCTGTATATTCTCTTATAGTTCCGGAGTTAGTAAAATTATTAGCAAGCCAAAAACCTTTATACTCAACAAAGTTTCTTGTTAGCTCAGAGGTTTTTTTATGAAAACCTGTTTCTTGTGTTAATTTTGGTTCTGAATCTGTTTTCATTCTAAATGCTATAGCTTTTGAATATTTTTTTTCCTTAGGATAAGTCCTAACAAAGATATCAGTAGGATTCCAGCCATTTGCACCATCAACATCGCATGGACAAGCAGAAGAAATACACGTTAGATCTTTTAAAGCTTTAAATAAAACATAATCACCCGGTCTAGACCAAGGCTCATCAAAGGAAGCAACATTATTACTATCTATAGCTGTATTAAAAAAAAGATTTATAGCTGACCAACTTTTCTGTGAATTAATATCATATTTACTTAATCCATTATTAAAATTGTCAGTACAGTTAATGTGCCCCATGTAACCCATATCCTCATAATACTTAGAGGTACAAGCAAGATTAAAAGTGTCATGTCTTCCAACGGTATCCCTTACAACTTCTATCATTGCCTCATGATTGCTATCATAAAACTTTGAAAATAATCCTGGTCCTGGATAAGCTCCACCCATGAATGTTCGGGTTGCCTTATCGTCTATAATACTTTGAACACCATCATTTAATTTACGAGTATCAAAAGCTAAAAAATCAGAACATTGTCTTCCACCAGGATCAATAATTTGAATGTACTCACCAGCTTTTACCTCATATGTTTCAGCCGTTCTTCTTTTTATAAGTTGTTCAAAAATTGGATCACTAAGTGGATCTGGTAAAATAAACTGCTCATCTGACTCAATAAATTTAGCTTTATTTAAAAAAATCGTTAAATCTGTTGGTGGATTTTGTTCATGGACATTCATTGCATCACTTGGTGCAGCAATCATAACAACACATTTATCTTTTGAGATTAAGGTCATTTTTTCACCCATCAAACAATCTTTGCTAAAAACAATTGATGATTTAGCTTTACTAAGATCTAAGTTTTTCTTTTTAAATAGTCTTGAAATTTTTTCATCATTAGAAATAGTTTTTTTTGAAAAATCTGCATTTGCATTTTCTCTTAAGTTTAAAATTGATAAATCTGATTTACCTTTTGAATTGAAAACAAGTATTTCACAAGTTTGTCTTCCTTCTTCATTAATGATTTCTAGTTTATCTTCTGGTGAAACCTCTATCACAGAGAGACCACCACCTTTTACAAAGTATCTTTCAACCCCTGGTGGTAAAGTTCTTAATCCCGGATTTCTTATATCTTTACTAGTATGTAGCATTGCCAATGTAAATTTTAATAATTCTAAGTTAGCATAATATAATCAAAGGGGATTGACTATAAATTTAAATGGGAACATACTTGAATAAACATAATGTTAAGGAGAGAGAATATAATGAAAAAAATAATATCATTAATATCTGCTCTAGTAATTTCAGTAGTAAGTTTATCTGGAGTTTCTAACGCAGCAGATAGTAAAAAACCCATCGTAATTGCAACTCATAACTGGTCATCACAGATTGTAATGGCATATGTTATTGGTGGAATTTTCGAAGAAATGGGAAATAACGTGAAATATGTAAACACAGACTCACAAGCTGTTTACGAGTCAATTCGTATAGGTGATGTAACTCTAGCACACGAAGTTTGGGAATCTGCTTTTGGTAAATCATTTACTACAGCTGTTGAAAAAGGCGGTATAGTTGATTGGGGTGATCATGAAGCGAGAAGTCTTGAAGACATGGGATATCCAAACTGGGTTACTGACAAAGGGTTATGTCCAGGTCTTCCAGATTGGACTGCTTTAAAAAATCCTGATTGTGCCAAAAACTTTACAACACCTGACTCAGGTGGAAAAGGTCGTTGGTTAGAAGGACCGCAAACTTGGCACCAAGATTTAATGCCTCAGCGTATGACAGCGCTTGGACTAGACGATCTATGGACAGTTAAATTTGCTGGAAGTGCTGATGCACTTTGGGCAGAATTAAAAGCAGCTGAAAAAGAAGGAAGAGGAACTATAATATTCAACTGGACACCAAACTTTACAGATGGTGCTGGTTTTACATTTATAGACTTCCCTCCATACTCTGCAGGTTGTAGACCAGAAGATGGTGGTGATGGAAAATGTGGATCGCCAGATGGTTATTTGAAAAAGGCTGTAAATGCAGACTTTCCAAAAACTCATCCATCAGCAGCAAAAGCGTTTAAGAAAATGGCATTTTCTACAAGTCATATTGGAGCAATGGCAGCTTTAGTTGACCTTGAAAAAATGACTCATGAAGATGCAGCTAAAAAATGGTTAGCCGACAATAAAAAGGTTTGGAAAGCTTTTATTAAATAAGGATAAAAGTTATTAAATTAAGATCTCTCCCAACAATGTTGGGGGAGATTTTTTTAAATGGGGTGCCCTCGCACAAATTTAAACCATGGACATATTAATTAAATGATAAAATTTTTTTTATATATATCTCTTAGCTTATTAGCTTTTACTTTATCTTTTGCAAAAAATGTAAATATACAAGAAGATATTAAAATTGGATTTGTATGTGAGCTAGAAAAGAAAATACTTAAGAATTCAGAATATAATTATAAAACTTTTTTAGCCAAAGATTTAGAAAGTAAAAATTTAGATAAATTTGAAATTGATGCAAAACAGCCTGAAACACTTTTGATTAATGGATTGTCATTGTTCCTCTCAAAAACTTCAAAATTTGATGTCAAAGTTGTAAATAAAGACATAGTTTTATTTAAAGCTTTTGATAAAGATAAAAATTATTCAGAGTCAGGAATAATTAATAGAAAATCGGGTGAACTAGTTCATGAAATTACAATGGGTTTAAAAACCGATAACTTAGAAAAATATATTTCTTTCTATTCATGTAGCTAAAATTAAAAAATGAAAAAATATTTTTTTTATACAACTTTATGTTTTTTAATAATGACTTCTGTATCAGCTCGAAAGACAGGTTGTGAAGGAAATTGTGAAAATGGTTTTGGTAAATGGACTTATACAGACAACACAGTTTATGAGGGGAATTGGGTTAGTACACAAAAGCATGGGCAAGGTGTTGAAACTTGGCCTAATGGATATATCTACAAAGGTGAATTTAAAAATAGTGTGTGGAGTGGAAAAGGAATTTTAACTTTTCCAGATGGATCAAATTACGAAGGTGAATGGGATAATGGTTTCATGAATGGAGAGGGAAAGTTTACTTGGTCCGATGGAAAAGAGAAAAAAGGAACTTGGAAAAATGGCAAATTACAAGAATAATTAAAATGATGTCACAAAATAGATATTTAAAAAAACTAGAAATGTTATCCGCACCAGTTAGACAATTTAGTGGTCTTGTTATTGTAACAGTTATTGTAATCTTATCTTTTGCTATTTTGAATATTTTTTTTGGTCAAGGTGATGAATTAGTTGCAAAAATGAAAAAAGAAGATGAAAGAATTGCAGAAGCAAACAAGCTAAGTAAACTGATTTCAAGTCTTCCATCAGGTCTTCTAGTATTCTACGAAGGTACCGATCATTATAAATTGTCAGAAGAGCTGTATGAAACAGTTTGTAATGTAACAAAACTTATTCCCCAACGTGCTGTTATGGGTGCTAATTTAATAAATTTTAAAGCTAAACAAATTTATACTAATAATGGCAATTTAATTGATGAAACATTTGTTAAGTGGGACAAGGAGAATAACAGATGTATTGCTGGTTTTGTTTTAAGTGGAAGTCTTGATAGTGGAGAAAATGAAAAAATTACCGTTAGTGGTCAGGTTTTAAATTTTTTAAGTACTGGAATTGATACAAGAGTTTATTTTATTAAAAATTTTTAAGGAGGAAAACAACAAGTATAAATAATATAAAAAGTGTTTTTTATTTTTATTTCGTATAACTTGTTAAATGATTATGACTGATACCGTAATTAAATGCAATTCTGTATATAAAATTTTTGGCACAAACGCCAAAAAAATGCTCCAAGAAGCAAATGGAAATGTTGATGCAAAAACATTCCAAAAAAATGGATGCATAGTAGGTGTTAATAATGCTTCTTTTGAAGTTTCAAGAGGAGAAATGTTAGTTGTGATGGGATTATCAGGCTCAGGTAAATCAACATTATTAAGATGCATCTCTAGATTAACAGATGCAACTGCCGGAAAAATTTATATAGAAGACCAAGATTTACTCTCATTAAATAATAAAGAATTAATTGAACTTAGAAGAAATAAAATGGGAATGGTATTTCAAAGTTTTGCCTTACTCCCACATAAAACAGTTTTGGAAAATATTGCTTTCCCACTTCAAATTAAAGGAGTTAAAGATCAAGAATGTATTAACAAGGCCATGGATATGGTTAAACTTGTCGGCCTTGATGGAAGAGAGAATTATTTCCCCAGAGAGCTTTCTGGTGGACAACAACAACGAGTAGGTATTGCTCGATCACTAGCTGTTGAACCTGATATTTGGTTTTTAGATGAACCTTTTTCTGCACTAGATCCATTAATTAGAAAAGAAATGCAAGATGAGTTTTTAAGACTTCAAGAAAAATTACAAAAAACAATTATGTTTATTACACATGATTTTGATGAAGCGTTAAAACTGGCAGATCGTATAGCCATTATGAAAGATGGAATAATTGAACAGTTAGATACACCAGCGAATATTGTATTAAATCCAGCAACAGAATATGTAAAAAAATTTACTGAAGAAGTTCCTAGAGAAAAAGTTCTAAAAATAGAAGATGTAATGGAAAAACCAAATAATGAAAATTTAAGTGATTTAAAATTTTCTAAAAATGAAATAATTGAAAATGTGGCTGAAAAGATTTTAACTCAAGAAAAATCTGTAGCTGTAATTGATGAAAATAATAAAATTGTTGGCACTCTTCATCCCTCAAAGATAATCCATACTGTTTTTGGAGGAAGAAAAAACAAAGGTTAAATTATGGAATTATTAAAAAGATACCCAAAATTATTTCAATGGTTATTTTTGTTGGTTGTATTTTTTACTTTATGTTTTACGATTGAAGTTCCAGAAACCTACAAATTTATTAGAGGTCAAGCTGAATTCATTAAAGACCCAAATCAAAGTACTTACACACTATTTGGTATTGAAGTAAGGTATTATGCATTTGATACTCTTTGGAGATTACCTCCTTTGCTTGGATGGCTACCTATTTGGATAAATGATTCCTTGTTTTTCTTATTGAATGATTGGATGCCAATTGAAATTTGGAATGAAGATATTCAAGAATACAAAACTCGACCTTTAGTTTTGCAAATAACAAGAACCTTAACTTCATCTATGACATTTCTGATTGAATTAATTAGAGAAATTTTACTAGGCGGTGTTGAGACAATTGTTGCATTTACAAGTTGGGATTGGATAAGTGAAAATTCATGGGCAAAACTACCAGGTTTACCCTGGACAGTTGTTGCGGCAGGTGCAGCGATATTAGGTTACAAGCTGAGTGGTAAGGGTCTAGCTATATTTGCTGGTATAGTCATGATTTATATTTCTATATTTGGTCAATGGAAACCTTCAATGCAAACTCTCTCTTTTATATTGGTCGCAGCACCACTTTCTTTCATTTTTGGTTTAAGCTTAGGTATCATGGCATTCAAAAGTAAACGTGTTGAGAAAGCCTTGCATCCTATACTTTTAGTTATGCAAACTATGCCCCAATATGCAGTATTAGTTCCTGCAATTGTTCTTTTTGGTGTTGGTGATCATGCTGCAGTTATTATAACAATGGTTGTTGCCGTTCCACCAATGATCCTTTTAACCTTACTAGGTCTTAGAGGAGTGTCTCCCGAAGTTATTGAGGCTGGCAGAATGAGTGGATGTAATAATTTACAACTTATGTTTAAAGTATTAATCCCAACTGCAAGAAGAGACATTTTAATTGGAGTGAATCAAGTCATCATGGTGTGTTTTTCTATGGCAGTTATTTCAGCTTTTATAGGTGCCAAAGGATTAGGATTTAATTTACTATTAGCTTTAAATCAATTGAATATTGGATTGGCATTAGAAGCGGGCTTATGTATTAGTTTGATTGCAATATTGCTAGATAAAATGTCTTTAGCCTGGGCAAATAAACAAACAGATTATTTTGGCAACTTAACCTTTTTTCAGCGTCATAAAAATACATTGTTTTTTGCTGGTGCAGTATTGATTGCAGTAATATTTGCTTACGCTGGATCTTTTTATTTTAAAGAAGGTTTTAATTATTTATATGAAGTTCCTCATAACAAAGGAATATCAACTGCAGATTTCTGGAACAAAGGTGTTGATTGGATTTGGGATACCTTTTTTCATACTTTAAAAATTTTTAATACATGGTTGATAGTAGATGTATTACAGCCGATGAGAGCTGCCTATTTACGTATGCCTATTGTAGCAACATTTGTTTTAGTCATGGGAGCTGGGTATATAATTGGTGGAATACGTTCAGCTATAGTAGTTGGAGGATTAACATTGTTTATAGCGCTAAGCCCGTGGTGGGACAGAGCATTAGTTACAACATATATGGCAACATTTGGAGTTATTATTTCTTGTACGATTGGAGTAACTGTTGGAACTTTATGTTCACAAAATGAATATACTAAAAATTTTATGCTGGCAGTTTGTGATATTTTTCAAACATTTCCCTCATTTGTATATTTAATTCCAGTGATGATGCTTTTTGGTGTAACAGACACATCTGTTTTGATTGCAGTAATTGTCTACGCAACTATTCCTGCTACAAGGTACACTATTGAGGGGTTAAGAAGTGTTCCAACTGCTTTACATGATGCAGGATCAATGTCGGGTGTAACAAAACTCCAAAGATTATTAAATATTGAATTTCCAATAGCATTTCCTCATATGATGCTTGGCTTAAATCAAACAATAGTATTTGCACTGTTTATGGTAATTATTGGGGCATTTATTGGAACAGAGGATTTAGGACAATATATTTTAAAAGCTTTATCTGACAGAAAAGGTGCGGGTATAGGATTAACGCTAGGTATTTGTGTTGCTTTCATAGGCTTGATATTTGATAATTTAATTAGAACTTGGGTGGAAAAAAGAAAAAAACACCTTGGTATAGATTAGTTAAAATACTCAACTTCAGAAAAACGATCTGTTGGAAAAATCCAGTAAAATTCCAAGGTTTCTTTGCCAATATTTTTTAAGGCATGCTTTGCATTTCCTGAAATATAAACTACATCACCTTTCTTAATTTCTTCAAGTTCACCGGATTTATTTAATATTCCTTTGCCACTAGTAACCACATATATTTCAGCAGGTGAATGATAATGGAGTGTCAAGTCACCCCCTGAAGCAATTTCAGCAAAACCGAGTGAAAGACCAGAGCTACCCATAAAATCTGCATCAATTAAAAATTTCCACCTAACACCTGGATATTTGTCAGTTGTAGACCACTCTTGATCAGAGACGGATTTAAGATTTTTTACAAATATCATACAAAATCACAACTTATAACTTATTTTTTGGGTTGATCTAAAAAAGTTTTCAAAGAATCGTCCATTGCAGTTTCCCAATTTGTATGATGTTTAGGACCTACCGATCCAGTTACAGGTGAAGAAAAAGACTTATTTCTATACGTCATAATATTCTCTACCTTGTGGTGTTCCCATTCTTTAAAAGTTTTTCTAATTAATTCAAAATCAATTTTTGGATAATTAGATAAAGTATGAAGTTCTTTTGTGTACTCAGTTTGAAAATCTATCATTTGATCAGCATTTTCTAATTTTTCTTCTATTGATACCCATTTATTTATATCTTTTTCTATTTCTGAACTATTTGGAACTTTAATCTTTCCCATTATAACATCTCTTGCAAACCAAGCCTGACAATCAAACATATTAAAAGTATGAAATTGATCTTGCATGCCTAGGTATATTAATTTGTGATTATTCTGCCAAACTACACCTTTATACAACTTTGGTGGATATAATCTGTTTCCTGTCTTTAATTTCAAGTCTTCAGATAAAAAAGGAAAATGATGAAGGTAACCTGTGCATAAAATTACGGCATCTGTTTCCTGCACATGCCCATCTTTAAAAATTGCTTTATTGCCCTCAAGCCTATCTAGGTGAAAAACTTCTTTCATTCCTTTTGGCCATTTAAATCCCATTGGATTATGTCTATAAGCTATTGTTACACTTTTCGCTCCATACTTATGACACTGAAGAGCCACATCTTCTGCAGAATAACTACTTCCTAAAACAACTACATTTTTATCTCTAAATTCTTCTGCGTCCCTAAAATCATGAGAGTGCATTATTCTCCCAGGAAAAGCTTTCATACCAGGATATTCTGGAATGAATGGAACTGAAAAATGACCATTAGCTACCACAACATAATCAAAAATATCCGTTGAAGAAGTAGCATTTTTTTTATCACGATAAGTAACTTCAAAATTAGTACCGTCATAGACAACATTAGTAACTGTAGTGCTAAATTTTATTTTATCTTTTGAATTCCCTTTTTTAATTCTACCTAAAATATAATCATACAAAACTTCTCTTGGTGGAAATGATGGAATTGGTTTGCCAAAATGTTCATCAAAAGAATAGTCAGCAAATTCTAGACATTCCTTAGGACCATTTGACCAAAGATATCTATACATGCTATTAGGTACAGGGTCGCCATATTGATCAGATCCTGTTCTCCAACTGTAGTTCCATAATCCTCCCCAATCTTCTTGTTTATCAAAACAAACTATTTCGGGTATTTTTTCACCTTTTTTCTCAGCCTGTTCAAATGATCTCAATGCGGATAATCCACATGGTCCAGCCCCAATAATTGCTACTTTAGTCATCTAAATATCTCTCCCTATAAAAGATTAATAAGTTTACTTTACTAACAAAATGCTAAAAATTGAAATAAAATAATACTTTATTATGAAAAAAATTATTATCATTGGAGCAGGTGCTATGGGATCAGCTTTTGCAGTACCGTGTCTTGAAAATAAAAATAATGTAACGCTTGTTGGTACTCACCTTGAAGATGAGCTAATAAAAGACATCAAATCAAACAACAACTTCCATTCCACTTTAAATATAGAATTACCATCAAAATTGAAGGTAGAAAAATTTGAGAAATTAAGTTCAATACTTGAGAGTGGAGTTGATATAATTGTTGCAGGAGTTAGTTCTATAGGAATTGAATGGTTTGTTAAACAAATATCAAAATACTATAAAAAAAATCTTCCAATTATCTTGTTAACCAAAGGTCTGGCGATTGAAGAAAATGAATTAATAACACTTTCAGATAAGATTAAAAAACTTCTAAAAGAAAAAGGTCATACAGAAATAAATATTTCAGCAATTAAAGGACCTTGTTTGGCGGCAGGACTTGCAAACAAGATGAGAACTGGAACGGTTATTGCAAATCCAAACATTAATGAAACTAACTTATTAAAAAAAATAATATCAACAGACTATTATTCAACAGAAGCGTCAGATGATTTAACTGGTATTGAATTATCTGGTGCAATCAAAAATATTTATTCAATGTTAATTGGAGCATCCAAAGGATTGAGTAATTCAAAAGCATCTAAAGAAATTCAATCTAAATATTATCTAAATACATCAGCTTCATTAATCCATAGATCAATTTCTGAAATGGTTGAATTCGTTTCCTATTACGGAGGCAGACCGGAAACAGTTTATGGTTTAGCAGGTTTAGGAGACCTGTATGTGAGTGCAATAGGTGGAAGAAATAGTTTGATGGGTAAATATCTTGGAGAAGGATACCTTTATAAAGAGGCTAAAGAAAAATTTATGAAAAATATTACAGTTGAGGGTGCACAGCTTGCTTTAGAAATTGGTCCAAAAATTATGCAAGATCTTAATCCAAAACATTTTCCATTAATGTTCAGCATGTTAACCACCATATGTGAAAATAAAAAATTAGAAATTGTTTGGTAAATGGGGATTTTAAATATTTTAATTTGTGAAGGAAATACTCCAGAAGAGGGAAAGATTTTTCAGGATGCTGGTATACCTACTCACACAGAAAGTTTAAAAGAAAGCCTTTCCTTTTATAATAAAAATTTAAAAATAGATGTATTAAATCCTTGTTTGAAATTAGGCCTAAATGAAATTGTTCCTAAATTAAGAAAATATGATGGATTAATTTGGGGTGGAAGTAGTCTAAATATTTATAACGATACACCTGAAATAAGAAGACAAATTTCTTTCATGAAAGAATGTTTTAAAAATGTAAAAAAAATATTAGCAATCTGTTGGGGTATGCAAGTAGCTGTAACGGCAGCAGGTGGTAAAGTTAAAAAAAGTATTAATGGTTCGCACATAGGAATTGCAAATGATATTGAGTTAACTAATGATGGTTTAAATAATTCACTCTATAAAGATAAAAAGAACAAGTTTAATACCCCAGCTTTTAATTTTGATGAAGTTGTTACAACACCTACTGGTGCAGTGCATTTAGCGTCAAATAAGATTAATAAGATACAAGGACTTAATTTTAAAACTGGTGTTAGTGAAATTTGGGGTTTGCAATACCACCCAGAAATTACTTATAAAAAAATGGTAGATATCATTAAATTCAGAAAAGACACTTTAATTAAAAAAAGAAATAGATTTAAGAATGAAGAAGAAATTAATGATCACATCAATTTTATTGAAGAAGAATTTAAAATTTCAATAAAAAATTCTAGAATGCTAGAATTAAGAAATTGGCTGAATATAATTAACTAATTCTTAAAATAGACCTTCAATTTCACCATTTTTATTAAGTTTAATAGAGTCTGCCGCTGGAACTCTTGGTAGTCCTGGCATAGTCATAACTGCTCCACAGACAACAACGATAAATTCAGCACCTGATGACAGTCTAATTTCTCTTATGGGTAAGGCATGTCCTATAGGAGCACCTTTTAAGCTAGGATCTGTTGAAAAACTATATTGAGTTTTTGCGATACAAATTGGAAAATCTCCATAACCAGCATCTTCAAAGCTTTTTAATTGATTTCTAATTTTTGTATCAGCGATAACTTCATCTGCTCTATAAATCTCTTTTGCAATTGTTTCTATCTTTTTAAATAGAGGAGTTTTAGTTTCATACAAAAACTTGAATTTATTATCATTTTTTTCACACAACTCAACTACATGACTTGCTAGTTCTTTTGTTCCTTCACCACCATTTGACCAATGAGTACAAAGACTTACTTTAACTCCAATACCATCACAAAATTCTATTAAAGCTTTTACCTCATTATCTGTATCTTTAATAAAATGATTAACAGCTACAGCAACAGGTAAATTAAATTTTTTAACATTTTCAATATGTCTTTGAAGGTTAACTAAACCTTTTTTTAAAGCTTCTACATTTTCTATCTTAAGATCTTCTTTAGCTACTCCACCGTGCATTTTTAATGCCCTTATAGTTGCAACAATAACAACACAGTTTGGTTTTAAATCTGATTTTCTACATTTTATATCAAGAAACTTTTCAGCACCTAAGTCAGCACCAAAACCTGCCTCTGTAACAACATAGTCAGCAAGTTTTAATCCAGTCTTTGTTGCAATTACAGAATTACATCCATGTGCGATATTTGCAAATGGACCTCCATGAATAATTGCAGGATTATTTTCTAAAGTTTGAGTTATATTAGGTCTGATTGCATCTTTTAATAATACTGTCATTGGACCGTGAGCTTTTAGATCTTTAGCATAAACAGGTTTTTTATCTCTAGTATATGCAATTGTAATATTTCCTATTCTTTTTTCTAAATCTTTCAAATCATTTGATAAGCAAAAAATTGCCATGATTTCAGATGCAACAGTTATGTCAAAACCGTCTTCTCTTGGAAAACCATTTGCTACACCACCTAAATTTATATTGATTGATCTTAAAGAACGATCATTCATATCCATTACTCTTTTCCAAACAATTCTTCTAACATCTATATCTAATTTATTTCCCCAATAGATATGATTATCAATTAAAGCTGATAATAAATTATGAGCAGAAGTAATTGCGTGGAAATCTCCAGTGAAGTGTAAATTAATTTGTTCCATTGGAACCACTTGTGCGTAACCACCTCCAGCCGCACCACCTTTCATCCCAAAAGAGGGTCCAAGACTTGGTTCCCTTAAACAAACAATAGATTTTTTTCCAATTTTATTTAACCCATCACTTAAGCCAACTGAAGTTGTAGTTTTACCTTCACCTGCTGGAGTAGGTGTTATTGCGGTTACTAAAATAAGTTTTCCATCAGGTTTATCTTTTAAAGTATCTAAATATTCCAGATTAATTTTTGCAATATGTCTGCCCATTGGGCTGTATGCAGTACTTTCATCTGGCACATTTATCTTTGCTAAGATATCATTTATAGGTTGCATTTTAGCTTCTCTAGCTATCTGAATGTCTGATTTAACGTCGCTCATCTAAAACTCCTATAAATTAAAATTTCTTTGACGAATTAGTATCTTCTTTTATGAATTTTTGAAACTTATAAAAATTATATATAAAAATAATAATAACTATTTATATTCATTTAGATAAAATTAGTTAATGCAAAAATATTCAATATTTAACCTGATAAAGAACGCCTTCTCTGGTCATCAAAAATGGGACTTAGCATGGAAAGATGCTACTCCAAAAAAAGAATATGACGTTGTTATTATTGGTGGCGGAGGCCATGGACTAGCTACGGCATATTATCTTGCAAAAGAGCACAATATTACGAATGTAGCTATCATTGAAAAAGGATGGCTTGGTGGTGGAAATATGGGAAGAAATACTACAATCATAAGATCAAACTATATGCACGATGATAATGCATTATTTAGTGAGTTTGGAATGGATTTATGGAGAAGAATGAGTCAGGACTTAAATTACAACGTAATGTTTTCCCCAAGAGGAATAATTAATCTTGCACACTCAGATGCTCAAATGAATATTTTTGCCAGAAGAGGAAACTCAATGCGTTTAAATGGTATTGATGCAGTTCTTTTAAATAGAGAAGAGGTAAAAGAAATTATTCCAATGGCAGATTTTTCAGACAATGTAAGATTTCCTATATTTGGTGGATTAATGCAGCCAAGCGCAGGAACAGCTAGACATGATGCTGTGGCTTGGGGATATGCGCGTCAAGCAGACTCAATGGGAGTGGATATAATTCAAAATTGTGAAGTAACTGGATTTGATGTTTCTGGTGGAAAAATTAATGGTGTCAGAACCTCTAGAGGAGATATTAAGGTTAAAAAAATTGGCTTATGTGTTGCAGGTAGTACAAATATTTTAGCTGAAAAATTAAATATGACAATACCAGTAGAAACTCATCTTCTTCAAGCTTGTGTTACAGAACCTTTAAAACCTGTGTTAGATAAAGTGGTTACTTTTGGAGCAGGACATTTTTATATTAGTCAATCTGACAAAGGTGAAATGGTAATGGGAGGTGATTTGGATGGATATAATAGTTATGCTCAAAGAGGAAATTTACCAACACTCCAACATGTACTAACAGAAGGAATTGCAATGATGCCCTTTCTAAGTAAATTAAAAATGCTAAGAACCTGGGGAGGTATAATGGATATGTCAATGGATGGATCACCCATTATTGATAAAACTCATATTGAAGGATTATATTTAAATTGTGGTTGGTGTTACGGTGGGTTTAAAGCTACACCAGCATCGGGGTGGACATTTGCTCACACAATTGCACAAGACAGAGTTCACAAATTAAATGAAGGTTATAGTTTAAGTAGATTTAACACAGGTCACTTACTTGATGAAAAGGGACTGGGAACGAAAACCTGGATTTCCTAAATGCTACATATTAAATGTCCACATTGTGGAATGAGATCACAAAATGAATTTTCCTATGGAGGCGATGCAACAGTTAAAAGACCTGAGTTAAACAAAGAAATTTCAGACCAAGAGTGGGATAATTTTGTTTATAATAGAAAAAGTTTAAGAGGAAAACACCTCGAGCTTTGGCAGCATTTATCAGGTTGTAGACAATGGATTAAAGTAGAGAGAGACACTGCAACTCACGAAATATTCAAAACATTAAAAGCTAACGAAGATATTTAAAAAATGACCCAAGATTTTAGACTAGATACTGTTGGATTAATAAATAGAGATAAGAAATTATCATTTATATTCAATGGAAATAATTACTTTGGGTATGAAGGGGATACGTTAGCATCAGCATTACTTGCTAATGGAGTCCATTTAATTGGAAGAAGCTTTAAATATCACAGGCCTAGAGGCTTTTTTGGTGCTGGTGTTGACGAACCTTATGCAGTTGTTCAGCTATATAGAAATAATGAGACAGAACCTAATGTAAAAGCCACAGAGCAAGAGCTCTTTGAGGGATTAGAAGCAAAGAGTGTTAATTGCTGGCCTAGTGTAAATTTTGATATTGGGGCAATTAATAATTTTTTAAAAGTGTTTCTTCCAGCAGGATTTTATTACAAAACATTTATGTGGCCAAAAAGTTTTTGGTATAAAGTCTATGAACCATTTATTAGAAAAGCTGCTGGGCTTGGTGTTGCATCAACCAA
This sequence comes from uncultured Candidatus Pelagibacter sp., assembly GCA_905618895.1. Lineage (GTDB taxonomy): Bacteria > Pseudomonadota > Alphaproteobacteria > Pelagibacterales > Pelagibacteraceae > Pelagibacter. Next base: position 45,876 of record CAJQTA010000044.1, read on the forward strand.
ACATGATAAAGAAAGATATGAACATAAATATGAATACTGTGATTTATTAATTGCAGGATCTGGTCCAGCGGGTTTAGCCAGCGCATATGCTGCAGCTAAAAATGGAGCAAGAGTTATATTAGCAGAGGACAAACCAAGGTATGGAGGAACATTATTAACTAGTGAAGTTAATATTGGAAACCAAACTGGTAAAGAATGGTCAGAAAATATAATTACCGAACTTAAAGAAATGCCCAATGTTACCGTAAGAAATAGGTCTCAAGTTTTTGGTTATTACGATCATAATATGTTGGTTATGTTAGAAAAGATAAGTGACCATTTACCTAAAACAAAAAAATACCATCCAAAACAGCGGCTTTGGTATATCAGAGCAAAAGAAGTTTTAATTTCATCAGGATCAATAGAGAGACCTTTAGTTTTTGGAAATAATGATACACCAGGCGTTATGTTGTCATCTGCAGCCAAAGAATATTTAAAAGTATATGGAGTTTTAGTTGGAAAAAAACCTTTAATATTTACAAATAATGATAGTGGCTATGAAACGGCAATTGAATTTAAAAAAAATGGAGTTGAACCAATCATATTAGATACAAGAAAAGAACCTAATTCAGAAACAATAGAAGAAGCAAAAAATCTAGGTATACAAATTAAACTTTCCTATGTAGTAGTTGCTGCAAAGGGTTATAAAAAAGTAGATTCTGCAGAAATAGCAAAAATTTCAGATAATAAAAATAACTTAGGAGCGTTAGAGAATATTAATTGTGACTGTATTTGTGTATCTGGTTTTTGGACACCAACAATACATTTGGCATCTCAATCAGGTAATAAAACTAAATTTGATAAAAATATAGATGCCTTTGTGCCCGGTGTATCAAAACAAAATGAAACTACTTTAGGAGCGGCAAATGGTAAATTTACTCTAGAAGAAACTTTAAAAGATTCTTTTGATGCAGGTTATGAGTTGTCAAAAAAAATAACTAAAAATGAAAATAAAATTTTATGCCCTAAAGTTGTTGAAAAAAAAAAAACAACTCATGATAAATTTTGGTGTGTACCCTTACCTAAAGGAAAAACTTATAAAAGATTTTTAGATTTTCAAAATGATGTAGCTGTTTCAGATGTTGAAATTGCAGTAAAAGAGGGCTATCGATCTATTGAACATGTAAAGAGGTACACCACACTTGGAATGGCAACGGATCAAGGAAAAACAAGTAATCTTAATGGCTTGCAGTTAGTTTCAAATATAGAAAATAAAATTGTACCTGAGGTAGGACATACTACTTTTAGACCTCCTTATACACCAGTTACTATTGGTGCAATTGTGGGAAGAGAAGTAGGTAAGCATTCGAGACCAACAAGAAAATCACCAATACATTATTGGCATGAAAAAAATAATGCAGTATTTGTTGATGCAGGTGTTTGGTTAAGACCAAGATATTATAAGAGAGGAAATGAAACATTATTTGAGGGTTCAAAGAGGGAAGCAAAGAATGTTAGAACAAATGTAGGTGTCTGTGATGTTACAACTTTAGGTAAAATAGATATTAAAGGACCAGATGCAGCAGAATTATTGAATAGAGTATACACAAATGCTTGGTTAAAACTGCCAGTAGGTAAAGCAAGGTATGGTGTAATGTTAAGAGAAGACGGAATTGTAATGGATGATGGAACAACTACTAGAATTTCAGAAAATCATTATCATATGACAACAACAACCGCGCAAGCGGCAAATGTTTTATCACATCTTGAATATTATCTACAAGTTGTATGGCCAGAATTAAATGTGAATGTAGTATCAACTACAGAACAATGGGCGGGAGTAGCCATTGCAGGACCCAAGTCCAGAGACTTGTTAAAAAAATTATTTCCAAAAATTGATGTTTCAAATGAAGGTTTGCCATTTATGGGATATTTAGAAGGTGAACTATTTGGTGTTCATGCAAGAATTTTTAGAATTTCATTTTCTGGTGAGCTTGCATATGAAGTTAACGTTGAGTCAGACAATGGATCTTTTATGTGGGAAAAAATAATGGAATTAGGTAAAAATTTTGAAATTCAACCTTATGGAACAGAAGCCTTATCAACATTGAGAATTGAAATGGGACATGTTGCAGGTTCAGAATTAGACGGGAGAACTATTCCATATGATAACTCTTTAGAAGGAATGATTAGCAAAAAGAAAGATTTTATTGGAAAAAGATCTTTAAATAGAAAAGCTTTTGTAGCGAAGGACAGACAGAAAGTTGTGGGCGTTATTCCACTAGATAAAAAAACAAGTATTCCTGAGGGTTCACATTTAGTTAAGGATAAAAATGCACAGCTTCCCAATCCTAAATTAGGTTATATTTCAGCGTCATGTTGGAGTGTTGAATTTGATAATCCATTTTCTTTAGCAATACTTAAAGATGGAAAAAATATGATTGGACAAAAATTATTTGCTATGTCTCCATTGAAAAATAAAACGATAGCTGTTGAAATAGTTTCTTCACATTATGTAGATCCAAAAGGTGAAAGAGTAAGATCATGACAATGGTTTCAGCCTTAAAAAACATTCATACCAAGGGTCTTCATGGAGATTATGAAAATAAAAATGAAAAAGATTTATTAAAAATATCAGAAAAGACAAATTTTTTAATAGTTCAAATAGTTCAGTACAAAAATTCTACGTTCTTAATCAAAGATATCAAAATTGATAATTTAAATTTAAATAATGAAACTCTTAATGTTAGCAACAATAATCAAACACGAATTTTATGGAGTGGACCCAATAGTTGGATCTTAATATCAAACAAAAAAGAACTCTTAAAAGAATTGGCAGAAAAATTGAATGAAGATAATTTTGCAATTACTAATCTATCTCATTCCAGGGCTATAATTGAGTTAGAGGGAGAAGATACAAAAGAAGTATTAAAAAAGGGATGTCCCTATAATTTTAACAATTTGAAAAAAAATAATTGTTTAAACTCAACATACAATGGGATGTCTGTTACAATCGATATGCTTAATGATGATCCTAACATAATAAGAATTTTTACTCTTAGAAGTTTTGGTGAATCATTGTATCATTCGATTACTGATTCAGCTTTAGAGTTTGGGTTTAAAAGTATTTAAATGTTATTTTTTCTTGTAGCAATATAAACGCCTATTGTAGCTATTATAAAACCAGATATATCTAAAGTATCCAAATTTTCATTTAAAAATAACCATGCAATTAAAGCGGTAGTTGGTGGTATCAAAAAAAATACAGAAACAGTTTTACTAGCGGAGTTTTTTTTTATTAAAAACATCAAAATAGTAAAAGCACCGAATGAAACCAAGAATATCTGGTGACTTATTGCTATTAAGAATGATGCATTGAAATTGATATAAAAATTTGTAAAAAAAATAATAATTAAAACATGAAAAAAAAAACCACCAATAGCCTGATACATATTACTCACAGACAAAGGCAAGTTGTTACTTATCTTTTTTTGAAATAAGGTTGAGCTTGTGATTGCGAATAAAGCTATAAAAGAAGAAACAACACCAACAACCGGAAGACTAGATCCAATTTCAAATCCTAAAACTAATATAGCCCCTATAAATCCAAGTACTACACCAAACCATTGTTTAATAGAAACATCTTCATTTAAAATTTTACTAGCTAAAGCGTTAGTTAAAATCGGTTGTAGTGTCACAATTAAAGCTGTGATACCGGTAGGCATTCCAATTGAAACTGAATAAAAAACTCCACCCAAGTAAATACCATGAAATAGAACTCCACTAATAATAGATTGAAGTAAATTTTTACTACTTATTAAAAGTTTTTGTTTTGTATAAATTGCAAATATAAAGAAACCTAGTGCCACAAAAAAAAATCTAAATGCTAGTGCTGCAAAAGGATCGCTATTATCTATAATTGGTTTTGTTGTAACAAATGCTGACGACCACAAGATTATAAAAATAAATGGAAAAATTCTAAGCATTATTGGTTTATAGGTTAAATCTTCATGTAATATAGTCATTTTATGCCCATAGTGGATATATTCGATCTTGAGTTGTATGCTAAAATGAATAAATTAAAATAGGGATTGATGATAATAAAAAAAGTAATTGTAGGAATGTTTCTATTAAGCCTTTTAAATGGCTGTGCACAAAATACCGTTCTTTTAGGGCCAGCATATACTCTTGGTACAACAGGTAGTGCATATCATGCTGGACTAACTTTTGGTTCCAATGAAGCAATTGCAAATCTTACAGGAAGATCTGTAGCAGAAAATATCAAAGAGATACTTAAGCCTAAAGATAAAAATGCAGAATTTAAAAGATTAGTTAAAAATAGAATAGAAGAGACAAGAAAAAAACTAAATCTTACTAATCAGTAATTTTTAAAGACAAAGCATAAGGTTGTTTTGTTTCCTTACACCAAAGCTCATAACTCTCGCACATTCTCCATACAAAATCAAATGCACGTTGAGAAATTTCAAGAGGAAATGAGCTTTTTGCATAATATAACTTGGGATATTTTATTAATTGCTTCACTGCAATATCTTTTTGTATTTTTAAAAGTTTAATAGTTTCTTCAGGAATTTTTTTACCAGTTTCTTTATCAATATAATTATTACTTTCTAGATCTTTAAACCAAATGTCATGAAATTTACCACTACTTATTTCATCATATACTTCTGTTACCATAAATCTTTCAATAGCATCAATATTGACAATAGTTGGATTTTCTTTTTTAATATTAGCTACATTATTATATATAATTTCAGCTAAAAATATAACATAGGGTTTATCTTTATCAATTTTCATTATTTCATTAAATATTTTTTCATTGAAGCATTTGCTAGCATTAAATTAGGGTCTAAAAATATTTTTGAAGATTTAATTTTTTTAAAAGATTTAAAAGCAAAAATTGCAATAGGTAATTCAGTGCATCCTAGTATTATTTTTTTACACTTCATTTTGATTAAATAGTTTACCGCAGGCTTAATAGCTTTTTCTGCATCTTTAATTTTTCCCATTTTTACAAATTTTATGGCTTTATTGACACTT